>NZ_JBSVCZ010000040.1:0-37131 GCF_054072955.1 Streptomyces sp. SS8
ATCGTGACATCGGCTCGTCCGCCAAGCGCCCAAGCTGGGCTTTCGACATTGCGACTCCGGTCACTTCAGGTACGGAAGCGGGACAGCCAGCCACAGCCCTTCTGCTCGGGTACGCCCTGGTTCTGTTGTTGGTGTCCTTGCTCGGTTTGCTCGGCTTGGTGTTCAGCGGTGATGGCGCGCTGCTTGCAGTCGTCGCACAGGTGCGGGTGGGTCCCGCGTGGGGCGTCCCACCCGGCGGGTTCGATGGCCTTCCACCGCTCGTCCGTGAACCGGGTGCCGCAGCCAGCGCACACCGGACGGCAGGCCTCTCGCTCGGCCTTGTGCTGTGCGGCGATGCGGCGCAGCTCCTCCTTGTGCTCCCGCTGGCGGGCTGCGTACTGGGCCTTCTTGCGGGCGTCGGCCGCTTCGCGGCGCGGATTGCCGATCACCTCGATGAGCGTCTGGTTGTGCGGCCTTCCGAAGCGCCGGAAGACCGCTCCGGCCGGGCCGTGCTCCTTCAGCTGCTTCATGCCGGTGACGACGACGGGCAGCTTGCCGTCGTACATGTGGAAGCCCCCGTCGTACCAGGTGCCCTTCCAGTGCCGCTGGGTCAGCTCGGCCAACTGCGCGATGACGGTGTTGGGGTTACGGGGGCCGATCCGGTTGCAGACGAGCAGCAGCGGCGGGTGCGGCCGGTCGCTGTGGCGTCCGTCGGGCACCCACCATCGGGTGCGCCACATCGGCCGCTCCTTGCCGCCGGTGTCCTTCACCTTCCGCTGGCCAAACCGCATGTACTTGTCGATCTTCGCGGCGAGGACCTGAGCAGACTCGAAGCAGTTGTCGATCTCCACGAACAGCAGCGGCACCCCGTCCTCGGGCGCGGTGACGACGATGTCCGCCTGGGCACCGCCCCTGCCCGGGTTGGCCCAGGTGCCCGTCGCGGGCAGCGCCACCTCGGTCGCGTAGGAGGCGATGGTGCCCAACCCGGCGGGCGCGTCGACCGCAGCGCGGGCGGCGGCGAGGACGTCGGCCGGCTCGCCTGCGAGCTGTGACAGGTCCGGCTTCGGGCGCAGCAGGGCGATCACGGCCTCGTTGACCGTCATCGGGTGGGAGGCGCCCGTGCGGCCCGCGCCGCGGGCCGGGTCGCCCATCTCCCCCACCGGCCGCCCCAGATGGAGGATCGGTGTACGACGATCGGCGCGCTACTCACGCCTCCCAGCGTGCCCCGAGCCGGGCTGGTTGGCGAGTCGGCCCGGGACGGTCAGGGAGTGTCGCCGGTCCAGTCCCAGCGGTCCGGGTCCCCGGGGCGCGGGTCGTACAGGGCCCGGCAGGACCGTGCCGGCGAGCTGGTGCTGGACTTCCCGCTGGACGTGGAGACCTCCCGGCGGCTGCGCGCCTATGCCGCCGCCCAGGGCATCACCCCGCAGCGCCTGGTCGGCCTGCTCGCCGAGCGCGCCGGCCGTTGCTGATGGTGTGCGTGCACGGCTCGAGAACGTGACCGTCACCGTCTGGGATGACCTGAGCGAGTTCTTCGACGGCCTCGCCCGAGACTTCCGTGGCTGGGAGGGAGAGCGGACATGGATCAACAACCACCTGGTCGTGACGGCGACCTTCGGCTCGGGTGGTCATGTGTATCTGGACTGGACGCTTCGGTCCGGCTTCTCTCCCGGTGACTGGAAGTGCACGGTGACGACCGTGATCGAAGCCTGTGAAGGGATGACGGCTGTAGCTGCGGACCTGCGGGAATTTCTGCGCCAGGGGTAGGTCGCCGACGTTGCCCTGCAGATACTCCAGCGTCCGGTTCAGCCGACGGCCCGCTGCTCAGCGCGGGCGCGAGTGGTGGCGAGACGGTAGGAGTCGGTGCCGGTCTCGATGATGTTGCCGCCGAAGATGAGGCGGTCGACGATGGCCGCGCAGAGGCGGGGGTCGGTGAAGGTCTTGGTCCAACCGCTGAAGGACTCGTTGGAGGCGATGGCGACGCTGTTCTTCTCCTCGCGTTCGGTCAGGACCTGGAAGAGGAGTTCGGCGCCGCGACGGTCGAGTTCCATGTAGCCGAGTTCATCGATGCAGAGCAGGTCGACTCGGCCGTAGCGGGCGATGGTCTTGATCAACTGCTTCTCGTCGGCGGCTTCGACCAACTCGTTGACCAGCTTCGTCGCCAGGACGTACTTGGCTCGGTAGCCGGCCATCGCGGCTTCGGTACCGAGCGCGATCAGCAGGTGGGACTTGCCGGTGCCGGAGTCGCCGATGAGGCAGAGAGGCAGACCCTTCTTGATCCATTCGCACTTGGCGAGGGTATGGATCATGGCTGCGTCGATGTTGGGGTTGGCCTCGAAGTCGAACTTCCGCAGCGACTTGTCGCGGGGGAAGCCTGCCGCCTTGATGCGGCGCTCGGAGCGGCGGCGGGCCCGGTCGTCGCACTCGGCCAGGAGGAACTCGGCGAGGAAGCCGAGGTAAGACATCTGCTCGCGGCTCGCGGTCTCGGCGAGGTCGGGGAACTGGGAGCGGATGGTGGGCAGCCGGAGCATGCGGCATGCCTGGTCGACGGCGGTCAGGCGACGCTGCCGCTCGCGCACGATCCGCGGCTCGCACGTGCCGGACACGTCCCGGGGCGCCTTGACCCCGACGGGCCGGCACCGGTCAGCCGGAGACCCTCTCTCCGGCCCGGGCCACCCAGCATCGCGATCAACTGCCTCGGTGCCGGCACCCGGCACGCCAGCCGCCTGTCCGCCAGCCACCGCCGACTCCACCTTCACACTCAGCTACGTCACTTGGCGTCTCCTTCTCGATCAGCAGATCCGCTGTTGGTTCGCACTCCCCGGCTTGTCGTGGACAACGGCTTCCTGGGCCGGTGCGGTGAGGCCGGGTGGCGCGATCCGCCTCAGTCCGTTCGTGGTGCGGAGCGCGCCGTCGGCTCAGCGTGCCCGCTCCGTGCAGGCCGTGCCTGTCACCGCGCGGACGGCGGCGTGCACCTGCGCGGTGCCGTGTTCCGTCCGGTGCCGGTCGAGGTAAAGGCGGTGTGCCGCATCGGCCATGCGCCGGGCCCGTTCCGGATCGGCCAGCACTCTCAAGCAGGCGGCAGCGAAGGTCTCGGGGTCGTCGGCGAGTTCGATGTGTTCACCGGCCCTGACGTCGATCCCCTCGACCCCGGTCCGGGTCGAGACCACAGGGATCCTGTGGGCGAAGGCCTCAAGGATCTTGATCCTGGTGCCACCCCCCACCCGCAGCGGCACGACCACCAGGTCGGCGCGACGCAGCAACTCGGCCATGTCGGGTACGAAACCCGTCACCTCGACGTGGGGGTGGTCGGCGAGCCGGCGCACTTCCGCTGCGGCCCGGCCGCCCAGCACGACGCGGACGTCGGGGCGCCGCGCGTGGATGAACGGCAGTATCTCCTGGACGAGCCACAACGCGGCGTCCACATTGGGGCGATAGGTGAGCAGTCCCTGCAGCAGCAGCGTCGGCGGGTGGCCGCCGGAGTGAGGGAGGACGGGGGCCGGGACGGGCATTGGATAGGTGTTTGGCAGGGTCATGGAAATCGCCTTGCCGACCGGTATCCGGACACGGTCGGCGTCGCTGGCGAAGACCAGGGCGTCGGCTTCGCGGGCAGCCCTCGCGTGCACCGAACGCCACCAGCGGACACCGCGCCGGGCCTCCACACGACGGAACAGGCTCAGTCGGCGGCCGTCCTCGGTGATGCCGAGTCGCAGCCAGTGGGTGTGGACGTCGTCGTGCAGGTCGTCCACGTCGATCACGCAGGGGGCCGGGACGACGCCGCGGGTGCGCAGCCACAGAGCTTCGCTGCCGAACCAGACGAGGTCATAGGCTGTGTCCGCGGACCATCGTGCCAGGCGCGCGCAGGCACGGCGCCGCTCCGGGACGGCGCTGTGGGCGACGGTGCCGCGGGTGAGGGCCGCCATGGCGGTGCGTGCTCGGCCGCTCGGGGGGTCGATACTGGCGGCGACGCGCGTGAAGGGGGTGTCGGGGGGCGGGGGGCCGGGAGGCTCTGCCGGGCCGATCACGAAGAGGTCGACAGGGCCGAGCCCGGCCAGGGCGTCGGCAGTGACGGCCATGCGGCGGCGGCCGCCGGTGGGCAGGCCCCAGGGCCACAGATAACTGACGTAGAGACTTCTCACGGTGTTTCCTCCGGAATGTGGTGCCCGCCGCGTCAAAAGCCCCCGACCCCCTGGTAGAGGCGCAGGCTCGCCGACCAGAGCCTGCGCGCGGCGACGAAGGCGACCAGACCGATCAAGGGGGACACCACGGCCAGGGGGCGAGGGATCCAGGGGGCCAGGCCGTGCCCGGTGAGCACCGCAGCGGGAAGGTAGGCGATGAAGGCGATCGGCAACACGTAAGTGAAAACGGCCTGGACCACTGTGGGCAGGATGTGCAGGGGGTAGTTACCGAAGGTGGTGGTCAACTCGTCCAGCCACTGGCTCCAGGTGCGGGCGGTGGCGGCCCGTAGCGCCGCGCAGGCGAGCGCTGTCTGGACGGCGGCCTCCATCAGCGTCCCGCCGAGCACGGCCGCCGCGAGGTACGCGGCTTTGGCAGCCGTCCAGTCCACGGCCAGTTGGGACAGCGCCGCAGCGAAGAGGGTGCCGGCCACACAGAGGTCTCCGAAGGCGTTCACGTTGAACCGGTGAAGGAGCACCTGCCGGTAGACGGGCATGGGACGGAGCAGGAAGCCGTCAAAGCGCCCCTGCTGCACGATCAGTCCGAGGTCGTTGACGTTGGTGAAGATCATGACGTACAGCCCATGGCTGAGGAGTCTCATCGCCACGATGAGGAGGACGTCGCCGACCGGCCAGCCGCCCATGCCGGGAAATCGGAGCAGCAGGACCGAGGCGAAGGCGAGCACCGACGTCTGCCAGAAGATCCCGACGAGCAGTCCCAGAAGGAAGTCCATCCGGTACTCCAACTGGGCCCGCACGCTGAGGGCGGTGATCCGGACTGCGACGCGCCAGGACGCCGACCGGGTGTTCGCCGTGACGCCCCGGGTCCTGGGACGAAGGGACATCTCAGCCTCCCTGCACAGTGATCCGAGCCGCCGCGGAACGCCACAACGCCCGCATGCCCACAGCGAGTGCCGCGCACCAGGCCAGTTGGATCAGGAGCTGAACCGGTGCCGCGGACGCGGGCAGCCTCCCCACGTACAGGGACAACGGCACGTTGAGCACCCCTTGGAACGGAAGGAAGTAGCTGAGGGTGACGACCCAGTCGGGGAAGAACCACAGCGGAGCGAAGGCACCGGAGAGCAGGTCCTGGATGAACTGCAGAACACGCACCGCATTGGTGTTCATCACCGTCCAGAAGCAGAGAAGGTCGGTGGCCAGGGTGAGTTCGTACAGGATCACTTGTCCGAGCAGCAGACTCACCGCGGACACCGCCCCTGCCGCGGGGGAGGCGGGGGCGTCGATCAACCCGGTGCCAAGGCAGGCCAGATACCCGCCGCTGGCCCACAGCAGGCCGTAGGCCTGATCGCCCACCGTCCTGATGAGGTGGTACTTCCAGGGCGGGACCGGCCGCAGCAGCCAGTACACGATGTTCCCGGTCGCCACGTGCAACAGGACGGTGTCCCGTCCAGCCTGCCGGTCCAGTGTCCGGACGGAGGTGATCAGCACGGCGAGCACCGCGTAGGTCACCGCTTGGTCCCGGTCAAATCCCGCGCTCGTGCCCTTCGTGGTGTACAGCGCGCTCCAGAGCGCGGCGACCAGGACGATCTGGGTGACCAGCCGGATTGCGGTCGCGGCGAGCCTGCCGGGCTGCAGCAGTTCGGCGAGCGGGGTGATCCGGGCCGCTCGCCAGGGACGGGGGCGCAGGTCGGGCCGGCCGGCGACGTGGGCGGAGGTGGTGAGCGGACCCATGGCTCACGCAGCCGCGTGTCCGGCACGGCCGTCCACCGAACCGCGCGCGTCGTCCGGATGGCCTGCTCCTGCGGGAGGGCTGTTGTCCTTCTCCTGGTAGGCGAGCCGTATGACGTCCTCCAGATCGTTCTCCGTGAGTGAGACGTCCGTGACGGCGTGGGTGCCGATGATCGACCGCAGCGCTTCCTGAGCGGTGCACGGCGCCTGCCCCTGCCCAGGTTCCCCGTGCGCCACGGCTGGTCCGAAGACGACCCGAGGACCGTCGCGGCGCAGCACTCGGACCCCTTCCGGCGGCTGCACCGCCACCGGGTCCGCGAGCGTGACGCTCACCTGCCAGGAACTGCCGAATCGGGCCCGCAGGCCGGGCAGGTCCCCGTCGAAGACGACCCGTCCGTGGTTGACCAGAACGACGTGGTGTGCGAGGCGTTCGACCTCGCTCACGTCGTGGGTGGTCAACAGGACGCTACGGCCGCGCTCCTGGACCTGGTGGCGCAGAAACCTCCGTACCTGTTCCTTCACCTCGACGTCCATGCCGATGGTCGGTTCGTCCAGGAAGACGACGGCGGGGTCGTGCAACAGGGCACAGGCCAGGTCGCAGCGGACCCGTTGGCCGAGGGAGAGGTGGCGTACGCGGGTGTCCCAGAACTCGGACAGGTGCAGCAGGCCGTCGAACTCCTCCAGGCGCGCGCGGTAGGTCGCCGTGTCCACTCCGTAGATGTCGCGCAGGATGGACAGGGACTCGCGGGCCGGAAGGTCCCACCAGAGTTGGCTGCGCTGGCCGAAGACGGCGCCGATATTGCGGGCGTTGAGTTCCCGTTCGCGGTGCGGCACGAGCCCGTTCACCCGCACACTGCCGGCGCTGGGCACGAGAATGCCGGTGAGCATCTTGATGGTGGTGGACTTGCCCGCGCCGTTCGGGCCAAGCAGCGCGAGGAGTTCCCCGCGACGCACAGCCAGGGACACGTCGCGTACTGCGGTGAGGGATGCGTAGCGGGGAGCGGCCAGCGATTTCAGCGCGCTCCACCGGCCTGGGCGCCGCGCAAGGGTGCGGAATGTCTTGGTGAGGCCGACCGCCGAGATCACCGTGTCGCTCGGGTGCTCGTCCGCCCGGCGGCCGGACGTCTGCGCAGCGGGGCTCACAGCTCGACCATCCGGTCCTCCAGCACCAGGAAGTCGAGGCCGATGGCCATTGCTGAGTTCACCGCGCCCTCCGCGTCGTCAACCACCGGCTCACCCCGCAGGTTGAACGAGGTATTCACGGTGACCGGCGGAGCGCCGAGGGCATCAAGGCGTTCCAGAACGTCGTGCATGAGGCCCGTCTCAGAGGTGACCACCTGGGGCCGTGCCGTACCGTCGACGTGCATGACCGCGGGCAGTTTCCTTTTGCCCGCGTCGCTCAACGGGCTCGCGCCGACCATGTACCGGTGCAGGTCGCCCCCGTCCGCCCAGAAGGCGTCCGCGCACCGGGCGAGACCGGCCGGACCGAGGGGGCGCCACAGCTCACGTCCCTTGGCGCGGTTGAGTCGGTCCTTCATGTCCGCGTCGGCAGGGGACGCGATGATGGACCGATGGCACAGAGCCCGCGGGCCAACTTCTGCGGCGCCGGTGACGACCGCGCCGATCCGGCCCTCCAGCAACCGCCGCGCCACCTCGTCCGGGGACACCTCCTGAGCCTTCAGGTCCCGTGCGGCGAGTGCGTCGTCGATGTCGCGCCGAAGAAGGGTGCGGCCCAGGTAAGGGCTCAGTGGCCGACCCGGACGGGCGGGCGGCGCCACACTCCAGGCAGCGCCCACCGAGACACCGGCGTCATGCGGAACCGGGGGTACGTACACCGGTTGGGGCAGCAGGCCGTTGGCAGAGCAGTTCAACCCCACTCCGCCGGATACGCACAGTGCCTCATGCCCCGTCACCTCGCGTGCCCGGGCGGCCAGCATCGCGAGAACGTCCTGCAGACCCGCCTGGGCGCTCCAGGCCAGCCGGACAGCCATGTCGTCCTTGTCCAACTGGTACGAATCCGTGTGGCCCCGGACGTACCCGAGCGTGTCGAAGTGCGCCCACCAGGCGTTGACGATCTCGCGGTGGGTGGCGTTGGCCGGCAGGTCGAAGGGGGGCGTGAACGTGTTGCCGCGCACATCGAAGATCGGCCAGGGGTCCCACTCGCGGGCCCGGCCGTATGCCGCGAGGCCCATCGTCTTGCCCGCTTCGAGGAAGGAGAGGCCGATGATCTCCGAGACGGCGTCGTACATGTAGCCCAGTGAGTGGGGTATCGGCCAGCGATCCCTGCGCAGGAGCCGTTGGCCGTAGCGGGCGTCGTAGATCGAGACGCTCTCGTCGTCGCCGTTGCCGTCCACCACCAGCACGGCTGCCGCTTCGTACCCGGAGGCGTAGAACGAGGCGCAGGCGTGGGCGTAATGGTGAGGGACGAAGACCAGCTCCGGGTGGCGCACCGGGTCGGTCCGCCAGCCGAGTGCGTCGCGAAGGAAGCCGCGGTTGTCGTCGAACTCCCAGGAACGGTTCAGGATGGGAGGCGACACCCGGTCCAGATCCTTGCGCGCGGAGTGGCGCGGCATGTCCCAGCCCACCGCCACGACATCGATGTCGGCCGGGGTGAGGCCCGCCGCCCGCAGACAGGCCGCGGCGGCCTCCCGGGGATAGCGGTGCAGGCCGTGCTTGCGCCGGGTGACGCGTTCTTCCTCGATCATGGCGTGCACGTTTCCTTCACCGTCAACCAGACAGGCGGTGGGGTCGTGCCAGCCGAGCGGAGGCGAGTTGAGGCCCAGAATCCACATGAGGTCAGGTCCTTCCACGAGGTGCGAGCTGGTCTGATGAGCAGGCGATCACCGCCGTCAGTCCGCGGGGAAGAACCCGTCGGAGTTGACCGGACCGCTGCGCCTGCCGATGCCCATCCACTCCCGGGGAATGCCGTCGACCACGCCGACGCCCTTCCATACGTCGAAGCCGAGCAGCTTGCGGGCTCGCGCGGACAGTTGTCGGCGCGCCTCGGAACTCAAGGAACGGAAGACGTTCTCCTGCTGGCGCAGAAAGGGAGCGCAGTAGTAGGCGAAGAGCGCCCTGCGGTATTCGTTCTCGGTGGTGTTCGCCCCGGTGCCGTGCCAGACCCGCCCGTCGATCAGGGCGATACTGCCGGCCGGGCCGGTCAGCGGGACCGTCTCGATGTTCTCGGTGACCGGTCCGCGGGTGAGCAGATGACTGCGCGGGACCATGCGGGTGCCGCCGTTCTCGGCGGTGAAGTCGTCCAGCAGCCAGACCACGTTGAGCGTAACCATGTACATCCAGGGCTCGGTCACATACTGCTGGTCGGTGTGGAGCAGTTGCGGCACGTTGCCGGGAGCGGCGATGTTGGCGGTGATGCTCGACAGAAGGACGTCAGGACCGAGGGTCAGTTCCGCCCAGTGCAGGGCGGCCGGGTGTTCAATCAGATCGACGTAGGCCCGGCCACGGTTGACGAGGTTGAAGATGCGCTGGTTCCCGTTGGAGTACCAGGCGGTCTTGTCGTCCCTCTCCCGCGCGGCGACGCGGTCGGTCAGGTGGCGCAGTTCTCCCAGTTCCTGGCCGTCGAGCACGCCTGGGAGCAGGGCGTATCCGTTCTCCTCCAGTGCGGCGCGGGTGTCCCGCAGAGCCTGTGCATTCTCCTTGTACGACCACGTCCGGCCGGTTGTGGTGACATCCCTGCTCATCGTCACGGTTCTCTCCTTTCGTTGGTGGTCAAGCAGAGTTGGGCCGCTTTGGTGCGACGGCGGACGCGTCGTATGACGTCCCCGGCTGCCGGTCGCGCGCGGTGGCGTCGCGAGCGGCGGACCAGATCCGCCAGAGCCGCCGGGCAGCCTCGTCCCAGGTGGGCAGGAGCCTGGCCGCCGACCTGATCCTCGTGCTCATCTCCCGTCGCAGGGCACGGTCCTCCAGGAGCTTGACCAGATTCGCGGCGAAGTTCTCCTCGTCACACACCACGAGGGCGTCGCGGACCTCGGGCGGCAGGCCCTGCGCGCCGACCGGGGTGGTGACGATGGGGCAGCCACGGGCGATCGCCTCCAGCACCTTCACCTTCACGCCGCCGCCCGCGCGCAACGGGGCCACGAAGACATGGCTTTCGTCCAGCACGTCGGCCACACGGTCGACCCACCCGGTCACCTCGACACGGGGCAGGTGGGCGGCCCGCTTCACCAATGCCGGTCCGGGACGGATACCGGCGAGCTTGAGCCGGGCCTGGGGAACGGCCGCAGCGATCTGCGGCCATATCCGCTCCAGCAGGAACCCGGCCGCGTCACTGCTCGGGGGATAGGTGAAGTTGCCGACGAACGACACGGTGAGGGGCTCGTCGGGCTCCCGATCGACGGAGCGCGGCACGTCGGGAGGCAGCGGTGTCAGGTGGTCCGCGCCGTCCGGGCTCCACCGTACGTCCAGACCTGGGTCCACGGAACGCATGTGCTCGGCATCGTCCTGGCTCACCGTCGCGCACACCTGGGCCAGCCGCCACGCCGCGTGTTCGAGTTGCGCGGCCTGCTGCCAGGAGCAATGGGAGGACGTGGAGACCCCGATGGTCTCCCACGCCTTGTCGATCAGATACTCGACGTTCTCCTCCACGAGCACCAGCGGAACGGTGAGACCGCCGGGCAGGTGAGGTGTCATGTAGTAGCCCTCGACATGGACCAGGCCGACGGGGTGCGTGTGGAGGAACCGGGCGAGTTCCGCGGCGGACGCGGCACTTGTCTGCCGCCAGACGCGGGCCGGCACCCCTGCGGGGCCTTCGGTGACGGGATCGGCCGGGAACATGCGGACGTCGGCGCAGATCTCTTTCATTGTGCCGATGCCCTCGGCGTCCTCCGGGAACTGCGTCACCACCCAGAGGTGGATCCTGGCCCGCCGGGAGAGCCGCCTGATCAGTTCGTACTCGCGTAACTGGCCCCCGCTGTGGGGCGGATACGGCATCCGAGAGGTCAGGTAGAGGACCTCGGGAAGAAGCGTCGTCACGGGCGTGCCCCCTCGCCCAAGTCGGTGCGGCGCACGAGGTAGGAGCCGATCGCCAGGGCGTCCGCGCCACAGGACAGGAAGGTGCGGATGGTGTCGGACGGGGAGGAGCACAACGGTTCCTCGGCGACGTTCAGCGACGTGTTGACGACGACCGGCAGACCGGTCAGCCTCTCGAACTCCCGCAGCAGACCCGCGTAGCGCGGGTTGGTGTCGGCGTGCACGGCCTGCGGGCGGGCAGAGCCGTCGACATGCACGGCGGCCGGGATCAGCCGACGCACTTCGGGCTTCACCCGGGCTGCCATGATCATGAAATCGCTGGGCGTGCCGACGAAGAAGTCGTCGAAACGTTCCGCGAGGACGCTCGGAGCGAGAGGGCGCCACATCTCGCGGCGCTTGACCCGGTTGAGCCTGACCAGGGTCCGGCGCGAACGCGGGTCACCGAGCAGACTGCGCGCTCCCAGAGCGCGGGGGCCGACCTCTCCCCGGCCCTGGTGCCAGGCGATGACCTCTCCGTCGGCGAGGAGGGCGGCGGTGCGGCGCAGCAGTTCGGGCGTCTCAAGGCGCTCCGCGGGCAGCCCTGCCCGTTTGAGCTCCGCCTCCACCTCGTCGTCGTCCGTGGGGGCCGCCCAGTAGGCGTGCCGCATCGGTGCCCAGCTGCTCACGTCCTGGCCCGCCCCGTGAGCCGCGACGAGCGCGGCGCCCAGGGCGACACCGGCGTCGTGGGCCATGGGTTGCACCCAGACCCTGTCGAACAGACCGGAGCCGGCAAGGACCCCGTTCGCCGTACAGTTGAGACCCACGCCCCCGGCGATCACCAGATCGGGGAGTCCGGTGAGCGTCCGGAGCCGCTCGGCGAGGGCGAGCGCGACCTGTTCCAGGGCGTGTTGCACGGAGGCGGCGAAGTTGGCGTACGCGGTGATGTCGTCGGCGCACCCCCGGGTGTACGGGAAGCACGACCGCTCGAAGTGGTCGAGAAGCTGGGCCATGCGGTGTTCGATCAGGGCCCGGCCCACCAGATCGGGCTGGTGCACGGGGAGCCACGCGACACCGCCCTCTCCAAAGGCCAGTCCCACGTCCTCGGTGGGCCGTCCGTATGGGGCGAGCCCCATTAGCTTGCCCGCGTTGTCCCTGCCGAGCCCGGCGTACTCTGCGGCCGCCTCGTAGAAGAAGCCGAGGGACACCTCGACCGGGTAGGTCTCCAGAACCTTTATCCCGTCCGGGCCACCCATCGCGAGCGACGTGGAACAGTCCTCGCCCATCGCGTCCATCACCAGGACGGCGCATTCCCTGAAGCCGCTCGGCCAGAAGCAGCTGCCCGCGTGGGCGAGATGGTGACGGACCGGCAGCAGTGGGGGGCGCGGGGCGCGGCCGAAGAGCTCTTCGGGGAACAGCCTGGCCGGGTCGTCGAAGGGCAGCTCCGCCGCCCGCTGGGCAGAGTCCTTGTAGCCCATCCACTCGCTGAGCAGGTCGTGGTCGGAGCCGAGAGCGACGACATCGATGTCGGACAGCTCGATTCCGGCGTGGTCGAGACAGTGGCGCAGGGCATGGGCGGGTGGTTCACCGAGCGCGCGTTTCTTCCGGGAAAGGCGCTCCTGCTCGATGGAGACGACCAGCCGGCCGTCCTTGAGCAGTGCGCAGGAGGCGTCGTGTGCGCCGTGGTTGAGCCCCACCGTCCACCCTGTGCGGGGTAAGAAGGTGGCCTGTCGGCAGGTCATATCTGCTGCTCCTTCTGGGAGGGATGACGATGCGTACCGTGAGGGAGGACGCAGCCCCCGGCCCTGTTCCGTCCGGCCGTTTCCGGCGCACTGCCGACACCGTCGACACACAGCACGCCTGCCTGCCCGCCGGGGCGGTCGGCTAGAGCACTGGGGAGAGGTCGATGAGGCGGCGTTCCCACAGGGCTCGCAGTTCGGCGGCCACGTGGTCTGGGTTGTCGTCCTCCGTCAGCAAGTCGCGTACGGGGACGCACGCAACGGTGGTGGCGCGCCTGACCAGTGCTGCGGTGCTCTCCGAGACGGCCTGGGCGTGTTCGGGCGCGTTGCGGCGGCACAGCACCGTCCGGTTGCCGCGCGCGTCGTGGCGGCTGCTCACCATGCAGAACGGGGAGAGCGAGAGGGCCAGTTCGAGCAGCGCCGACGGCTCCCTTTGGCGGCCGCTGACCAGGAACGGGCCCAGCACCACAGTGGACAGTCCGGTGCTCAGCAGGGTGCGCAGCACGTCGCGGCTGTCCTGGACCATGGGTTCGGCGTTGTTGTTGAAGGACGTGTTCAGCACCACGGGCACGCCGGTCAGCTCGCCGAACGCTTCGATGAGCCGCCAGTACAGCGGGTTCTGTTCCTGGCGGACGATCTGTACCCGTGCGGTGCCGTCGACGTGGGTGACCGCGCCAAGCGCGTCCCGCCGGTCGGCGCGGACGTCGACGACGAAGCCCATGTAGCTGTGGTCCGCTCCGGTCGGCGGCAGTTCGAAGAACTCGGCCGCGCGGGTGTCGAGCACGGCGGGGGCCAGTGGCCGGTAGGCCTCCCGGAACTTGATCAGAGAGTTGACGCGATCCTTGTTCCCCGGGGGGCGAGGGTCGGCCAGGATGCTGCGGTTGCCCAGGGCTCTCGGCCCGTACTCGGACCGGCCCTGCGCCCAGCCGATCACCTCCCCGCCGACCAGCAGACCGGCCGCCCGGGCCGCGATGTCCCGAGGCTCCTCCCAGGTCACGAAAGAACTCCAGCGTTCCAGTTCGGCGGTGAGCACCGTGCGGTCGCCGAGGGCGGGACCGAGGTAGACGTGTGGCAGGCGCGTTCGGGTCCTGGGCGCCCGGCGCAGCTTCCGGTCAACCGCGTAGGCGGCGCCGAGGGCGCTCCCCCCATCGTGCGAGGCGGGGTGGACGTAGACGTCGGTGAAGGGGCCCTCGCGCAGCAGGCGTCCATTGAGGCTGGTGTTCTGCCCGACGCCCCCGGCGACGGCCAGCGCCGTGAGTCCCGTCGCCCGTTGCCAGTACCGGAGCAGGTGGAACATCACGTCCTCCAGCAGGCGCTGCCCTGCGGCGGCCAGGTCGGCATACACCTGATCGAACGCGTCGCCGGCGCGCCGTGGCGTCAGGCCTGCGTCGAGCAGCAGCGCAGGGAGCCCTGCTACGTCCAGTGTGTAGCTCCCGGCTTCCCCCAGGGAGCAGAGGCGGGACAGCAACGGGAGGAAACGCTGGTGATCGCCGTAGGGGGCCAGGCCCATCACCTTGTACTCGTCGAACGGGTAGTAGCCCGTGAACCGGGTGAGCGCGGTGTAGAAGTGCCCGAGGGAGTCCGACCGTGGGAAGGAGACGAGATGCGTCAGTTCCGTGGGGCGCCCCGCGTAGAAGCTGACGCCCTCACACTCCCCGTTGCCGTCGACGACTGCGACCAGCGCTTCGGCCTGCCCCGAGTCGCAGTACGCCGCCTCCGCGTGCGTGAGGTGGTGACGTACGAAATGGATCCGCTCGGTGTCGAGACTGCCGCCGAACGCCTTCTCCAGACGCTCGCGGATCAGGTCGCGGCTACCGCGGAAGGCCAGACGCGGGTTGTTCAGACACTCCAGACGCAGCTCACGGTCGGTGAAGTCCTCGTCGAAGAAGTAGGCCACCGCGTCGATCTCGTCGAGGCCGATGCCCGCCTCGTCGAGGCACGCCCCGGTGGCGCCCAATGGGAACCGGTTGGTGTGCTTCTCACGGTTGAAACGCTCCTCCTCCGCCGCGGCGAGAACAACTCCGTCCACGACGAGTGCCGCCGCGGCATCGTGGAAGAACTTGGGCGACACATCGGGCGGGTAGTCGTCGTGTTCGGTTCCGAACAGCCCCGACAGGCCGAGGATGCGCATGGTTGTCTCTCCTCCCGTGTTCACGGCGAACAGCTCGTCGGGCACTCGGGTCCGTGGCCCCGAGTCAGGTCGAGCAGCATGCGAGGGGCAAGGTGCGAGGGCGGCCGAACCGCGGGCAGGGCCGTCGCCGTCCGCGACGACGACAGCGGACCTCAGCCGGCGAGCATCGCTCTGACGGCCCGGTAACCGTCGCCTGCCGCTCGGCAGGCGTGGGCGACATCGTCCGGCGTCATCGCCGCGCAGACGAACCAGTGGTGCGCGGCGTGGAACAGCACTCCGCTGCGCGCGGCGGCCCGGCAGAACACCTGGTGGGCAGCGCCCTCCAGCTCGGGCGGCAGATCGAAGGCGTGGAAGGGGAGCAGGGGCATGCCGACGACCCGCGCGGGGACGCCCGTCCGGGCGATCTCCGCGCGCAGCCCGTCGCACAGCTGACGGCCCAGTTCCCACAGCCGCTTCGGCACCTGCCGGCCGACCACCTCACCGATCGTGGCGGTGGCTGCCGCGAATCCGTCCACAGACCGGAAGAACACCGAGGAGGCGGAGATGTGCTCGGCTCCCGCCATGATGCGTTCCGGGCCAGTGAGAGCGGAAATGGCATATCCGTTTCCCATGGCCTTGCTCATCGCGACCAGGTCGGCGTCGATGCCGAAGTACTCCTGGGCGCCTCCCGGCGCGAGACGGAACGCGGTGCGGACCTCGTCGAGCACGAACAGGGCACCGTGCCGGTGGGCCAGTTCGCGGCACCGGTCGAGAAACCCGGCCTGCGGCTGCTCGATCTCGAACGGCATCATGATCAGGCAGGCGATCTCGTCCGCGTGCGCGGCGAAGAGCTGTTCCAGCGAGCCGAGGTCGTTGTAACCGAATGTGGTGGTCAGAGAGTGGTAGGCCGAGGGCACGCCCTGAACTCTCGGGGCACACCAGTCGTGCCACCCCTGGTATCCCCACCGGATCACCCGGTCGCGGCCGGTGTGCGCGCGGGCCACCCGGACGGCGGCCTCGGTCGCGTCGGAGCCCGTTCGCAGGAAGAGCGACAGTTCCGCGTTCGGCACGTGCCGGCGGATGAGCTGGGCCAGTTCGATCTGCAGCGGGGAACGGAGTGTGGGCGCGACGCCCGCCCGCAGGTGCCGGATGACGTTCTCGTCCACGGCATCGTGGGCGTGCCCCAGGACGACGCTGCCGAAGCCGAGGACCATGTCGAGGTAACGTCTCCCCTCGACGTCCCAGACGTAGGCGCCTTTGGCCCGGCTTGCGAACAGCGACCCCTGGGTCGCCGTCCCGTCCGACGGGTCCAGCACGTTGGGCAGCTTCCTGATCGACACGTCGAGGACGGTTCCCGCCCGTCGTAAGCTGCTGCTTGACATGGCCGACGTCCTTTCACAGACGGCTCAGACATCCCCGTTCGCAGACTGGCGTGCACATCGGTACCGGACGCTACCCGCGCATCACGATGCGGTAAAGAGCGCGATGCGTCGGCGGATGTTGCTGCGGTCGTCCGCTTCTCGGTACGGTCGCTCGCGTTGCCCAGGACGAAGGAGGGGACCGTGCGCGTGGAACGTTCGCTGGCCGACCTCAGGCAGGCCCGTCCGCCTCAGCAGTCCCTTCGCTGGGTCGCGTCGGTGTTCGGCGCCGGCGGGCGGGTCACGGAGGTCCGGTACCTGCCCGGTGGTCACGCCCTCGCCGTGCACCGGCTGGATGTGGTGGACGGTCGTGGCGGCGAGCACACGGTGGTGCTGCGCCGCTGGGTGCGCCCCGACTGGGACGTCACCAATCCCGACTTTACGGTGGAGCGGGAGGCCACCGCTCTGCGCCATCTTGAGGGCTCGGACGTGCCCGCGCCCCCGCTGGTGGCGACGGACCCCACTGCCGCCGAGTGCGACGTGCCCGCCCTGGTGATGGGCTTTCTGCCCGGTGGGCCCCCCGAGCCCGGACCGAAGGATCTCGGCCGTTTCGCCGTCGCGCTCGCCAGGGCTGTCCGGCCTCTGCATTCCCTGCGGGTCCCCGAGAGGATCCCCCCTTATCGTCCGTACAACGATCTGCGCGACCCGCGACCGCCACAGCACTCCACCCGCCCCAAGCTCTGGACCCGGGCGTTCGACGTGGTCGGCGGCACGCCGCCGGAGGAGACGGAGTGCCTGATCCACCGCGACTACCACCAGGGAAACACGCTGTGGACCGGCGGAGAACTCACCGGGATCGTCGACTGGAGCTACGCCTCACGCGGTTCGGCATCGGTGGATCTGGCGCATATGCGCTGGAACCTGGTAATCAGGTACGGAAGGGAGACGGCCGACCGTTTCCTCTCCGCCTACCTGGCCGCCCGCGAGGACGGGTTCGCTCATCACCCTTACTGGGACCTGCGTACCGTGGTCGATCTGGTGCCCGGCCCCGCCGACCTGCTTGCGCCGGACGAACTCACGGCGCTCGAGGACTACCTGGACGGCCGGCTGGCCCAGGTGTGAACGCCGGAGTGCCGCTGCCTGGGTGATCGCGGCCGCTGCCGCTCCTCACGGCGTGTCGGTCGGCGCGGGCAGGTCGGCGCCCGCACGCCGGAGGACCTCGCGCAGGGGGCTGGCCAGGGCGTCCCACGAGTAGGTGGAGTGCACCAGCTCGTACCCCGCCTGCCGTCTGCGCAGGTCGGCCGCCGGATCGTCGAGAATCTCGGAGACGGCGGCCGCGAACTCCCCGGGTGTCTCGGCGGGCAGGTAGTGCCGGCCGGCCTCGGCGGCGATGCCTTCGATCCCCTTTCTGGTGGAGATGACGGGAGTACCCGCGCCCAGAGCCTCCAGGATCTTGAGCCGGGTGCCACCGCCCAGGGTGAGCGGGACGGCCAGGATCGCGTCGCGGAGGAAGGGGCGGATGTCCGGCGGATCGGCGACGAGTGCGACCCCGCTCGCCCGGGCGGCGTCGACGACGGCCTGTCCCGGACTGCGCCCGACGACCATGATCTCCATCTGAGGATGCCGGGCCCGGACGGCGGGAGCGATCGACTCGCACAGTTCCACGGCCGCCAGCACGTTCGGGTAGTAGTTGAGCGCGCCCACGAAGACCAACCGTGCGGGGCGTCCGCCGGACCCGGGGGCCTGCCCCGGCCGGACGGCGTTCGGCACGGCGACCACCGGCGCACCGGGCCCATACCGCCGCCGCAGCCGTGTCCGGTCCTGGGCCGAGGGAACCGTCACCACATCAGCCGCGGCCAGCAGGGCGCCCTCCATCAGGACGAGATCGTCGATCCGGCCCAGGTCGCGCGGGCCGCGCAGTTGCCTCGCCCGGGGATGGAGAACCATGTCCTCATAGAGGTCCGCCTCAGCGTTGTGCAGGTCGACGACCAGCGGGGCGCGTGACTCGGCCCGCACTGCCTGCACGTACCGGTGCAGCGGCAGGTGGCTCACCAGATGCATCCGGTAGGCACCCCCGCGCACTACTGCCGCGACCTGCTTCATGGTGCGTGAGCAGCTGCTCATGTCGTACGGCGGTCGACGGCCGTTCGGCAGGAGGAGCATGCTGCAGTCCGTGCACTGTGCCGCACAGCCGAGGTCTTCGCGCAGCGCGTCCAGGGACAGTACGTCCACGCGCGTCAGATTCCGCAGGCCGGCCACGAGACCGCGGTAGCGCAGCTCGGCCCCCTCGCCTGATGATGTGTCATGTCGCTCCACGACGACGAGAATCTGCCCCCGGCCCCGCAGGTCCCTCTGTAAGGCGTTCGGCATGTCCTGCTCTCCTCGGTCCTGCCAACTCGGCACTGATCCGTTCGCTGCGCGCCGACCGTAAGGCATCACATCAGAGCGAAGACCGAGGGTCCAGGGTCTGTCAAACGTTCGGGTCTGTTCCGTAGTCGGTGGTGACGGTGAGTGTTCGACTGTGATCATTGAGCGTGCATGATGCGAACGCGCTTATGGGAACGGTGTTTTCGGGGTTGTCGGCGTTGGTCATCGAAGGTGTGGCGGACGGTGGTGAGATAGTCCGGGTTACGGCTCGGACCCGGGATGTTCCCGTTCCCTGTCCGGTGTGCGGGGTGGTGACGGGGAGGGTCCACGGGTATCACGGTCGTACGGTGCGGGATGTGCCGGTCGACGGCCGGCAGGTCGTGGTTCGGGTGAGGATACGACGGATGGTCTGTCCGGTCCTGGGCTGCAGGCGGCAGACCTTCCGAGAGCAGGTTCCCGGGCTCCTGGAGCGCCATCAGCGCCGCACCACACGTCTGACCGCCCAGCTCTCCGCGGTGGTCAAGGAGTTGTGCGGCCGGGCGTCCGCCCGACTCTCCCGGTCGCTGGCCGTGCCCCTCTCGTATGCCTCCGCCCTGCGGCTGCTGCGGCGGGTGCCCGTGCCGGCGGTGCGGATCCCGCGAGTGATCGGGGTCGACGACTTCGCCCTGCGGCGCCGGCACAGCTACGCCACGATCATCATCGATGCCGAGACCGGCGAGCGGGTCGAGGTACTGCCCGGCCGCGAGGCCGCCACTTTGGAAGCCTGGCTGCGCGGACATCCGGGCATCGAGGCCGTGTGCCGGGACGGACCGGCCACCTACGCCGAGGCAGTCCGCCGAGCCCTGCCCGACGCGGTTCAGATCAGCGACCGCTGGCACTTGTGGCACAACCTCGCCGAGGCCGTCCGCAGAGAGGTCGCCGCGCACAGCACCTGCTGGGCGGAAGCGGGACCGCCCCCGGCCGAGGGGAGACAGGCCGCTACCACCCGCGAGCGTTGGCAGCAGGTCCACGCCCTGCGCGAGCGCGGAGTCGGCCTGCTGGAGTGCGCGCGCCGCCTGAACCTGGCTCTCAACACCGTCAAGCGCTACGACCGTGTCGCCGAGCCAGAGCGCCTCATCCGCGCCCCCAAGTACCGGCCCACCCTCGTGGATCCCTACCGCGATCACCTGCGCCGGCGCCGGCTGGAGAATCCGGCCGTCCCCGTCACCCATCTCCTGCGGGAGATCAGGGAGCTGGGCTACACCGGCAGCTCGAACCTGCTGGTCCGCTACATCAACCAGGGACGTGTCGAGGGCGACCGGCCCGCACTCTCGCCCCGGCGCCCGGCCCGCTACCTTCTCACCCGCCCCGACCGCCTCAAGGACCACCAGCGGGAACGTATCGAGGCCGCCCGCGCCGCCTGCCACGAGATGACCGCTCCGGCCGACCTCATCCACCGCTTCGCCGCGCTGCTGGATCCCGCCGACGGCCATGCCACCCCGCTGAGCACCTGGATCAACTTGGTCCAGGCCGAGGACCTGCCCCACCCGCATGCCTTCACCCGGGGCCTTGAGAAGGACCGCGCCGCCGTCGACACCGCCCTCACCCTGCCGTACCACAACGGCGGCACCGAAGGCGTCAACAACAAGACCAAACTGGTCAAGCGCCAGATGTACGGCCGCGCGAGCTTTCCCCTCCTCCGCCACCGCATCCTCCTGGGCTGACCACACCCTCCGTCACCACCGACTACGGAACAGACCCAAACGTTTGACAGACCCTCCCTGCCGGGCCGCTCTCCTCACGACGGTGTGCGCCTGGCTGACCGAGCCGGTCGTGAACCAGCCACCGACCGGCGGCGTCGACGACGCCTTCGCCCGGCTGTTCACCGACGGGATCGGCGCCGAGATCATGGGAGCCGGGAAGTTCGGACCGCCCGGCTGGCACGAGAACCCGCGGTGGAAGGGCCCGTCGGGGCCCAACCCGCCCTTCCACACACCGGTCTTCTTCCTCACCCACCACCCACGCCCGCCAATCGAGATGGAGGGCGGCACCACGTTCCACTTCATCGAGGCCTCACCGGTGGAAGCACTCGAGACGGCCCGCGAGGCCACGGAAGGCCGGGACGTACGCATCGGTGGAGGCCCCACGTTGCTCCGCGAATTCCTCGCCGCCGGTCTCGTCGGCCACATGCACACGGTGGTGGTTCCGATCCTGCTCGGCCGCAGCGTACGCCTGTGGGACGGACTCAAGGGCCTCGAGAGGAACTACGAGATCGAGACCGTCTCCTCCCTCAGTGGAGTCACACACGTGACGTTCACTCGGGCAGGTGTCTGAAGCAGCCCGCCGACGCCTTGGGGTGACCGCGCGTGGCAGGCGCCTGAGGGGCCGTTCTCCCCCGCTCGGTGGGGGTTCGGTGGACACCGCTGTCGCCGTGGGGCGGGTCGGCCGGGGCGGGCGGAGAGCCGGCGCAGCGGTGGGGTGCGCTCATCCGGACGGGCCGGTTTTCAGCCCTGGCCCGTCGTTTTCCGGACAGGGCAAGATCCGGATGTTCAGCCGGGCCGCCGCCGGTGGATATCCTTGTGAAGGGTGTTCACCCCGCTGTACGGCTGAGCACACCGCTCACGTTCAGAACTTCATGGCATCCCCGCGCCCGGCGACCAGTGGCCGGTGTGCCCGGCTTCTCACAGGTCACTTCCACTGTCACGGTTTCGTTCTCAGGGATCTCGATGGGAGTCACCCAGTGATAGTCCTGGTTGCGGAAGGTCTCCAGTGCGATCGTGGTGATCTTGCGGTCTCCGAAGGTGATCGTCAGTGTCCCCTCGTCGCCCTGGAAGTTAGCGACAACGATGTCCGTGACCCCGAAGACACTGCCCGCCGGTACCCGGTAGGTACCGGTCCTGGTCTGCCCCGCGGAGGTCTGCAGATCGATGGTCGCCGAGCTCTGCCGGCCGGCGCCGCCCGAGGCGCCGGTGCCGCCATCGCCGTCGGCCGCGCCCCCGTCGCCGCCCGGACCGGGCGATGCTCCTGTTCCCCGGTCGCCGGGGCGGGCGTCCGAGCCGCCGCCGGGGCCGGTGCCCGGAGCCTGATCACCCTGCTCCCCGGCGTGCGTGGGGCGCGACTGGACCATCTCGCCGGCTGCCTCCTCGGCCGCCTCCTCGGCGGCGCTGCGCACCACCGGGCGGACCAGCGCGAACCACGCGAGCAGCAGCGCCAGCAGCGCGGCGAGCGCCACGAGCAGCCACTTGGGGAAGACCGGGATCTGGACGAGCTCCGCCTCCAGCGGCGCCCGGACGGCGGCCGCGTCCCGTCGCGCCGTCTCCCGGTCGCCGGTTTCGGTGGCTTCGGTGCTTTCCGCGGTGTCCACGGTGAACGGCCACACCACCGGGGACCCGAACCACACCGGCTTGCCCGTACGGACCCGCAGCCCGGCCTCCACCGATTCCCCGGGCTGGAGCTCCGGCTCCGCCGGGCTGAAGGCGAACCCCAGTTCCTCGCCCACCTGGCCGGGGGTGAAGCCCACCCGTACGGGGATGTTGCCCTGGTTGCGCACGGTCAGCCGGTAGCGGCCCCGCAGCCAGCCGTGCCGGCGGCCCGGAGCCAGCTCCGTGTGCAGTTCCCGGAACTCCCCCACGTGCACGGTGGTTTCGACCACCCGCACCGACTCGGGGTGTTCGGCCGGCAGGATCCGCACTCCGAGGGGGGTCTCACCGGCCCGGACCTCCGGGGAGCGCGGCGGCTCCAGACGGATCGTCACCGTCTGCGAGGTACCGGGATACAGGGATACCCGTGGAGGGTCCACGGTGGACCAGGCGGCACAGTTCCCGACGACCTCCAGGTCGTACGCCTCGACGATGTCGCCGTCGTTGCGGACCGTCACACTGGTCGTGGCTGTGTCGCCCGGCGCCACCGTCACCGCCGGGATGTCGGAGCCGGCTGCACCGGGGCCAGAAGAGGCTTCGGAAGGCGTCACGCCGCCACGGTAGGACCGTGCTCGAGGGCTCAACGAGGAGCGCGAGGGCAACACCCGGGCAGTCGTCGTGCCCGGGGACAACAACCGATCTCTTCGCGGGATGACGTGGCCCGCGGTACTCCGTCGCGGTGTGCCGGCAGCGCACGGGCGGCCCGTCCCCACGTCGTCCCGCGGACCCGGCACTTACGGAACAGGTAGCTTCCCATGCACTCCTCAGAGAAGAGCCCCTCACCCATGACCGCCCCCACGCCATATGTGCCCGCCCAGCCCCGGTCCGTGCACCGGCCCTCCCATTCCGGCGTCCCGGGCCGGGTGACCGTGGCCGTCTACGCCGCCGATCCCGTCCTGCGCGTCGGCGTCGTGCAGCAGTTACGCTCGCGCCCCGAGGTGGACCTGCTCGACGACGCCGACGCGGAGCGGGCCCAGACGTCGCTGGTGGTCGTGGACAGCGTCGACGACGATGCGGCCGCCCTGCTGCACCGGCTGCGGCACAACACCGCCACCCGTGCCGGCCTCGTGGTCGGCACTCTGGGGCCCGGCGCGCTGCAACGCGTCATCGAGTGCGGCGTGGCGGCGGTGCTGCGGCGTGCCGACGCCGACCAGGACCGTCTTCTCCACCTGGTCCTGGCGATGGCCAACGGCGAAGGCGTGCTGCCCGGCGACCTGCTCGGCAAGCTGCTCACGCACGTGGGCGGTCTCCAGCGCTCGGCGCTCGATCCGCGGGGTATGTCCCTGTCCACACTGACCACGCGCGAGGCGGACATGCTGCGCCTGGTGTCGGAGGGCCTGGACACCGCGGAGATCGCCCGCAAGACCGCGTACTCCGAACGGACCGTCAAGAACGTGCTGCACGAGATAACCACACGGCTGCAGCTGCGCAACCGGGCCCACGCCGTCGGCTACGCGCTGCGCAACGGACTGATCTGACGGTCCGACGGCGGCCGGTACCACGGCACTGCCCGAAAGCGCACCGCGCGCTTCCCCCGGATACGGCCCCGCCGCCCTGCCGCGCCGCACGCGGCCGTCGCAGGGTGGCGGGGGCACACCCGGATGCCGCATCGGACTGCGAGGGAGACCGTGGGGACCGCGATGGGAAACGCCGGCTCCGGAGGGCGCGGGCGCCTGGCCAGGCTCGGCACGTCGTTGCTGCTGATGATCCCGCTCCTCACGGTCACGGCGGCCTCCGAACAGGAACCCGGGCAGGGCGGCGGCGAGGTCCGGCCGCGGTCGGCCGACACCGCGGGCACCCGGGTCGCCTACGCCGGTACCCGGCACCGCAGCCTCGGCCGGGTCGCCACCAGCGCCTCCAGCACACCGCTGTTCGGCGAGGGCCCGGCCCACTTCGACGTCCAGCCGTCCGCCCTCGGCGACACGATGGTGTTCGCCAGTCGCCGTGACGAGAAGGACCCCCAGATCTACCTGCGATCCGCCGACGGCTCGGTACGCCGCCTCACCGGCGGCCGGGACGCGGCGCACCCCCGGCTGACGCCGGACGGCCGGGCCGTGGTCTTCGACTCGGCCGAACCCGGCGGCCCGGGCGGCCGCAGGCAGCGCGACCTGTGGCTGGTGCGCACCGACGGCACCGGCCTGACGCGGCTCACCGACACGCCTTCGAACGAGGAGCACCCGACGGTCTCCCCGGACGGACGGCGCCTGGCGTACTCCGGCGACGACGGCCCGGGAGCCGGGCGGCAGCTCTACGTACGGCCTCTGGCCGGCGGCCCCGCCTCCCGGATCACCGACCCCGCCGACGGCGAGGCCACCGAGCCGGTGTGGAACCCGGCCGGTGACCCCGCCCACCGGGACCTGATCGCGTACACCGCCACGGCCGCAGGACAGAACGGTCCCCGGCTGCGCGTGACAAACGGGCGCACCGACGAGCCGCTGCTCGGGGGCGGGCAGGCGGGGTGGCGTGCCCACGGGGCGGCGTGGCTGCCCGGCGGGGACGAGGTTCTCTTCCTGAGCCCCGAGATCACCTGCGAGTGCGAAGGCGACTGGGACCATGTGTTCCGGGTGCCCGCGCGCTCCGACCGGGTCCCCTCGCTGGTGCTCAGTGAGGACCGGGAGGTCCTCTCCCCCACCTGGCTCGGCTCCCTCGACGGCGGAGGCGCGGTGGTGGAGCGCACCTCGGCCTCCGGCCCGCACACGGTGACGCTGCAGGACGTCCGGCTGGACGGGGCCGATCCCCGGGACCTGGGCCTGACGATCCTCAGGGAGGATCCGAGGGCTGACACCGAGACCGATCCGGCCGAGGACCCGCTGTTCCGGCCCGATCCCGGGTACGACCCGTGGACCGAGCGGCAGAACTACACGCCCTACGGCCGCCGGATCGTGGTGACCCGCTTCGAGGGCGACCCCGGCAGCCGCGTCCAGCGGATCTGGACGGCGGACGCCGACGGGACCGGCGCGACGCCCCTGCCGCTCGCGGAGCGTGGCCCGGGGGACTGGGACACCGACCCGACGCTCTCCCCGGACGGCAGGCACCTCGCCTTCACCCGGACCTCGCCGGGCGGCACGGATCAGGACGCCGGTCCCGGCCGCATCCTGATCGCGGACGTGGCGACCGGCGCGATCCGCGGCGAGATCGTCCCGCCCGGTGGGCAGGGGGCCGGCGGCGACGCCCAGCCCGCCTGGTCCCCCGACGGCACCACCCTGGCCTTCACACGCGACCACGTGATCGGCGGGAGGGGCGGCAGCAAGCACGTCTGGACCGTGCCCGTGGACGACCTGGACCGGCAGCGCGACCTGAGCGCCGGGATCTGCCCGGGCGACTGCGAGGTCATCGACGACAGCCCGGCGTTCTCACCGGACGGGCGCACCGTCGCCTTCAACCGCAAGAACGGCGGCGGCCGGACCGACGAGCGCAACGGCATCCTGCTGACCTCCCCGTCGGGCGACGGCTGCCGTGTGCTGCTGCCCGACGCCGCCCGCGGCCTTCCCGGCGCCTGCCGCCGGGAGCTGCCGGACACCTCGGCCACCGGCCCGTTCCAGCCGCGTGACGCCGCCTGGACGGCCGACGGCAGGCATCTGGTGTTCAGCTCGCGCGCCGCCCTTGCGGCCAACAGCCCCGAGAAGCTGCACCTGGTGGAGATCGCCTCCGGCCGCCTCACCCCGCTCACCGCCGGTCTGCCGGGTCGGCAGAAGGAACCGGCCGTGCAGCAGTCCGTGGACCTGGCGGTCCGCGCGCCCGGCACCGTGCCCGAGGTCGCCGTGGGCCGTTCCACCACCGTCCGCGTGGACGTCGTCAACAACGGCCCCGCGGCCTCCCCCGGCACCCGGCTGACCGCCGCACCGCCCTCCGGCGTGCGGATCGTCCGGATGACCCGGCCCGGGGGTGTCTGCGACGCCGCCTCCCTCCAGTGCGACATCGGTGTGGTGCCGCCCGGCACCACCGTCCCGGTGGACGTCACCCTCACCGGGACCGTCCCCGGTGACGCGCCGGTCGGCTGGTCGGTCACCGGCACCGTCCTGGACCCGCGGCCCGCCGACAACGCGGGCCGGACCGTGGTGCCGGTGCGCGCGGCCCCGCCCCCGGCACCACCCACCAGCCCCCCGCCCACCAGTCCCCCACCCGCCCCTGCGCCGCCCGCCGATCCGCCGCCCGCCGCGCCCCCGGCCCCGGATGAGCCCGAGGCCGGGCCCGGGGTCCGCGTCACGGCCCAGCCGAACCCCGGCTACGTCGGCGGGCGCGTCGTGGTGACGTACACGGTCCGCAACGGACGCAACGCCCTGGCGACCGGGCTGCGGCTGCGCATCGGCCTGCCCCGGGGCGTCCCGCACAACGGGCCCCCGCCGGGCTGCGACCGCTCCTGGGTGTGCGCGCTGCCGGATCTGACCCCGGGTGCGAACACCGTCGTCCGGGTCGTCCTCAGCCCCGACAGGGCACTGACCGGCCACGTCACCGGCGAACTCACCACCACCGGGACGGACGCCGACCGGAGCGACAACACCGCCCGGCAGCGGCTGCGCGTCCTCCAGCCGCGCATCGTGGCGGTGCCAGAGATCGGCAAGCCCGGCTTCGTCACCTCGGTGCGGGGCAGGGACTTCCCGCCGGGAGCGCCGGTGCGCTTCACCTGGAAACCGGGCATCACCGCGTCGGCGGCGCCGACCGTGCCGGGCCCCGACGGCACGTTCATCGGCCAGCTCCTCATTCTCGCCAAGGAGCAGACCGGACCGCGCACCATCACCGCCACCGGCCCCGGGTTCTCGGCGGTGAGGACCGACTTCCTGGTGGTCGGCGGCAGTGTGCAGCCGCCCGGTGAGGTGACCCGCCGGTGATCCACGAGGTCGACGAGGGGCTGCGCCGCCTGCTGGGCGAGTCCGGCCTGGAGGCGTCGGGCGTCGAGGTGGTCTTCGACGCCCCCACCCGGGACTGGGCAGCCCGCCGCAGCGCCCCGACGGTCTGCGTCTTCCTGTACGACATCCGCGAGGACGCCACCCGGCGCGGCAGCGGCGCCGGGGAGGTGTACGACGCGGACGGACACCTCGTGGCGCGGCGCACCCCGCCGCGCTGGTTCGAGCTGACGTATCTGGTCACGGCGTGGGCGAGCCGCCCCCAGGACGAGCACCGGCTGCTCTCGCAGGTGCTCGCCTGCCTGGTGGCCGCCGACACCCTGCCCGCGCGGCTGCTCACCGGCACACTCGCCGAACTCGGTCTGACCGTCGGCCTGGACACCGCCGGGGCCGGGCTCGACGCGCCGGCCGCCTCGGAGGTGTGGTCGGCGCTCGGCGGGGAGCTGAAGGCGTCGCTGGGGGTGCGGGTGAGGGCGCCGTTGGCCGGGGTGAGCCACACCGTCGCCCCTGCGGTCACCGAAGGGCTCGCCGTGCGTTCCGCCGCACGGTCCGGGGACGGGGAGCCGGCGGTACGGCGGCTGCGCTACACGGAGGTGGGCGATCCGGGGCCGGAGGGCTTCGCCGGTCCGCGCGAGCGGCCGTCCGCTCCCGCCCGGCGCCGCAGGGGGGAGCGCCGGCCGTGACGCACACCGCCGGAACCGCCCCGCGGACCGCCGCCGAGGCCGCCGTCGGCGTGGAGCACGTATGGGCGCGGCTTCGCGCGGTGGAGGAGCGAGTACGGCACGCGGTGGCGTCCCGCCGCGCCACCGATCCCGACCCCGACGACCCCTACCGGGGCCAGTACCTCACTCCCGAGGCGGCGGCCCGCATCCTGGAGGAGCCGGGCGGCCTGGACCTGCCCGCCCACGAACCCTGGTACCCGCCGGCCGGTTCATCCCTCGACAAGCTGGTCCGGCGCTTCGGCCTGTCCCCGCTCGACCTGGACCTGCTGCTGATCGCGATGGCGCCCGACCTGGACGCGCGGTTCGAGAAGCTCTACGGCTACCTCAACGACGACCTGACGCGCCGCCGCCCCACCGTCGGGCTCGCCCTGGAGCTGTGCGGGCTCGCCGGGGCGGCGCCCGCCCGCTTCCGGCTCGCACCCGGAGCGCCGCTGGTCGAGGGCGGCCTGGTCGAGGTCACCGAGCCGGAACGGCCACCGCTGTCCCGTGTCCTGGCCGTACCCGACCGGGTCACCGGGCATCTGCTGGGGAACACCCGGCCCGACGCCCGCCTCGCCGGGGTGCTCGGCGAGGCGTGGGAGGATCCGGCCGCCGAGCCGGCGCAGATCCGCAGAGCGGCCGCCGCGGCCGGAACCGGAGCCGGCCTCGTCCACCTGCGCGGCCGGGGCGGCGACGCAGCGGGCCTGGCCGTGGCCGCCCTGCGCGCGGCCGGGCCGCGTCCGCTGGTCCTGGACGCGGCGGCGCTCGCCCGGCGCTGCGGCGACGTGCCGGCGCTCGCCCGGGTGGCCGCCCTCGAAGCCCGCCTGACCGGTTCCGGGGTCGTCCTCGGTCCGCTGGAGGCACTGCCCGACAAGCCCGGAGAGCGGGCCCGGACGCTGGGGACGCTGTGCGCGGCCCTGCGGGGCATCCCGTTCCTGACGCACGGCGCCACCGACTGGGATCCGGCGTGGGCGGCCGACACCCCCGTCACCGTGACCGTGCCCGCGCCCTCCCCCGAGCGGCAGGCCGCGCGCTGGCGGTACGCCCTGGAGCGGGCCCCCGGCGGCATCCGCGCGGCCGGCCCCACGGCCGGGGGCACCGTCGGCGACACCGAGGCGCTCGCCCGGGCGGTCGCCGCGCACCGCCTGGACTCCGGGCAGCTGCGCCGCGCCGCCGACGTGGCGTCCCGCACCGCCGCCCTGGAGGGCCGACCGGTGGGTCCCGACGACCTGCGGGCCGCCGTGCGGGCCCAGAACGGCGCGGGACTCGACCGGCTCGCCCGCCGGGTCGAACCGGCGGTCGGCTGGGACGATCTGGTGCTCCCGCCGGTCACCCACCGGCGGCTGCGCGAGCTCGCGCTGCGCGCCCGCCACCGCGAACAGGTGCTCGGGCGGTGGGGGATGCGGCCCGGCGGCGGCCGGGGGCGCGGGGTGGTCGCGCTGTTCGCCGGCGAGTCGGGCACCGGCAAGACCATGTCCGCCGAGGTGGTCGCGGCGGATCTGGGCATGGACCTGTACGTGGTGGACCTGTCCACGGTCGTCGACAAGTACGTCGGGGAGACCGAGAAGAACCTGGAGCGGATCTTCACCGAGGCGTCGGCCGTCAACGCGGTGCTGCTCTTCGACGAGGCCGACGCGATCTTCGGCAAACGCTCGGAGGTGAGGGACGCGCACGACCGGCACGCCAACATCGAGTCGGCCTACCTGCTCCAGCGCATGGAGTCCTTCGACGGGATCGCGGTGCTCACCACCAACCTGCGGGCCAACCTGGACGAGGCGTTCACCCGCCGCCTGGACGTGGTGGCCGACTTCCCCGTGCCCGACGCCGGGCAGCGCCTGGCCCTGTGGGAGCGGTGCCTGGGCGGGGCGCTGCCCCGGGACGGCGATCTGGATCTCGGCTTCTGTGCGGACCGCTTCGAGATGGCCGGCGGATCGATCCGGGCCTGCGCGGTGACGGCCGCCTATCTGGCGGCGGAGGCGGGCGGGCCGCTGACGATACGGCAGGTGGTGATGGCGGTCGCGCAGGAGTACCGGAAGCTGGGACGGCTGGTCCTGGAGAGCGAGTTCGGGCCGTACCTGGCGGAGGCCGCCGACGCGTGAGGGGCGGGTCGGGCCCTCCCCTCACGCGTCGGCGGACCCGTTCGCGCCGGCCGGTGCCGCGACCGGTCCACGGCCGGGACCCGGCCGGGACCCGGCCGGGAGTCCGGGGCCGTTTCAGCCGTACGCGGCCGACTCCCAGCTGTCCCCTTCGCCGAGCCCCGCCAGCCAGGACGTGTCACGCACACGGATGGTGATCCGGGCATTGGGCAGCCGGGACGCGTCGTGCCACAGCTCGCGCCAAGCATCCTCGAAGGCCGTTTGCCAGTTCCGGGCGTCCTCGGGACTCAGACCGCGTGCGCGCAACCGGTCCTCGATGCGTCGTTTCTCGGCTCGCTCCTCGAAGGGGAAGTTACGGCGGTCGGTCACGGTGACGGTGTCGATGATCTCCGCTGCCGCACCAGGGTCGGCGTCCCGTCCGCGGACCGAGGTGTCGACGGCCGCGCGTTCCCTTCCATCGGCGATCAGCCGCAGTGCGAAGACCTCACTGTCCGGTACGTCGCCGCTGTCCGGGTGAGCCGCGGTGAGGCGGAGCGTCAGTTCACGGTCGCCGATCTCCTCGATCCGGGCGTTCCACAGGCTCGACACGGGTACTCCTCCGCTTCCGTGCGCCGGTTCCGTTCTGGTTCTCCTACCCGGCGCGGGCTACAGCCGCAGTACCCCCGAGGCGATGGAGAAGGCGAGGGATTCCAGAGCGGTCTCTCCGTCCCTGTGGTTGGCGACCCGCATCCAGAACGTGGTCACGTTGGCTCCTGACGCCGCCTGGCGGGCGTTGGGGCGTGGCGGCGCGAAGGGGATGAGCTCGAAGGCACGCAGCACGTCATCGCCGGTCATGCCCCCCAACAGGCCCGTGAACTCCGTCTTGCGGGAGGTGGCGATGCTGTGCAGGAAGTCGACGTCGTTCTGGTCCCATACCGAGCTCGAGTTGGAGAAGCTGGTGTACTGCTTCAGTACGGGCAGGGTCAGAGCGCTCAGCTGCATCGGAGCCCTGGTGTCGGCCGGCTGCGGGGTGTTGAAGCGGAAGACCTGTCCGTTGTGCTGCCATGTCCAGCCGGTCGCGGGTGTGAAGAGCTTGTGGTACACCGCGAGCTGGGTGGGGAAGTTGGGCGCGGCGGCCTGCTGCGCGGCCGAAGCGGTGGCCGGGGCGACGTTCCCGTACTGCACCTCGACGCCGAAGTAGACGTAGTCGCCGGGTGCCGCGGCGGCTGCCGTGACGTCCTGCTTCAAGGCGTTCTCGAAGTTGCGCTCGTATGTCTGGTTGTCGCTCTGTGAGGCGGGCACCAGGTTGTTGGCGCTGCCGGGGCCGCCGGCTTCGTTGTTGACCAGATGGAAGCGGATCCACCGATTGGTCAGGCCCAGGGAGCGGATGTAGTCGTAACCCGGCGGGTCCTGGAACGGAGGGCTCCCTTTCAGGTGTCCGTCGGTGAGCATCTCGGCCGCCACGGCCCGGCCGCTGCTGTCAGTCCTTCCGGAAAAACTGCGTCCGCTCGGATTGGCGGTGTAGTCCAGGGCCCGCTGCACGGCTTCACCGACGGTCCACCGTCCTTCCGGAGCGGGTGCAGGCGACGCATCGGCGGCAGGCAGCGGCGCCCGCATGACACGGGTGGCGTTCGCCTCGGCCTCCCGCTCGAAGCGGTCGGAGGGGTCGGAGACCCGCAGGCCGTTGCCGTGATCGGTGCCGGAGACCGGGCCCTGGCGCTGCTGGACGACGTGGGTGAGTTCGTGGGCGAGGGTGTGCCTGTCGCCGCCGCCGTCACCGATGACGACGTGGCTGCCGGAGGTGTAGGCGCGTGCCCCGATGGCGCGGGCCGAGCGGGCGGCGGTGGCTCCGGTGTGCAGCCGCACGTCGGAGAAGCCGGTCCCGAACCGGGCCTCCATCTCCCGGCGCACCGGCGCGGCGAGCGGTTTGCCGGCCGAGCGCAGAACCTCGTGCACCCCGGTGTCCGGCTGATCCGGGGCGACCGCGGGGGCCGCGCGGCGTGCGATCATGCCGACCGCCGCTGCGTTGCCCGCGCCGCGCTGCGCCGCGCGGAGCGCGGCGGCGGTGAGCGGGGGCGGCACAGCAGCGCCACCCCCGGGGGCCTCTCGCCGGGCGGCGGCCCGGCCACTCGCCGACTGCCGGTCCTCGCTCCGCTCGGTGCGCTGCCTGGATCTCTGCACCTGCTGCCTCCTCGTCGGCGCACCCCTGCTGCGGCGCCCAGTGGACCGCGCGGGCGGGCGGGTCGTCCAGGTCCGCGAGGGCAGCGCGAGGGCAGAGACGGGCGGCGGCCGGGCGGCCGGCGCTGGGGGCCCGGGAGGGCAGCGGTCCTGCCCCCGGCCGGGGCCGCGGGTCCCTGCCCCCGGGCCGGGCCCGTCGCGCAGACTCGCCCTGGACACAGGTGACCTGCAAGGACGCTTAAGGAGCGAGCATGCCGACGTACCTCACCCCGGGCGTGTACGTGGAGGAGGTGCAGTCCGGTGCCCGCCCGATCGAAGGGGTCGGCACCGCCGTCGCCGCGTTCGTCGGGTTCGCCGGGAGCGGCCCGTTCCACACACCGACACTGGTCACCAACTGGGATCAGTACACCCAGGTCTTCGGCGGCTTCACCGAGGGCACCTACCTGGCCCACGCGGTCCACGGGTACTTCTCCAACGGCGGCGGAGCCGCGTACATCGTGCGGATCGGCGGTTCCGCCGAGGACGCCTCCGCGCCGGCGTCCGACGGTGCCCGGCGGCAGGCGGGCGGGGCGGTGGAGCCGGTGGAGATCGGCGGCTTCCTGGTCGCGGTCCGCCCGGGTGTCTCGGGGGTGTCGGTGGAGATCGCCGACGCGGACGGCGAGGACCCGCCCCAGGACCGCTTCAAGGTCCTGGTCCGCCAGGGTGACCAGGTGGCGGAGACGTACGAGGCCTCCACCCGCAGGAACGTCAAGGGGTACCTGGTCAACCAGGCCCGCGCCTCCAAGCTGATCGAGGTCACCGAGCAGCAGGGCTCCGGCCAGAGCAGGCCCGCCAACCAGACCGTGGCACTGCCCGGCGCGCCGGATGTGCCCGCCGCGCCCGGCTCCGGCGAGGTGTCCCGCCTCGACGCGTCCGAGTACGTCGGCGACCCCGCGGCCCGTACCGGGTTCGGCGGCCTGGAGACCATCGACGAGATCACCATGGTCGCGGTGCCGGACCTGATGAGCGCCTACCGGCGCGGCGACATCGACGCCGAGGGCGTACGCACCGTGCAGCTGGCGGTGATCTCGCACTGCGAGCAGATGGGCGACCGGGTGGCCGTCCTGGACACCCCGCCCGGGCTGACCGCCCAGCAGGTGCGCGCCTGGCGCAACGACGAGGCGGGCTACGACTCCCGGTACGCGGCCCTCTACTACCCGTGGGTGCGGGTCTTCGACCCGGCCGCCGGACGGGGCGTCCCCGTCCCGCCGAGCGGCCACATCGCCGGCGTGTGGGCGCGCAGCGACGCCGAGCGCGGCGTGCACAAGGCACCCGCCAACGAGGTGGTCCGCGGCGCGGTGGACCTGGAGTTCCGGCTCAGCAAGGGCGAGCAGGACCTGCTGAACCCGATCGGCGTGAACTGCGTGAGGGCCTTCCCCGGCCGGGGCATCCGGGTGTGGGGCGCCCGCACCCTCTCCTCCGACCCGGCCTGGCGCTACCTGAACGTACGCCGCCTGTTCAACTACCTGGAGGAGTCGATCCTCCTGGGCACCCAGTGGGTGGTCTTCGAGCCGAACGACGACCGGCTGTGGTCGAGTATCCGGCGCAACGTCACCGCGTTCCTCACCGAGGAATGGCGCCGGGGCGCGCTGTTCGGCCGCACCGCCGAGGAGGCGTTCTACGTCAGGTGCGACCGCGACAACAACCCGCAGGAGTCCATCGACCAGGGCCGGGTCGTCTGCGAGATCGGCGTCTCGCCGGTCAAGCCCGCGGAGTTCGTGGTGTTCCGGCTGGCCCAGTTCTCCGACAGCACCAGCCTCATCGACGAGTGACCCACGGGTCCGCAAGGAAAGGTGACCAACAGTCATGGCAGTGGGCGATGCTCTTTCCACCCACGTCTTCGGCGTGCAGCTCGGCGGCTATCTGGTCGAGTCGGTCCAGGAGATCAGCGGGCTGACCGTCGAGGAGGAGGTCGTCGAGGTCAAGCAGGTCAGCGCCGAGGGCAAGCAGATCATCCGCAAGCAGCCCGGCGCCCGTCAGGCCGGGGAGATCACGATCACCCGGGGGCTCGACCAGAGCAGCGAGTTCACCAACTGGATCAAGGAGACCCTGAACAACGGCGCCGTGAACTCCGCGCGGCAGAACCTCACCATCGAGATCAAGGACTCCGAGGGCAGCACCGTCCGCCGCATCCAGCTGATGCAGGGCTGGGCCTCGAGGTGGGAGGGCCCGTCCCTGAAGGCCGGCGAGTCCTCCCCGGCCACCGAGTCCGTCACGATCGTGTTCGAGGAGATCATCGTCGAATGAGACGCCGTACGGTGACGGCGGGCAACCTGGAGGAGATCCTCCAGGTGACGGCGCCCGCCCCGGCCGCGGAGCAGGCGGCGGCAGCCCCCGCCGCCGCCCCGCCGCCCGGAGAGGACCACGGGCTGCGCACCGAGTTCGAGTTCGAGCTGCCGCGCGGCTACGTCGACGAGGCGGGCACGGTGCACCGCCACGGCGCGATGCGCCTGGCCACCGCCCGCGACGAGCTGCGGCCCCAGATCGACCTGCGGGTCAAGGAGAACCCGGCGTACCTGAGCGTGGTGCTGCTGAGCCAGGTGATCACCCGGATCGGCACGGTCACCGATGTGCACGCCGGGATCGTGGAGCGGATGTACGCCACCGACGTCGCCTTCCTCCAGGACTTCTACCGCCGCGTCAACAGCGAGGGCCACACCCGGGCGGCGGTGACCTGCCCGCACTGCGAGGGCGGCTTCGAGGTCGACCTCTCGGGTGGGCGCCTGGGGGAATCGTGACGTACGCCCTTCCCCGGCTCCGGGAGGAGATCGCGTACATCGCCTACCACTTCCACTGGCAGCACGAGGAGATCCTCGGCCTGACCCATGACGAGCGCCGACAGTGGGTGGCCGAGATCGCCCGCATCAACACCCGCGTGAACGAAGGCGGTTGAACTCATGGCTTGGTGGGGCAGGCTGCGCCGCCGGACCGCCTCCGCCGAGGGGACCGCAGGAGCGGACGGTCCATCCGGGGGAGACGGCCCGGGCCGGGGCGCGCCCGGCGGGCCGGTTTCCTCCGTGCCCGGCGACTGGGACGGCGGCTGGCGCCGCACCGCGCCACCGGAGCTCACCGTGGCACGCGCACCGCTCGGCGTCAGCGACGGCCTCGCCTTCCGCGCGGGCCTCGCCGCCTGGCGGAACCCGTCGTTCGGCACCGGCCTCGGCCACGCGGTGCTGCCCGCTGCACCGGCCGGTCTGGTGCGCGGTGTCGCCCGCCCGGCCGCTCCCCGGCACGCCCACGAGAGCGGGGGGCCGCTGTTGCTGCGGACCCTGCGCCCGCAGGAGGACGACGGTCCGCGGGAGGGCTCGCCGGAGGCCGGGCCGGCCACCGCTTCGGCCGCTCCCTCCTCGCCGGCTTCTCCGGCCTCTACGCCCCTCCCGGCCGCGGACGCGGGCTCGGGGCGGAAGCCGGCGGTGGCGCGCCCCGGCGACGGCCGTGACGGCGGCCCCGCCGGGAAGGGCGGTCCGGCCGGTGCGCCGCGCCTCCGCGGTCTCGCCTCAGCGGGCTCGCCCGCCGTGCTCTCCCCGTCGTCTCCCCGCGTCCAGCGGGCGGCGGAGCCCGCCACCGGCCCGGTCGTGGCCCCCACCGACGGCGGCCCCCTGCCGGCCGCTCCGGAGATCCCGCTGGTACGGCGCGTTTCCGTGCTCCCGGCCTCAGCCGCTGACGGGAGCACGCCCCGGCCTGCCTCCGGCGGGCCCGTGCCGGGGAGACCGTCCGGCACACCCGGGCACCGCTCCGGGAGCGCGCCCCGGTCGCCGGTCAGGGTGGACGGGGCCGGTGGGTCCGCGCCGGCCGGCCGGCGAACGGCGGTGACGGCCACGGCGGGCAAGGCGGCGGTTGTGGAGCCTCGGTCCACCCGGGACGGCAGGCGGCCGGGGGCTACCGGTGCGGCAGGCTCCGAGGCGTCCCGTCCGCTCGTCCGGGTGCGTCCGGTCGGTTCTTCGCCGACCGTGGCCCGGCGTCCGGTCGGACCGGCGCGCCACCTCCCCGCCCTGCCGCCCGCCGCCGCTCCGGCACCCGGCGGGGGCACGGCTCCCGACTCACCCGGCTCCGGGTCCGGGCCCGCCTCGGCCGCACCGGCCGCACCGGCCGAAGCGAGGGCACGCTCAGCCGCTCCCGGGCAGCACTCCACCGCGCGTACGGCGAGCCGCGCGCCCCTCGGCGCCCCGCTGAGCGGGCTGCCCCCCACCGCCGCGCCGCTGACGGGGACCGGGCCGGGTGCGGCTCCGGCGCCGACCACACCGCCCGCGCCCGGTGCCGGAGCCGCACCCGGCCCGGTTCTGCCCGTCGTCCAGCACCGCGCGGACGGTGCCCCCGACGGCTCACCAAGCCCGCGCGGCGGCGCGGGGGAAGCGACCCACGGCGACCCGGGGTCCGCCCCGCGCCGGAGTCCCGGCGCGGGGCGGACCGGGGCACGTGCGCGCGGTGGCCTGGGCGCACCGCTGTCCGCGCTGCCGCCGAGCGCCGAACCGCCCGGCGCCCTCTCCTCCGGTGGCCGCGCCTCCCGTACGGCGCACGGGCCGGACATCCAGCGCGCTCCGGCGCGCCGGGGCCGGGAGCCCGCAGAAGCCGCACCGCCCGCCGCACCGCCCGCGCCGGGAGGCGGCGGCGCACCCGCGCCGCTGCTGGGAGCGGACGGCTCCCGGCACGGACTCGCGGGCCTCTCCCCCACCGTGAGCACCCCGCCGTCCGGGCCCGCGAGCCACCGGAACGAGCCCGCCACGCCGCTGGTGGCGCCGTCCCCACCCGCCGGCCCCCACCGCCCGGTCCCTGAGGGCTCCATCGGCACCGTGGGCACGGAAGGCCCGGCGGGGAGCGCACGGCGGCCCGGTGCGGGGCGCGGCGGACCGGGCACCGGAAGCAGACGGCCCGCCGCCGCACCCGGACCGGCCGCCGTCGCCCGGACCGCCGCCGGCCCGCGCCCACTCACCGCGGCACGTTCCGGGTCGCGCGCAGCCCCGGTGGCACCCCGCGTCCTTCCGCTGCTCACCGCGCGCCCGCTGACCCTGAAGACCCGGGCCCCGCAAGGAGCGGCGCCGCCCCCCGGTCCCCGCCCCGGCGGACGTGCTCCCGTGGTGGCGGCGCGCTGGCCCAACGCTCCGGCCGCCTCCTGGGACCGCTCCGCGCCGCCTGCGGCCAAACCCGTACGGCCGGCGGGGGCGCGGATCCAGCGGGCCGCGTCCGCACCCGTGCCGGCCGGCCCCGAGTCGCCCGGCGCGCGGGGCGCCGGACCCCCCGGTCCCGGCCGGCGTGTCCCGGTCGTCCGGCCCGCACCGCCCCGTGGACAGACCTCCGGGACGGCCCCGGCCGCCGCCGTACCGGCGCGCTCCCTGCCGGTGACCGGCCCGCAGACGCCGGCGCTCGCCGACCGTCCGCCGACCGCACCGGCACCGGCACCGGCGGGGCACGTCCCAGTGGTCCGGCCGCGGACCGCCGCACCGGCCCCCAGGCCGGCGGGCGGCGGAACCGGCCGGGCCGTGAGAGGGCCACCGGGACCATAAGGACCACGGTGAGGCT
>NZ_JBSVCZ010000041.1:0-30866 GCF_054072955.1 Streptomyces sp. SS8
AATGGCCTCGATGGGATCCCATGCCCCGTCGCCCAGGCGCATCACCGCACCCTTGCCGAACTGCCGTTCAATCTGTGCGAGCGCGGCGTCGAGCGCCTTCTCGCGGTCCTGTTCCTTCACTGGGTCCACCTCGGTGGGTCGGGTTGCGCCGGCGCGGCGGGCGGCATGGGGTGTCGGTCGCGGCCGCCCGCCGCCGTGGCGCCGGTTCCGCGGTCTCGTGGAAGACCGCCGCGGTCAGAAGGGGAGTTCGCTCTCCCTGGACGCGTGCCGCTCACCGTCGTCCCGCACCGGCGGACCGTCGGCCGCCGGTGCGGCGCCGGCGAAGCGGTCGCCTGCGGGGACGCCCGTACGCGGGCCCCTGGCGACCGTCGCACTGGCGAACCGCAGGGAGGGGCCGACCTCGTCCACCTCGCACTCCACCACGGTGCGCTTCTCACCCTGACGGGTCTCGAACGTCCGCTGGCGCAGCCGGCCCTGGACGATGACGCGTGTGCCGCGCGTGAGGGACTCCGCGACGTGCTCCGCCTCCTGCCGCCATGCGGAGCAGCGCAGGAACAGCGTCTCGGCGGAGTCCCTCCACTCGTTGCTCCGCCGGTCGAAGGTGCGGGGGGTGGAGGCGACGGTGAAGTGGGTGACCGTGTCTCCGGACGGTGTGGTGCGGATGTCGGGGTCGTCGGTCAGGTTGCCGACGACGGTGATGACGGGCTCACCGGCCATCGGTGGCTCCTCTCGTGCGAGGGTTGTACGGCGGATGCGGGGCGGGTACGCCCCGGGCGCGCGGCGCCGGCGGTCAGTGCTCCTCGCCGCGGATCTCCTCCCGGGTCCCGCCACGTCCTTCGCCGCTGTCGAGGGCGAGCAGCCGGGGTAGGTCGATCTCGCCGGTGCGCCAGGCCCGGGCGACCTGTTCCGTTCCGCCCGGAACGGGCCGGAGGCTGAACGAGCGCGGTTCCGGCGGCGGGGCCGTCTCCAGACCGGGGACCACCTCGCCGGTGTGCGGGTCGGTGGCCGGCCCCGGCCAGGCGGTGAGCCGTGCGGTGAACTGCCTGCGCCAGCTGGGACGCACCCTCACCAGCGTCTCCACCTCGTCCGGGTGGTTGTCGACCACCCAGGTGGTGAAGGCGTCCTCGTCGGCGACCACGACCTCCGGTTTGGGGTCGATGAGCGTGATGGTGGCGATGGGCGTGCCGTCCCGCAGGGTCACCCGTATCGACTTCAGCGCGTACTCCTCGCGGGCCGCGCGCAGTTCGTCGAGTACCTCGCGGCGTGTGGCCTGGTACTGCTCCTCCACCGCGTCGCGCAGCACCTTGAGTACGGCGACCCTGGTCGCGTGCTCCTTGAGGTTCATGCCGCCACGGCTTTCCGCTCGGTCTCCTTGCGGGGCTCCCCGGTTTTCCCGGCCTCCTTCCTCGCCTCGGTCCCGCGGCGCACGATGAGGTCGCCCAGTGTGGTGGGCTCCCCCGCCGGGTCCAGGACGGCGGCGGCGAGCAGGTTGTGCCGGCGGGCCTCTTCGTAGAGGGCGCGCAGTTCCTCGTAGGTGGTGTTCGGGGCGGTGGCGGTGGCCAGGTAGTCGGACGCGCTCGGGGTGGGCTTGCCCGCGTTGAGCCAGTCGAGGACGGAGTCGGCGAACTCCGTGCCCGGCTTGCGGATCACCAGCCCGGACAGCGGCTTCGCCCGGGACTTGGAGATCACCAGGGTGTTCTCGTGGTCCAGGTCGCCGACGATGTCGAACTCGTACTCGATGCCCTCCCGCTGCTCGGGCTTGAGCCCGACCTTGCGCGGCACCTTGCGCCCGCGGTCGTCGGTCTCCACGACGTACTCGGTCTTGGTGCGCATGGTGACGATGAGGTGGCCGGGGTAGGCGAGCAGGGCGTCGATCATCGCCCGCTCCATGGGGCGGGTCTCCTTCCAGGCGGCGAAGCTGCTGCCCGTCCCGTAGCGTTTCGCGGCGTTGTCGACCTGTTCGAGCACTCCGCCCGCGCCGGACCAGAAGTGCGAGAGCGAGTCGACGATCACGGTGTCGTAGCCCTGGTGGGCGGCCACCGCGAGAACGTCGATGAGCCCGGTGGGCTCGAACGAGGTGAGCTGGAGGGTGTCGAAGGCGAACTCGTCGGCGTACTTGGACGCGCTGCCGTGCTCGGTGTCGACGAGGGCGACCCGCTCGCCGATCGCGGTGCCGGTGATGAGCGCGGTGTAGGTCTTGCCCGATCCGGTCGGTCCGGTCAGCGCGATGCGGGCCTTGGCCTGTTCCTTGGTGGCGGGGGCGAAGGTGAAGGTGTTCACGCCATTTCTCCTCTGGCGCATCCGACGGCGGTTCGGGGTGGGCTCGCCGGTCGGCGGGACGCTGTCCCGGTCCGGCGAGACGTGCACCCGCGCGGCCGAAGCTTCAGTTCGAATCTACGTTCGAAATCTGTCCTGAGTCACAGACTAGGCACATCTTGTCGACAAATCAACACTTACCGGGCGGGGGAACCCCCGGACTCCGGCGGCCGGGCCACCGCCTCTCCCGAGGCGTGGCACACCCTGCGCAAAGGCCCGCGAACAAGGTTCCGCGGAATCCATGACTCCCGCTTGACCAGGCCCTTTGTCAGTGGCTCGCAGTAAAATCGAAGGCAGATCGAGACGGCCGGACGACCACCTCAGGAGGAAGCCGATGGCCTCTGCCGCGCTCGCCGCCAAGCACCCCCCGAAGGTCCCGACCACACCCGCCGCCACCGCACTGACGACCCTGACCACCCTCCCGAAGAAGCCGCTCCCGGCCGGCCGGCCCCGCGAGTGGTACGTCTCGCACAACCGCCGCCTGAAGGCCATGCGCCTGGCCATAGCCCTGCTCGACACCGGCGTCCACCGCCCGGAACGGGCCACCGACCGCAGGATCCGCACCACGGCCGAGCAGATCGGCGTCCACCCGCCCTCCGGGGCGACCTGCCGCATGGTTCGTTCCCTGATCCGGCACGGCGACGGCTGACCGGGACGAAAAGCGCCGCCCCGGCACACCGGTACGAACGGAGGGTCCCGCCGCGCACCTTCGCGGGTGCGCGGCGGGACCCTCCCGACCGCGGCGGGCACCAGGGCGGCGCGGCGCGGGACGCTCCCGCCCTCGCGCGTCAGTCCACGGTCATCACATTGCGCGGCGCCCCGGCCGGCCAGGCGAACGTCCCGCCGAAGTCGCTCTCGACCTCCGCCTTCTCCGCCGCGTTCGGATAGGGGTTCGTGCACGCGACCCCGGCACTGGAACCGGACATCAGGCTCGAGCAGGGGCCGGGCTTGCGGTCCGGCAGCCCCAGGATGTGGCCCAGCTCGTGGGAGGAGATGCGGACGGTGTTGTAGCCCTGGTCCACGGCCTGCCGGCCGATGTAGACCACGCCGTTGCCCAGCGAGTAGGTGTAGGCACGGGGCCAGCCGTTGTCGGCGAGGATCCGGATGTTGGCGCGCTGTCCGGCCGCCACCGGCCGCAGCTCGACGGCGTCGACACTCTCGTTCCAGATCGCCGCGCCCCGGTCGACCGCGGCCCTGAACTCCGCCGCCCCGCTCGCGTCGTAGGTGAGGATCCGCGGGGCGAGGGCGCGGTCCTCGGCGGCGGGGGCGGCCGGTGCGGCGGCGGCCTGGCCGCCGGCCAGCGCGAAGGCGGCCGCCAGGGCCGCGGTGAAGCCGCGGACGAGTGTGCGGACGTGCATGGTCGTCCTCCTTGTGGGGGTTGAGCGTGCTCATGACACGCTGCAAGCTCCCTGCCCAACCGCGGCGCGCCCCAATCCGTCAATCCGCGCGGTCCTGGCGACGGTCCCGGCCGGGTGGCGGCCAGGCCGCTGTGGACCGGCACCGCCGCCCGGTCACAGGCCGGCGAGGGGTCAGTTCGCCCAGATCTCGGCGTCGTCGGCCGGGACGGTGGTGGCCAGGCCGAGTTCCTTGCGGGCGGCGACCGTGTCGCCGGGGTCCAGGCCGGTGAAGGCGGGGTCGTAGGCGATGTAGAACGCGTCGGCGTCGCCGGCCTTCGCGGCGTCCTTCCAGTGGCCGGCGGTCTTCTCCAGCCGGGTGCGGAGCTTGCCGGTCTCCGTTCCCTCGATGCCGCGCAGACCGTCGAGGTGCGCTTCGAGGGCGGTGGCGACCGCGTCGGCCTGCGCCTTGTAGCCCTTGAGGTCCTCCTCGACGTTCTCCGCCTCGGGCTGGTTCGCCCACAGGGCCTCGTAGACGGCGTTCGCGCCGTCCAGGTAGGCCTTCTGAGCCGGCTTCAGCGACTTCGCACCGGTCTTCAGCGAGCCGGTGAACTCACCCGACTCCTTGGTGTAGGTGCAGCTCACGGCACGGTCGCCGGTTGCCCAGCTCTCCGCGGTGGGGGTGTAGTAGGAGAGGCCGACGCCCTCGGGCAGCGCCCAGGTGTCCGGGGCGAACTCACCCGCCTCGGCCGGGCACCGCTCGTCGGCGATCGCCGTGACCGCCTCGTCGCCGGGGAAGTCCCCCTTCTCCTCGATGTCGAACTCGCCGACGACCTGGCCCCGGTGCGGCTCGTCACACGGCACGAGCTCGATGGCGAGCGCCTCGCCCTCGATCTTCTCGCTGTTGGGGTTGTAGCAGTCTCCGGTGGACAGCGAGAACACCGACCGCTGGCGGGCCACCTTCGTCGCGCCGTTCTTGGCACTGTCGACGACGTCGGAGCACCCCGCCGCCCCGATCGCGAGCAGGGCGACGGCGGCGGATATGCCGCGCAGGGAGCGGAGCGGCGCACGGATTGTCATGACGCGTACATCCTCTGGGGAAAATTCGTGAATGGTGCGCGCATCTTATGTCACCGTCATGACAAGTCCGTACGTGGAGGCCACCCCGGCGGAGGCGGGCACCGGCCGGTGACGAGGCAGGCCGGACTCCGCCGCGACCCGTTAGGATCCCGCGGTGGACACCGTGAAGTGCACCCGGTGCGGCACGACCGGCCTGGAGCCGGGATTCATCGAGGACTCCGGCGACAACTCCCGCGGATACGCCCGCTGGATCGCCGGGCCGCTGGAGCGCGGCGTGTTCGGCGGCGCCAAGCGCATGGGCCGCCCCCGGTGGCAGATCGACGCCTACCGCTGCCCGAGGTGCGGCCACCTGGAACTCTTCGCGCGGCAACCCGTCTGAGATCACCACGCCCGGCCCCGGCCCCGGCCCCGGCACGTCAGCAGGGACTTTCCCGCATCCGGCGGCGGTGCGCCGTGTCGTCAGTGCGCGCCGGCCCGGCGCACCGCCGCGGTCGCCTTCCGGGCCGCCACCAGCACCGGGTCCCACAGCGGGGAGAACGGCGGCGCGTATCCCAGGTCCAGGAAGGTCATCTGCTCGACCGTCATGGAGGCGGACAGGGCGACCGCGGCCACGTCCACGCGTTTGCCCGCGCCCTCGCGTCCGACGATCTGCACGCCCAGCAGGCGGCCCGTGCGGTGCTCGGCGAGCATCTTCACATGCATCGGCGCGGCGCCCGGGTAGTAGCCGGCGCGGCTGGTCGACTCGACCGTCGCGGTCACGAACCGCAGTCCCGCGGCCCTGGCCTGACTCTCCAGCAGGCCGGTGCGGGCGATCTCCAGATCGCAGACCTTGCTGACGGCCGTGCCGACGACGCCGGGGAAGGTGGCGTAGCCGCCGCCGATGTTGGTGCCGATGACCTGGCCGTGCTTGTTGGCGTGCGTGCCCAGCGCGATGTGGCGCTCGCGACCGGAGACGAGGTCCAGGACCTCGACGCAGTCTCCGCCCGCCCAGACGTTCTCCCTCCCCCGCACCCTCATCGCCAGGTCGGTGAGCAGGCCGCCGGACTCCCCCAGCGGCAGTCCCGCCTCGCGTGCGAGCCCGGTCTCGGGTCGCACTCCCAGTCCGAGGACCACCAGATCGGCCTCGTACTCGGCGTCCTCGGTGGCGACCGCCCGCACCCGGCCGTCCTCACCGGTGCGGACGGCTGTGACGGCGGCTTCGGTGACCGTCTCGATGCCCATACCGGCCATCGCCTCGCGCACGAGCCGGCCCATGTCGGGGTCCAGTGTGGTCATCGGCTCCTCGGCCCGGTCCAGCACCGTGACCCGGTAGCCCCGGCGGACCAGCGCCTCGGCCATCTCCACGCCGATGTAGCCGGCGCCGACCACGACCGCACGCCGCCGGGTGCGTGCCGACTCGGTCTCCTCCAGTGCCTCCAGCAGGGATCTGCCGTCGTCCATGGTCTGCACTCCGTGCACGCCCGGCGCTTCGATGCCCGGCAGGCCGGGGCGCAGGGGGCGGGCACCGGTGGCGATGACCAGGTGGTCGTAGCCCAGCCACTCCCCGGGGCCGCCACCGTCACCGCCGCCGCGGACGCGGACTCGGCAGCCGCCCGGGTCGAGTTCGGTGACCTCGGTGTGCAGCCGCAGGTCGATGCCCCGTTCGCGGTGCTCCTCGGGGGTCCGTGCGATCAGGTCGTCGGCGGCCGTGACATCGCCGCCGACCCAGTAGGGGATGCCGCAGGCGGAGTAGGAGGTGTAACCGCCCCGTTCGAGGGCGATGATCTCCAGTTCCCCGGGCCGCTTCAGTCTGCGTGCCTGCGACGCGGCGGACATGCCCGCCGCGTTGCCTCCGATGACCACCATGCGCTGTGCGGTCGCCATGGTGTGCGCTCCCTTCGCCGTACCGGGCACGCCTCGGCCCCGGCCTCCGTATGCCCACGCTACGCTCCGCCACCACCACCGCCCGGCTTCTCCCGGGGCCTGCCCGCAGGTGTGGCGGCGGTGCCGCCGACGCCGGGGCACGGCGCGTTGGGATCGGCGAACCCCGGGCCTTCCGGCGCGGGCTTCAGTCCCCCGGGGCTACGCCGGCGTCCAGGAGGGGGCCGAGTTCCCGCGCCACGGTCTCCAGGGCGCGTACGTCGCGCTCGGCCCTGGCGAGCACGATCGCTCCCTCCAGTGCGCTGATCATCAGGGTCGCCAGCGAGGCGGCCCGGCCGGCCGGCACGCCCATCCGCGTCAGCGCCCGCGCCACCGGCCGGTTCCAGGCGGCGAACGCGGCGGCGGCGGCCTGCCGGGTGGACTCGGCGGAGCCGGCGCGGTCCACCGTCGCGGCGACGACGGGGCAGCCCGTCGCGAATCCGGCCGACCGGTACTCGTCGGTCCACTGGCGCACCATCGCCTCGAACAGACGGCTCGGCGACGGCTCGGGCATTTCGGCCAGGAACCGGTCCACCCGCCTGGCCGCGTAGCGGCCGGCCCACTCCACGGCCTCGTTGACGAGCTGTTCCTTGCCGCCCGGGAAGTAGTGCCGCAGCGACCCTCTCGGGGCCTGCGCGTGTGCGGCGACATCGCGCAGACCGGTCGCGGCGACTCCGTCGCGCCGGATGAGCTGGGCCGCGCTGAAGACCATCCGTTCGCGTGGTCCCCGCCGGGAAACCGTCACCGCCGACCTCCGATCCCCTGGCGTGCCGGGCGAGCGGCACTCGCCCCGCCGGTCCGGCCAGCCTATCGGTGCCGCGCCGGCCGTACCCGTGCGGGAGAGGCCCATGCGCTCCGCCCCGGAACGGCCCGCGCCCGGTGCTATGACACACGTCATAACGACCGCTACTATGACGGCTGTCATAGCGGGCGGGGCGGGCAGGCACGCGGGCGAGGGGCACGGTCCCTCGCCCGGAAGGGCGGCACAGCGTGGACGTGGGTTTCATCGGTCTCGGCACCATGGGGCAGCCCATGGCACTGAATCTGGCCCGCGCCGGCATGGCGCCGGTCGTCTGGAACCGCACCGCCGCCAGGAGCGAGCCGCTGCGCGCGGCCGGGGCCGAGGTGGCGGCGAGCCCCTCCGGGGTCTTCGAACGGGCCGGCGCCGTCTTCCTGATGCTGGCCGACGAGGCGGCGACGGACGCCGTACTGGGTCGCGGCACACCGGACTTCGCCTCACGCGTCGCCGGGCGCACGGTCGTGCACATGGGGACGACCTCGCCCCACTACTCACGCAGGCTGGAGGCCGACGTCCGCGCGGCCGGCGGCGGTTACGTCGAGGCCCCCGTCTCCGGTTCCCGCGTGCCCGCCGAGGCGGGGCAACTGGTGGCGATGGCAGCCGGGGAGCCGGCGGCAGTGGAGGCGGTGCGCCCGCTGCTGCGTCCGATGTGCCGGGAGGTGTTCGTGTGCGGTCCCGCTCCGAACGCGCTGCTGATGAAGCTCTCGGTGAACCTGTTCCTGATCACACTGGTCACCGGGTTCACCGAGGCGTTCCACTTCGCCGACCGCCATGGTCTGGACCGGCGGCTGTTCCTGGACGTGCTCGACGCCGGCCCGATGGCCAGCGGCGTCTCCCGCATGAAGGCGCCCAAGCTGCTGGCGCGCGACTTCGGCGTCCAGGCCGCCGCCCTGGACGTGCTGAAGAACAACCGGCTGATCCACGAGGCGGCCCGGGAGGCCGGTCTGGCCTCTCCCCTGCTGGACGTCTGTCACGCCCTCTTCGGCGAGACGGTCGCGCTGGGGCACGGCGACCGGGACATGGTGGCCGTGCTGCACGCTCTCGAGGCCAGGACCGACCGCGGTCGGCGGCCCGCTCCCTGACGCTTCCCGGGCGGGGTCGCCAACCGCGCGGACCCCACCCGCCCCGCTCCGGACCGGGAGCCGAAGGTGGGTCCGGAGCGGGAGGGGCCTCTCAGCCCAGGAGCCGCCGACGGCCGCTCCTGGCCGCCGCCACCAGTTCGGGGACGGTGGCCAGCTTCTCGCGGGGCCGTCCGGCCCGCAGCCCGCGGGCCACCTCCACCCGGTCGATCGCGGCCTGGCCGCGGGCGTCGACCAGGCGGCGGTTGCGGCTCCTCACCAGCCGGCGGAAGGCTCTCGCGCCGTGCTCGGGCGCGGGCAGGGCGCCTTCGATCGCGTCGGCGAGCAGGGTGCCGACCGTCTCGGCCGCGCAGGCGCGGTTGGCCCCGATACCGCCCGAGGGGCCGCGTTTGATCCAGCCCACGACGTACGTCCCCGGCCGCCCGGTCACGCGCCCGCCCTCGTGCGGGACGGTACCGGTGGCCTCGTCGAAGGGCAGCCCGGGGACCGGGGCGCCGCGGTAGCCGACCGCCCGTACCACCAGGCCTGCCGGTATCTCCAGCTCCCCATCCGCCGCCGTGGTGCGCACCGCCCGTACGCGCCCGTCGCCGAGCACCTCCGCCGGCGCGCTGTGGAAGCGCAACACGATACGCCGCCCCGGTGCGGGCGGGAGGGACCAGTCGACCGACTGCCGGGAGACGTCCCGCAGTACGGCCGCCTTGTCGCCCGGACCGGCCGAGTCGATACTCGCGGCGATGCGGGGGTCGTGGTCGTCCACGACCAGCTCCACACCCGGCAGATGCTTCAGGGCGAGCAACTCCGGTCTGGTGTACGCCGCCTCCGCCGGGCCCCGGCGTCCCAGCAGGACCACCTCCCGCACCCTTGCGGCGCGCAGCGCGCCGAGCGCGTGGGCTGCGATGTCGGTACCGGCCAGCTCCTCCGGGTCGGCCGTCAGGATCCGGGCGACGTCGAGGGCGACGTTGCCGTTGCCGACCACGACCACCCGCTCCGCGGACGGGTCGACGGCGTCCGGGGCCGTCTCCGGATGGGAGTTGTACCAGGCCACCAGCGTGGTCGCGGAGATGCTTCCGGGCAGGTCCTCGCCCGGGATCCCCAGACGGCGGTCGGCGCGGGCGCCGACGGCGTAGACGACCGCGTCGTGATGCGCGGCCAGTTCCTCCGCGGTGACGTCGGCGCCCACCTCCAGGCCCAGGTACATCCGGACCCGCGGGTGCGCGTACAGCCGCGCGAAGGTGTCCCCGACCCCCTTGGTCCCGGGGTGGTCGGGGGCCACCCCGTAGCGCACGAGGCCGCCGGCCACCGGCATCCGGTCGACGAGGGTCACCTCGGCGCCCGTGTGGAGCAGCAGGTCCTCGGCGGCGTACATGCCGGCCGGGCCGGTGCCGACGACGGCGATCCGCAGCGGCGCGAAGTCGGAGGGCAGGACGCGCTCGAACGCAGGCCTGCCCCAGGCGTGGAAGTTCGGCCCGTGGTCGGCGGGTTCGGAGCCGGAGCCGCCGTCCGCGCGGCCCTCGGCGTCCGCGCGGCCTTCGAAGTACGCCGCGTTGACGGCGGCGTACTCCCGCTGCGCTCCCGACAGCCGGTCCTCCGGAATGATCGCGTCCACCGGGCAGGCGTCCGCGCAGGCGCCGCAGTCGATGCATGCCCCGGGATCGACGTACAGCATCTCCGTACTGCCGAAGTCCCTCTCCTGCGGGGTCGGGTGAATGCAGTTGACCGGGCAGACGGCGACGCAGGTGGCGTCGGCGCAGCAGTTCTGGGTGATGACGTGGGTCATGTCGCGGCCCGTCCGGTCTCAGATGAGGTTGGCGCGCTTGTAGAACACCAGCGCCGGCTTCGTCAGCAGGCCGGCGGAGGCGAGGAACTCCATCAGGCCCGAGCAGCTGGAACGCATCATCGCCTTGTGGTGCTCGTTGGCCCTCGCCTCCCGCACCGCGCGCTTCTCGTCGAGCCCGGCGTTGGCGTACACCCTGCGGTTCACCATGCTGGTGACGATGACGTAGGCCGCGACCGCGATCACCAGGGCGTGGATCCGGCGGCGCAGCCGGCCGGCGCCCGCCAGGCGCTTGCGCGTCTCGTCGCGGGCGAACTTCATGTGCCGGGACTCCTCGACGACATGGATGTTGTTGATGGTTCGGACGAACGGCACGACCCGCTCGTCGCGCATCCAGTCGCGCTGCATGACGTCGAGGACCTCCTCGGCGACCAGGATCGCCGCGTACGCCGCCTCGCCGAACGCCAGCGTCTTGAACGCCCGGCCGAGTTCGAAGGCGAACCGGTGCGGACGGTACGGCGGAGCGCCCAGTTTCCGGGCCCCGCGGGCGAACATGATCGAGTGCCGGCACTCCTCGGCGATCTCGGTCAGCGCCCACTGGAACTCGGCGCTGGTGGGGTCCTTGGAGTAGATGTCGCGCAGCACCATCTGCTGGAGGATCATCTCGAACCAGATGCCGGTGCTGGCCACCGAGGCGGCCTCCTGCCGCGTCAGTTCCTTGCGCTGCTCCTCGGTCAGCTCGTCCCAGTACGGGGTGCCGTAGAGGGTGCTCCACTCGGGGCTGGCGCCGTGGAAGTCCTTGTCCAGCGGCGTCTCCCAGTCCACCTCGACGGCCGGGTCGTAGGCCAGCCTCGCCGCCGAGTCGAGCAGCCGGCGTGCGACGTCCTGCTCGTCGTGCTCGTCGTGCCGGTCGCGTTCCGCCGGTTGTTCGGCCTGTCGTCCCGTCCGCCGTCCCGCCGGTCGGACGATGCCGGTGCTGCTCGCCATGTGCGCTCCTCGAACCGTGTGCGACGTTCCCTGTCCGCCCGCTGCGCCGGGGCGACCGCGGTGCCGCCGGTCCGCTTCCGCGTCCCGCGGCCTGCCGAAGGCGCCCGCCACGCTTGTTAGACAGAATGTAAATCAAGGGGCGCCACGCATGCTACCCCTGGTAACACTTCTGATGGCCGACCGGAGGAAGTGACGCACCCGTGTACGGCGCCGGTCAGCCCCGCGGACGGCGGACCCCGGCACGCAGAGCCTCGCGGACCGCCTCGACCAGACCCTCCCGCCGGTCCGCGCCCCCTTCGCGGCACGCAGTGCGTGGCGCTCGACGGCGGCGCGCAGGGCGCCGTTGACCATGGCCTCCCCCACCGCCGCCCACAGGCCGTCAGCGGGCCGGCCGGTGCGTCGCGCGGCGACGTCGCCGGGCCGCCGCTCCCCCAGGGCGCACACCGCGGCGTCGGTGCCCGTGGTGAGCAGCGGGCGGACGCGGTCCTCCTCGCCGGCAGGAGTAGCGCCAGAAGGCGCGCAGCGAGATACCCGGCCCCGGCGGCGCCCTCCACCGAGGTCGCCGCCACCCCGCGTCCGGTGAACAGCCGGAACGGCGGCGCGCGCGAGCTCGGCCCCGGTCTCGGCCTTGCGCCGCCCGCTCAGCGGAGGCACCGGCGGGGAGTGTGCCCGCGGATGTCCTCAGACCTGCTCGCTCAGCGTGATCGCCGCGGCCGGGCAGACGGCGGCGGCGTTCAGCCGGCGGCCACGAGGCCCGCGCCGACTGCGACGAAGAGCAAGCCGGTGGCCGCCTCCCACCGTCGGCGGAAGACAGGCCGGTCCAGCAGAACCCTGAGCCTCGAAGCGACACCGACCAGCACCAGCCAGTAGGCGATGCCGACAGCGATGTCCAGGACGCCCAGGAAGATGATCTGCCCGGTCATCGACCCGCTACGGTCGACGAACTGAGGCAGGACACTGAGGAAGAAGAGCGCCGCCTTGGGGTTGAGGACGTTGGTGAGCAGGCCCTCGGCGAAGCTCCCCCGCAGGGTGGCGCCGCCCCCTCCCCCCGAAGCACCGGCTCCGCGCGGCGGTTCCGCTCGGCGGCACCCCGCCGGACCGCGACCAGGGCACGTACGCCCAGGAAGACCAGATAGGCCGCGCCGGCCAGCTTGATCGCGGCGAAGGCGACCGAGGACCGGGCTGCGACGACGGACAGGCCGAGAACCGCCGCGAGCATATGCGCACACAGTCCGGCCTGCGCTCCCATCGCCGCGGCCCGCCCCAGCCCGGGGCGCCGGACCGCCGCCCTGGTGATCACGAGGAAATCCGGCCCGGGGATCAGATAGGCGAGCAGCACCACACCCAGAAAGCCCGCGAGGCCCACGGAGTCCATCCGGTCTCCCTCCCCTGCCGCCGTCCCGTCCGGGCGGCCTCCGGAACGGAGGTGCCGGATCCCCCGGAGACCGCGCCTCACACCCGGGGAGCCGTACACCCGCCGGCTCCGTGACATCCGTCACAGCGCATATCAGTACTACGCCTGCCGGGTAGTAGGTGACATTCGTCGGACATAGATGCTCGTTCCACCCTAAACGGTCATACCACTCGACCGGCTCGGCGGGCCCGCCCCCGCTTCGCGCCCTCCTGCGTGCGCGGCGGCAAGGGGCGGCTCCTGACGGAGCGACACGGCGCCACCGCACACCCCGGCCCCCGCCCCGGCACGGTCCCACGCGGCCCGCAAGGGGCGCGGGGACCTACGAGGCGGCGTAGTACCAAGGCTCGTTGCCCCGTCGGCCGAACGCTTCCGACAATGACGGCCCGCACCGCGTTCCCGCAGTTCGGAGACGGGTTCCGTGCGGATCGTCCATGTCCCGGGGGGATCCGCGATCCGACGATTGGGATCATATATGAACAAGCACCGCAGAACAAGGCGCTACCGGAGGATATCCGTCGCGGCCATCGCCGTGACCGCCCTGGGAGTGCCCACCGCGGCCCTGGCCTGCATGGACCGGTCGGCGACCCCCGAGGATCGCTCCCACTCGTGGCAGAACCGCTCATACGACGACCTGGAGCGCTCCTGGCGAAGCCGGGACTCCGAGGACCGGTCGCCCGCCTCCAGGTCGACCTCGCGGCCCGAGGTGGAGAGGACCCGCACGCCCGTCGCTCCCCCGAGCGCCTCCCCGGCTCCCAGCACCTCCGCGCCCTCCACACCCGCTCCGGCCGGCGGTGCCGAGGCCCGCGTAGTGGAACTCGTCAACAGCGAGCGAGCCAGGGCCGGATGCGCGCCTCTGAAGGTGAACGAGAAGCTGGCCGAGGCCGCCCGGACCCACAGCCAGGACATGGCCGATCACCGGAACATGTCCCACACCGGCTCCGACGGATCCGGCCCCGGAGACCGGATCGAGCGGGCCGGCTACGAGTGGCGGACCTACGGCGAGAACGTCGCCCACGGCTACCGGACCCCCGAGAGCGTGATGGACGGCTGGATGTCCAGCCCCGGTCACAAGCGCAACATCCTCAACTGCTCCTTCGAGGAGATCGGCGTCGGCCTGGCCCAGCCCGGCGACTACTGGACACAGACCTTCGGCGCCGCCCGGTAGGGCCGAGCGCACCGGACCCCTGTCGCCGCCTCCCGCCCTCGCCTGCGCGGCCCGCAGGGCTTCCGGGTCACTTGTGGAAGGCGATGTAACCGTTGCGGTCGGGGTCGGACCCGCTCCTGGTGTAGGAGTGCACGTCCGAGCGGCTGCCGGAGGGCTTGTACAGGTAGATGGTGTCGCGGTCGTTGTTCCAGAGGAAGTTGCAGTTGTCCCGGTAGACCACGTTGTACTTGTCGGAGTCGCTGCCGTGGCCGCCGCGGAGCCGGATGTAGTCGCCGGGCTGGAGGTAGTGGTTCGCCGTGAAGGCGAAGCGGTTGCCGGCGGCGTCCTTGACCACGTACCCCCTGAGGTTGATGGTCGCGGAGGACGAGTAGTTCTTGAGCGTCAGGTACTCCTGGTCGGTGTTCCCGGTGGAGCAGTTGTTGGAGTCCCGGCCGGGCGCGTCGTACTGGACGCCCCGGACCTTCAGCGCCGATCTGTACTCGGCGGCCTGGGCCGGGGAGGCGGTGAGGACGGCCAGCGTGCCGACCGCGGCGGCCGCGGCTATGACTGGGCGCTTGCGCAAGGGAGTTCTCCTCCACGTCGTGCGGAAATCGTGCTGCACGTGAAGGACTTGCGGAGATGCCCATTGGTTGCACTGTAAACAGGATTTTCAGCCCGCCGCCGGAACGGGCCGTCCCGGCGGCGGCCTCCGCCTCAAAGCCCCTTCGGTGTCACACCCCACCCGTTCCGGCGGCGGCGCAGGCGGGGTGACCCCAGCCGTCGGGGTTCTTCGTGATCGTCTCGCCCTTCGCGTACGGCCGGCCGCAGCGGCACCGGCCCGGGAAGCGGGCCTTGAGCGGTCTGCCGGAGGAGCGGCCCGAAGCCCCGGGCTTCCGTGCCGGCTTCGCCCCCGCCGTGCGGGAACGCCCGCCGGCGGAGGCGGTGCCGGGCTCGGGTGGCGGCAGGTCGTCCCCCGCCGCGGAGCCGGCCGGCCGCTGGGTGCGGGCGCTGTGGCTCGCGGCGCGGTCGGCGGCGTCGTTGAGCCGGTCGCCGTCCACCTGGTGGGCGGGGGTGTGGACGAACTCGACATCCCGTCCGGCCAGCAGTCCGTCGATGCGCACCACCAGGTCCCGGTTGGCCACCGGTGTGCCGGCCGAGGTCTTCCAGCCCTTGCGGCGCCAGCCCGGCAGCCAGGTGGTGACCGCCTTCATCGCGTACTGGGAGTCCATCCGCACCTGTGCCGGTACGGCCGGGTCCAGGACCTGGAGCAGTCTCTCCAGCGCGGTCAGTTCCGCCACGTTGTTGGTCGCCCGGCCCAGCGGGCCGGCCTCCCACCGCTCCACGTCGCCGTCCGCTCCGGCGATGACCCATGCCCAGGCCGCGGGCCCGGGGTTTCCCTTCGATGCGCCGTCGCATGCGGCGATGATCCGTTCCAGCACCCTGCGATCCTGCCATCACCCCACCGCTGCCGCGGTCACCGGCCCGGCGTCCACGCCTCTCCCGGCGACCGCCCGCACCGCCGCCCCCGCCGGCGGACACCGCGCCCGCCTCTTCCGGGCAGGGGAACACCGGCCACCGGCGCGAACGCCCTGCGCGCGAAGCGGCCGGGCGACCCCTCCCCGGCCGGGCCGGGATCGGCCGGGGAGGGGGCTCACTCCGGGGGCGGCTCCTCCCCGGCGGCGCGCCGCAGGCTCCACACCCGCAGGGCGAGCTGCATGTCGAACCGGACCGCGGGGTCGTAGAGCCGGTCGCCGAAGACCTCGTCGAGCTGCCGCAGCCGGTAGCGGACGGTCTGCGGGTGGATGTTGAGGTGCGCGGCGACCTCGCTGGCGTTGTGCCCGTGCCGCAGCCAGCACAGCAGTGTCTCGGCGAGGCGTTCGCGCTGCGGGGAACGGATCCTGTGCAGGGGGCGCAGCCGGAGATCGGCGAGCGCGTCGACGAGTTCCTCGTCGCGGAAGAGCAGCAGCGTGGTGAGGTGGTCGGCGCAGCGCACCAGCCCGGTGGCGGGCAGGATGCCGCGCCGGGACAGGCCGAGCGCCTCGGTGGCCCGGCGCAGCGAGCGGGCGCCCTCGGCGAGGGGGACGGTGGGTCCGAGGGCGGCGCGGATGCCGCTCAGCGCGGCGTTGATGGCGCGGGCGCGTCCGGGCCCCTCGGGGTCGGGCACGACGACGACGCCCGGCCTGGTGTCGAGCCGCGACAGGCATTCGGGCGGCAGGATGGGCCGGGTCGTCTCCGGCCGGTCCGTGTGCTCGGTGACGGCGACGGCGATCTCGCGCGGCAGCGGCCAGCGGGCGGTGTGCGCGAGGTCGCCGATGGCCTCGGCCGACGCGGGAGGGTCGGCGGTGAGCAGGTCGATCAGGCGGTTGCGGCGCCGCTGCATCTCCCCGGCGGCGTGCAGGCGCGCCTCGGTGTAGCCGGTGGTGGTGGCGGCCGCCATCTCGTCCAGGTGCAGGAACAGCGCCTCGCCGAAGGCCCCCAGGATCTCCCGGGGCAGTCTTCCGGCGTCCACCAGGGCGTTGACCCTGCGCCAGGTGACGCGGGCCCCGACCCGCAGCGCGGCCTGGAAGGGTTCCAGGCTCCGGCCCTCCTCGGCCTCGCCCCGGCCGATGCTCCGGTAGGTGGCCCGGACGGCCTCCAGATCGGCGTCCGGTCTGGCCATCCGGGCCAGGAAGTCGTGTAAGGCCTGCCGGGCGCCGGTGCGGACCACGTGCATGTAGGTGCCGTCCTCGGGGCGCGCGTACTCGGCGATCTCGGTGCGGATCGCCTCGACGACCTCCTCGACGATGTCGTCGAGGTGGGGGCTGAGATGACCGGAGAGTTCGGCGGGGAAGGCGCTGAAGGTCGCGTACGAGTCGGCGGCCCTGCCGTCGGCGGCGTTCCTGCCCCGGCTCCGCTCGTCCTGCTGCGGCCGGGCGCTTCCGTTCAGCATGGCGGCTCCCTTCACGACACTGGAGTGGCACCGAAGACGCGCGGAGGACGGGGCGGCGGGCGGCGGAAACGGTGTCGGCGGGCACGGGGTCCGGTGACGATACCGCCGCCCCCGTGTCCGGTCCGCTCCCTTCGCACGCTTCTCACCCGGGGCTCCTCTCCTCTCGCCGGTGGACAGCCGCGGACGGCGGCGGCCGGCGAAGGGGAACGATCACTGAAGTTACGACCGAGTAACAAGCGCTCGATAGTAATTCCTCTGACAATCCGCGGCGTTGGAACTGTCCGTACGGCACAAGTGCCCGCCCGCCCTCCTGCGCGACCATCCGTCCATGTCGGAACTGCTGAGGTACCAGGCCCCGCCGGCCTGGACGCGCTTCTACGCTCTCGGGGTGCCCGTGGCGCTGAGGGTTCCCGAGACCACCCTGCCCGCCCTCCTCGACACGGCCGTCGGCCGCCGCGGCCGGCGCACCGCCGTGGTCTGCGGCGGCCGGCGCACCGGTTACACCGTCCTGCGCCGCCGCGTTGCCCGCCTGGCCTCGTCGCTGGCCGCGGCGGGGGTGTGCCGCGGCGCCCGGGTGGCGCTGCTGCTGCCGACCGGACCGCAGGCCGTCACCGCCTGCCATGCCGTGTGGCTGCTGGGCGCGGTGGCGGTACCGCTCGACCCGGGGGCGGCCCCGGAGGAGATCCGCCGCCGTATGGCGCACAGCGGCGCCGTGGTTGCGCTGTGCGCCGCCGGGGCCGGGATCGGGGCGGGAACGGTGCGGTCGCGCACCCGCTCGGTCCAGGTCATCGAGGTCCCGGCCGACGGCGGGGCGCCGCCATGGCACCGGACACGCGCCCGCCGGTCCGTGCGGAGCCCGGCGCGGGCGCACGGCGCCCGTCCGGCCCTCTCCCCCGGCGATCTGGCCGTGCTGCTGTACGAGGACGGCCGGGCCGTGATGCTCACCCACCGCAACCTCGTGGCGGCCGCGCACCAACTCCTGGCCTGGTTACCGGAACTGACCCGGCGCCGCGCCACCGTGCTCTGCCTGAACCCGCCGTGGCGGGCGTCCGGGCTGCTGTTCGGCGTGACCGGCGCGGCTCTGGCCGGCGCACGCGTGGTCCTGGAGCCGCGGCCGGAGCCGGAGGCCGTGCTGCGGGCGGCCCGCCGGCACCGCCCGGCGGTCCTGGCCGCCCCGGCCGGCGAGCTGCGGCGGCTGCTGGCCCGGCCGGAGCACGAGTGGGAGGCCGCCTCCGGGGTGCGCACCCTGGTGTCGGGGCAGCTGGACGAGGAGTCGGACCGGGCGCTGCGGGCCCTGGTGGACGCCCCGCTGGTGGAGACCTACGGGCCCGCCGACGCCGCCGGCATCGCGCTGGCCAATCCCCGCGGTCCCAACGCGCGCGCCGGAACGGCGGGGATCGCGGTGCCGGGCGCGGAGGCCCGGGTCGCGGTGGAGGGCTTTCCGCACGCCGAGGCCCTGCCGGGCCGCGCGGGCGAGCTGCTGCTGCGCGGCCCCCAGGTGTGCCCGGGCTACTGGCGGGACGAGGCGGCGACGCAGCGGCGGCTGCTGCCGGGCGGCTGGCTGCGCACCGGGCGGGCGGCGGTGGCCGGCCCGGACGGATTCATCACCCTCCTGGACCGCGGACCGTACGCACCGCCCGCCGGGCCGTCGGCCGTCACGCCCGGCCGCGGAACGCGCCGTCCGGCGGGGAGGGACAGCGGGGCGGGACGGCGGCCCGGGCCGGGGAGGTGACGGGTCAGCGGAGGTGACCGGCCTCCTGCGGCTTGCGGGCGCGGCGCCGCGCCGCGGGCACCACCAGCGGGGTCCCGGTCTCCGGGTCGTCGATGACCCGGCAGGGAAGGCCGAAGACGTCCTCGACCAGTTCGGCGGTCACGATCCGCTCCGGCGGCCCGGAGGCCACCACCCGCCCGTCGCGCATGGCGATCAGATGGGTGGCGTAGCGGGCGGCGTGGTTGAGGTCGTGGAGGACTGCGACCAGGGTGCGGCCCTCCTCCTGGTGGAGGCGGGCGCACAGGTCCAGGATGTCGATCTGGTGGGCGAGGTCGAGGTAGGTGGTCGGCTCGTCCAGGAGCAGCAGGGGGGTCTGCTGGGCCAGCGCCATGGCGATCCACACCCGCTGCCGCTGCCCGCCGGACAGTTCGTCCACCGAGCGGTCGGCGAGTTCGGCGACGCCGGTGGAGGACATCGCCTCCGACACGACGCGCTCGTCCTCGGCCGACCACTGACGCAGCAGGCTCTGGTGCGGATAGCGGCCCCGGGAGACCAGTTCGGAGACGGAGATGCCCTCGGGGGCGACGGAGGACTGCGGCAGCAGGCCGAGGGTGCGGGCGACCTGCTTGGCACCTGCCGAGGAGATGTCCCTGCCGTCCAGGAGGACCGCCCCGGCGGCCGGCTTCAGCATCCGCGACAGGGCTCGCAGCAGGGTGGACTTGCCGCAGGCGTTGGGGCCGATGACGACGGTGAAGGAGTGGTCCGGTATCGCGACCGTGAGGTCCTCGGCTATCGTCCGCCGGTCGTAGGCGAGGGTCAGGCCCTCACCGCTCAGCCTCGTCCCTCCGGCCGCCGGGGCGCCGTGGTCGCGGTGGTTGCCCTGCGTCATCCGTTCTGCTCCGTCCTGGGGGTGTCCGACCGGGGCGGTGTCCTGAGAGGCCTGGAGGTCCTGGGGACCGTGGAGGCCGCGGACCACCGCGGAGGTGTTCATATCCGTCCCGCCTTCCGCTGGGTGGTCAGCAGCCACACCAGATAGCAGCCGCCGAGGAGGCCGGTGACGACGCCCACGGGGATCTGCCGTCCGGTGAAGAGGTTCTGGGCGGCCCAGTCGGCGATCACCAGCACGGCCGCGCCCATGCAGGCGGCGGGCAGCAGGTTGGGGCCGGGCGCGCGGGTGAGGCGCTTGGCGAGCTGGGGCGCGGTGAGCGCGACGAAGGAGACCGGCCCGGCGCAGGCCGCGGCGAAGGAAACCAGGACGACGGCGGAGCCCAGCGCCGTGGTGCGGGCGCGCTCGACGCTCACGCCGAGGGCGTGTGCCGCGTCGTCGCCCATCTCCGTCATCCGCAGGGCCCGTCCGCAGCCCAGGACGGCGACCGGGCCCAGTACCGCCAGGGCGATCAGCAGCGGGGTGAGTTCGGGCCAGCCGCGGCCGTCGAGGCTGCCGGTGATCCACAGGATCGCGCGGGCCGCCTCCATCAGCTTGCCGCGGGTGAGCAGGTAGCCGTTGACGCCGGTGAGCATCGCCAGAACGCCGATGCCGGTGAGCACCAGCCGGTAGCCGTGCATCCCCCGGCGCCAGGCGAGGGCGTAGATGAGCAGTCCGGTCAGCAGCCCTCCGGCGATGGCGCCGCCGGCCAGGGCCGCGCTGCTGCCGCCGGCGAGGACGACGAGCAGCGCGCCGGTGGAGGCGCCCTGGGTGATGCCGAGCATGTCGGGGCTGCCCAGTGGGTTGCGCACCACGGACTGGAAGACGGCGCCGGCCAGGCCGAGCGAGGCGCCGACGAGGAGGGCGGCGAGCACGCGCGGCAGCCGCAGCTCGTTGACGATGAAGTCCTGGGCGGGGGTGCCGCCGCCGGTGAGGGTGGTCAGCACCTCGGCGGGGCTCATGGGGTAGTCGCCGCTGCCGATGGTGACGATGCCGGCGGCCAGGGCCGCGAGCAGGCAGACTGCGGCGGCGATCAGGGCGCGGGGGCGGAAGCGGAGGCTGAGCGCCGGCCCGGCGCGCAGGGTTCTCGTCCCGGCTTCCCCGCCGGCTCCCGCGGCGGTTCTCGTGGCGGTCCTCACGGCACTCCTCATGCGGCGGCCACCTTCCGCCGGCGCAGGACGTAGAGGAAGAGGGGGCCGCCGAGGACGGCGGTGACGACGCCCACCTGGAGCTCGCCGGGGCGGCCCAGAAGCCGGCCGAGCACATCGGAGCCGAGCAGCAGCACGGGGGCGAGCACCGCGCAGTACGGCAGCATCCAGCGCAGGTCGGGGCCGGTGATCGCGCGGACCAGGTGCGGCACCATCAGCCCGACGAAGACGATGGGGCCGGCGGCGGCGGTGGCCGCGCCGCACAACAGGGTCACGGCGACGATGCAGGCGGCGCGGACCTTCTCCGGCCGGGCGCCCAGGGCCCGGGCCTGGTCGTCGCCGAGCGCGAGGGCGTTGAGCGGCCGGGCCAGGGCGAGGGCGACCAGGGCGCCGGCGGTGATGAACGGCAGTACCTGCTCCACGGCTTCCGTCCGGGCCGAGGCCAGCGAGCCGACGGTCCAAAAACGCATCCGCTCCAGCGACGCGGCGTCCAGGATCATCGCGGCGTTGACGTAGGAGTACAGGGCGGCGTTGAGCGCCGCTCCGGCCAGCGCCAGCCGTGCCGGGGTCGCCCCGCGCCCGCCTCCTACGGCGTAGACGAGGACGGAGACGACCGCCGCGCCGGCCAGGGCGAACCACACGTAGCCGGTGAATCCGGTCACTCCGAGGAAGGCGATGGCGGTGACCACCGCGGCCGAGGCGCCGGCGTTGATGCCCAGCAGCCCGGGGTCCGCCAGCGGGTTGCGGGTCAGCGCCTGCATCACGCAGCCGGCCAGGCCGAGGGCCAGGCCGACGAGCAGCCCGAGCATGGTGCGCGGCAGCCGCATCTCGTGCACCACGCTCCAGGTCGCGGAGCCGCTGTCGAAGAGCCCGGACCAGACCTCGCCCGCCGACAGCGGCCGGGCGCCGAAGCCGAGGCTCAGCACCAGCAGGACGAGCAGAAGGGCCACGGCGCCCGCCAGCCCGGCGGAGCGCAGGGCGGTACGGGTTCGTGTCGGCGGTCCCTCCACGGCGGGGGGCGGCGCCGGCTCCGTTCTCTCCCCCGCGGGGCTCGGTTTGATCAGTGACACGTGCGGACTCCGGTGGGCCGGGGGGAGATCGGCGACCGCCCCCTTGGGCTCGAACTTTGGTTAGGTTAACCTAACAGCCGCGGCCGGTCGCCTGAACACCTGTCGCATCCTTGTGCGTTTGCTCAGAGAGGCCCAGTCATGTCCTACGCAAGAACCGCCAACCTCTCCCGCCGGGGCATCCTCGCGGCGGGCGGTGCCCTCGGCCTGGGTGCCCTGCTCGCGGCGTGCGGGGACGGTGGTTCGCAGACGTCGGACAAGACCGCCGGGAAGGACGGCGGCCCCTGGTCGTTCACCGACGACCGCAAGAAGAAGGTCACCGCCGACAGGACCCCCGAGCGCATCGTCGCCTTCACCGGCACCGCCGCCGCCCTGGCCGACTTCGGCCTGAAGGACCGGATCGTGGGCGTCTTCGGCGAGACGCTCCTGGAGGACGGCTCGGCCCACCCGCAGGCCGGCGACCTGGACGTGAAGAAGATCGAGGTCATCGGCAACGCCTGGGGCGAGTTCGACATCGAGAAGTACGCCGCCCTCAACCCCGAACTGCTGGTCACGCACCAGTACGACGCCGGCTCGCTGTGGTACGTGCCGGAGGAGAGCTCGGGCAAGATCCTCAAGCTGGCCCCCAGCGTCGCCGTCCAGGTCGCCGAGGTCTCCCTGCTCAAGCCGATCCAGCGCTACGCCGCCCTGGCCGAGTCCCTGGGCGCCGACCTGAAGTCCAAGCAGGTCACCGACGGCAAGGCCCGTTTCGAGGCGGCGGCCGAGAAGCTCCGCAGGGCGGCCGGGGCCAGCGGCGGGCTGCGGGTGCTGGCCGCCTCCGGCAGCGCGGACTACTTCTACGTCTCCACCCCCGCGCCCGCGGCCGACCTGAAGTACTTCGCCGAGCTGGGCGTCGAATTCGTCGTCCCCGAGGACGTCAAGGCCAGCGGCGGCTACTTCGAGAGCCTCAGCTGGGAGAACGCCGGGCAGTACGAGGCCGACCTGATCATCCTGGACAACCGCAGCACCGCCCTGCAGCCGAAGGACCTGAAGTCCAAGCCCACCTGGGAGTCGCTGCCGGCGGTGAAGGCCGGCCAGGTCGCCGAGTGGGACCCGGTGCCGCGCTTCTCCTACCAGGGCGCCGCCCCGCTGATGGAGAACCTCGCCGACGCCATCTCCAAGGCGAAGAAGCTCGGCTGAGCCGGGGCCGGGAAGGCGCCGCGGCGTCCCCGGCCCCGATCCCGCCGCCCCGAGACCGCGCAGGACAGCAACCTCCGAGAAGGAGAGCCCGCAGATGACACCGCGCACCGCCATCCCCGCCGCCCCGCCCGCCGTCTCCACCGCGGCCCACCGGCCGCCGCCGGCGCCCCGTCTCGCTCCGGCCGCACGCCCGGCCTCGCCGTTCGACTTCTTCGAGGCCTCGGTCGTGCGCACCGCGCGACTGGGACCGTCCCTGGTCCGGATCACCTTCGGCGGGGAGCGGCTCGGGCGGTTCGCGGGCGGCGGGAGGGACCAGAGCTTCTCGCTCTTCCTGCCGCAGCCCGGCCAGAGCGAGCCCGTCGTCCCGGTGGAGCTGGGCGACGGCTGGTTCGCGGCCTGGCGGGCGACGGACCCGGCGGTGCGCGCGGTCATGCGCTCCTACACCGTGGCCGCGCAGCGCCCGGAGGCGGGCGAGGTGGACGTCGACTTCGTCCTGCACGGCGACAGCGGGCCCGCGACCCGCTGGGCGCGGCGCGCCCGGCCGGGTGACCGGGTCCGCCTGCTGGGCCCGGTGACCCCGGAGAACAAGAGCGTCGGCTTCCGTCCTCCCGCCGGCACGGACCGGGTGCTGCTCGCCGCCGACGAGACGGCGCTGCCCGCCGTCGCCGGGATCCTGGCCTGGCTGCCGGCCGGCGTCCGGGCGCGGGCGTGGGTGGAGGTGCCCCGGGCCGGGGACGTACGGCCGCTGCCCACCGCGGCCGACGCGGAGGTCACCTGGCTGGTCCGGGAGGACTTCCGGCGGCACGGCGCGGTGGTCGACGCCGTGCGCGAGGCCGTGCTGCCCCAGGAGGTGTGGGGCAGCGCGTACGCGTGGCTGGCGGGCGAGGCCGCCGCGGTGCGGGCGCTGCGCCGCCATCTGGTGTCCGAACGGGGCCTGGAGCGCGGCCGGGTGGCCTTCTCCGGGTACTGGCGCCTGGGCGCCTCGGAGGAGGACCTGCGCACCGAGGCGCTCGCCGACGCCGCCTGACGGGAGGTCAGGCCCGCACAGAGCCCCACGTACCACCCGCGGTACGAGGGGCTCCCGCATGATCAGGGTAAGTTAGGATAGCCTTACCTAAGTTTCCCGCTCCCCCGATTCGGAGGACCCGCGCGTGAGCCCCCAGGGATCCGCCTCCCCTCTCGCTCCTGCCGACACTGCCGACCCCGTCGGCGGCGACCCCCGCTCCCATCTGCTGAACGACTCCACCGCCGAGTACTACCGGCGGCTGGTCTCCGAAGGCGTGGCACGGGTCGCCCGGACCGTCGCCGGAACCAGCCGCCCGTTCACCGGTGTCACCCCGGGCGAACTGGCCCCGGTGGTCGACGGCATCGACCTCGACCGCCCCCTGGGCGACCCGGCCGCCGCCCTCGACGAGCTGGAGCGGGTCTACCTGCGCGACGCGGTCTACTTCCACCACCCCCGCTACCTCGCCCACCTCAACTGCCCGGTGGTGCTCCCCGCCCTGCTCGGCGAGGCCGTCCTCTCCGCCGTCAACTCCTCCCTGGACACCTGGGACCAGAGCGCCGGCGGCACCCTGATGGAGCGCCGGCTCATCGACTGGACCGCCGCCCGCATCGGCCTGGGCCGCGCCGCCGACGGCATCTTCACCAGCGGCGGTACCCAGTCCAACCTCCAGGCGCTGCTGCTGGCCCGCGAGGAGGCCCTCCGGCTGCTGCGGAAGAACTCCCCCACCCCGCCGCCGGTCTGCGAGATGCTGCCGAAACTGCGCGTCCTGACCTCCGAGGCCGGCCACTTCTCCGTATTGAAGGCCGCCAAACTCCTCGGCCTGGAGCCGGGGTCGGTCGTCTGCGTGCCCTGTGACGGCGACCGCCGGATGCGCACCGACGCCCTCGCCCGCGAGCTGCGCCGCTGCCGGGAGGAGGGCCTGACGGTGATGGCCGTCTCCGCCACCGCCGGCACCACCGACTTCGGCTCCATCGACCCCCTGCCGGAGATAGCCGAGCTGTGCCAGGAGGCCGGGACGTGGTTCCACGTCGACGCCGCCTACGGCTGCGGGCTGCTGGCCTCCACCACGCGCCGCCACCTGCTGAACGGCATCGAACGGGCCGACTCGGTCACCGTCGACTACCACAAGTCCTTCTTCCAGCCGGTCAGTTCCAGCGCCGTCCTCGTCCGCGACGGCGCCACCCTGCGGCACGCCACCTACCACGCCGACTACCTCAACCCGGCCCGCAGCGCCGAGAAGCGCATCCCCAACCAGGTCGACAAGTCCCTGCAGACCACCCGGCGCTTCGACGCGCTCAAGCTGTGGCTGACCCTGCGCATCATGGGCGCCGACGCCGTCGGCGCGCTCTTCGACCAGGTGGTGGACCTCGCCGCCGAAACCTGGCGGATCCTGGAGGACGACCCCCGCTTCACCGTCGTCACCAGGCCGACGCTGTCCACCCTGGTCTTCCGCTACACCCCCGGTACGGAGGCCGGCGCGGGCGCCGACGAGACGGCCGTGGACCTGGCCAACCTGCACGCCCGCGAGGCCCTGGCCGCGTCCGGCGAGGCCGTGGTCGCCGGAACGGTGGTCGACGGCCGCCACCACCTGAAGTTCACCCTGCTCAACCCGGAGACGACGACGGACGACATCCGCGCCGTCCTCGACCTGATCGCCGGGCACGCCCAGGAGCACCTGGCCTCCGTCGCCGCCCGCCTCAGCGGCTCGCCGGCCGCCTGAACCACCGGATCACCAGACCAACGGAGACGACGTGTCCACCCCTCACGACTTCATAGCCATCGGGCTGGGCCCCTTCAACCTGGGGCTGGCCTGCCTGACCGAGCCGGTCGACGACCTCGACGGGCTCTTCCTGGAGAGCCGCCCGGAGTTCGACTGGCACCCCGGCATGCTGCTGGACGGCGTCACCCTGCAGACGCCCTTCATGGCCGATCTGGTGACCATGGCCGACCCCACCTCCCCCTACTCCTTCCTCAACTACCTCAAGCAGTCCGGGCGCCTGTACCAGTTCTACATCCGCGAGAGCTTCTATCCGCTGCGCGCCGAGTACAACGCCTACTGCCGCTGGGCCGCCGGCCGGCTGTCCGGTGTCCGCTTCGGCCGCGAGGTCACGGCCGTCTCCCACGACGAGGCCGAGGGCCTGTACACCGTCACCGCCCGCGACACCTCCACCGGCGAACTCACCGAGCACCGGGCCCGCCATCTGGTGCTGGGCACCGGCACCCCGCCGTACGTCCCCGAGCCCTGCGAGGGACTGGGCGGCGACGTGATCCACAACTCCCGCTACCTGGAGCACAGGAAGGCGCTCCAGGCCAAGGAAAGCATCACGATCGTGGGCAGCGGGCAGAGCGCCGCCGAGATCTACCACGACCTGCTCTCGGAGATCGACACCCACGGCTACCGCCTGAACTGGGTCACCCGCTCCCCGCGGTTCTTCCCGCTGGAGTACACCAAGCTGACCCTGGAGATGACCTCCCCCGACTACATCGACTACTTCCACGCCCTGCCCGAGACCACCCGGCACCGGCTGGAAAGCGAGCAGAAGGGCCTGTTCAAGGGCATCAACGAGGCCCTGATCAACGACATCTTCGACCTGCTGTACGCCAAGAGCGCCGCCGGACCCGTCCCCACCCGGCTGCTGACCAACACCGCGCTGACCTCCGCCTCCCACGACGAGGCGAGCGGCACCTACACCCTGGGCCTGCATCAGGTCGAACAGGGCAAGGAGTTCACCCTCACCACCGAGGGCCTCGTCCTTGCCACCGGCTACCGCCACCGCGTCCCCGCCTTCCTGGACGGGATCCGCGACCGCCTCCGCTTCGACTCCTCGGGCCGCTTCGACGTCGCCCGCAACTACAGCGTCGACGTCACCGGACGCGGAGTCTTCCTGCAGAACGGCGCCGTCCACGCCCACAGCGTCACCTCGCCGGACCTGGGCATGGGCCCGTACCGCAACTCCTGGATCATCCGCGACATCCTCGGCCGCGAGGTCTACCCCGTCGAGAAGTCCATCACCTTCCAGGACTTCGGCGCCCCCGAGGGAGGCATCGCGTGAGCGACGTCCTCTTCCACCGCGAGGACCCGGAGCTGGGGGGATTCTCCGTGGTCGCCCTCGACCCCGCCGCCGACGCGCCCCTGCTGCACTCCTGGGTGACCCACCCCAAGGCCGTGTACTGGATGATGCAGGACGCCGACGAGCGGCAGGTGGCCGACGAGTACCGGCGGATCGCCGAACACCCGCACCACGACGCCTTCCTGGGTCTGCACCGCGGCACCCCCGCCTTCCTCGTCGAGCGCTACGACCCGGCCCGTGTGGAGCTGGCCGGGCTGTACGACCACCGGGAGGGCGACGTCGGGATGCACTTCCTCACCGCGCCCTCCGACGCCCCGGTCCACGGGTTCACCCTCGCCGTCATCACCACGGTGATGGCGATGCTCTTCGACGACCCGGCCACCCGCCGTGTGGTCGTCGAGCCCGACGCCCGCAACACCGCCGTGCACGCCCTCAACTCCGCCGTCGGCTTCGAGGTCGCCGGCACGATCGCCAAGCCGGAGAAGAAGGCCCTGCTGAGCTTCTGCACCCGCGAGAGCTTCGAGGCCGCCACACGAGGAGCCGCCCTGTGACCGCCGCCTCCCCCCACGCCGTACCGAACGCCGTGCCGCAGCCCGTACCGCGGTCCGTACCGCGGTCCGATCCGCACCGGGCCGTGGCCCATCTGACGCCCGGCAACTGGGACACCGCCGTACGGCTGCTGCTGCGCAAGGCCCTGTCGGAGTTCTCCCACGAGCGCCTGCTGGTCCCCGCCGACCTGGGTGGCGGACGCTACGCCGTCACCGGCGGCGAGGACGGGGACGGCCGCGAGGCGACCGAGTACCGCTTCACGGCCCGCCTGATGGCGCTCGACCACTGGCAGATCGACGCAGGCAGCATCACCCGCCACCGCGGCGGCGCCGAACTGCCCCTGGACGCCTTCGCGTTCTTCACCGAGTTCCGCGGCGTCCTGGGCCTGAGCGACGAGATCCTGCCCGTCTACCTGGAGGAGATCAGCTCCACCCTGGCGAGCACCGCGTACAAGCTGGCGAAGGAGCCGGTCACCGCCGCCGAGCTGGCCGGCTCCGGCTTCCAGGCGATCGAGACCGGTATGACCGAGGGCCACCCCTGCTTCGTCGCCAACAACGGCCGCCTCGGCTTCGGGATCCACGAGTACCTGGCCTACGCGCCCGAGACCGCGGCCCCGGTACGGCTGCTGTGGGTGGCCGCCCACCGCGACCACACCACCTTCACCTGCTCGGCCGACACCGACTACCACACCCTGCTGCGCGCCGAACTCGGCGAGGAGACCCTCGGCCGCTTCGACTCCGTGCTGCGCGGCCAGGGCCTGGACCCGGCGGACTACCTGCTGATCCCCGTCCACCCCTGGCAGTGGTGGAACAAGCTCGCCGTGACCTTCTCCGCCGAGGTGGCCCAGCGCCGGATCGTGCTGCTGGGCGAGGGCGAGGACGAGTACCTGGCCCAGCAGTCCATCCGCACCTTCTTCAACACCTCCGCCCCGGGCAAGCACTACGTCAAGACGGCCCTGTCCGTGCTGAACATGGGCTTCATGCGGGGCCTTTCGGCGGCCTACATGGAGGCCACCCCCGCCATCAACGACTGGCTGGCCGACCTGGTGGCCAAGGACCCCGTCCTGCGCGCCACCGGGCTGGAGATCATCCGCGAGCGCGCCGCCGTCGGCTACCGCCACCCCGGCTACGAGGCCGCCACCGACCGCTACTCGCCCTACCGCAAGATGCTCGCGGCCCTGTGGCGCGAGAGCCCCGTCCCCGCCCTGGAGGAGGGTCAGCGCCTGGCCACCATGGCGTCCCTGCTCCACACCGACACCGAAGGAGGCTCGCTGGCCGCCGCGCTGATCGAGCGCTCCGGCCTGACCCCCGAGGCCTGGCTGGGCCGCTACCTGGACGCCTACCTCACCCCGCTGCTGCACAGCTTCTACGCCTACGACCTGGCGTACATGCCGCACGGCGAGAACGTCATCCTCGTCCTGGAGGACGACGCGGTGGCGCGGGCGGTGTTCAAGGACATCGCCGAGGAGATCGTCGTGATGGACTCCGGCGTGGAGCTGCCGCCCGAGGTGGAGCGCATCCGCGCCGAGACGCCCGAGGACATGCGGCTGCTGGCGATCCTCACCGACGTCTTCGACTGCTTCCTGCGCCACCTCGGCGCGATCCTCGCCGACCGGGGCGTGCTGAGCGAGGACGCCTTCTGGCGCACCGTCGCCGAGGCGGTGGTCCGCTACCAGGAGTCCGTGCCGGAACTGGCCGGGCGGTTCGAGCGGTACGACATCTTCGCCGAGGAGTTCGCGCTGTCCTGCCTCAACCGGCTCCAGCTGCGCGACAACCGGCAGATGGTGGACCTGGCGGACCCCTCCGGCGCGCTCCAGCTCGTCGGTAGCCTGAGGAACCCCATCGCCCCCTACGCCCCGGGGAGGGCCTGACACACCGTGGTGACGACCGACCCGGCCACCGGCGCCGGCCCGGCGCCCAGTCCCGCACCCGACTCGGCGGCGGCCGGACCGCCCGGCGGGCACCCCGCCCGCTGGGCGATCCTGGCCGTGGTCTGCCTGGCCGAGCTCGTCGTGGTGCTCGACAACACCGTGCTCAACGTGGCGATCCCGTCGCTGACCGGCGAGCTGGGCGCTTCCACCGCCGACATCCAGTGGATGATCAACGCCTACGCGCTGGTGCAGGCGGGCCTGCTGCTCGCGGCGGGCAACGCCGCCGACCGCTACGGACGCAAGCGGATGCTGCTGACCGGGCTGGCCCTGTTCGGGGCCGGCTCGCTGGCGGCGGGGCTCGCCTCCTCCTCCGCCCAGCTCATCGCGGCCCGCGCGGGCATGGGCGTGGGCGCGGCGCTGCTGCTGACGACCACCCTCGCCGTCGTCATGCAGGTCTTCGACGCGAGCGAGCGGCCGAAGGCCATCGGCCTGTGGGGCGCCGTCAACGCACTCGGCTTCGCCTCCGGGCCGGTCGTCGGCGGGCTGGTGCTCAGCCACTACTGGTGGGGGGCGATCTTCCTGATCAACATCCCGGTGGTGCTCATCGGTCTGGTCGCCGTCGCGGTCCTGGTGCCCGAGAGCCGCGATCCGCGCGGCGGCCGCCTCGACCTGCCGGGCCTGGTGCTCTCCGTCACCGGCATGACCTGTGTGGTCTACGCCGTCATCGCCGGCCCGGAGGAGGGCTGGGGCTCTCCCCGGATCCTGGTGCCGGCCGTGCTGGGCGCCGCCGTGCTGGCGCTCTTCCTGCGCTGGGAGCGGCGCACGGAGCATCCGATGCTGGATCCGGCCCTGTTCCGCAGCCGCCGCTTCACCGGGGCGGTGACGGGTGTCGTGCTGATCACCTTCGGCAGCGGCGGCGCCCTGTACCTGCTCACGCAGCAGTTCCAGTTCGTCCGCGGCGACAGCCCGCTCCAGGCGGGTATGGCCGTGGCGCCCTTCGCGCTCACGGTGGTGCTGGTGAACTTCACCGGCGCCTCCGCACGGCTGATCGCGCGCTTCGGCCTGCCGGTGATGATCGCCTCGGGCATGGCCGTGATGGCGGCCGGCCTCGCGGTCGTCGCACTCGTCGGCGACGGGGGCTACGGCGGGATCCTGTTCGGCCTGGTGCTGATGGGGGCGGGCTGCGGCTGCGCCAATCCGGCCATCGCCGAGGCCGTCATGAGCTCGATCCCCAAGGAGAAGGCGGGCGCGGGAGCCGGTGTCAACGGCACTCTCAGCGAGATGGGCGCCGGTCTGGGCGTCGCCGTCCTGGGCGCGGTCCTGGCCTCCCGGTTCGCCGCCCTGCTGCCGGACTCGGCCGGCGCCGCGCAGTCGCTGCCCGCCGCGCTGGCCCGGGTCTCCCGGGAGGCGGATCTGGCCGCGGTCGCCGAGGCGTTCGCCTCCGGTCTGCGAACCGGTCAGCTGGCCGGCGCCGCGGCGGTCCTCGCGGGCGGCTGCGCGGCCGGTCTGCTGCTGGGCCGCGCCGGGCGTTCCGCCACCGGGAAGGAGAGCTGAGCTTGACTTCCTCCCCCTCCTGAAGGTGAGC
>NZ_JBSVCZ010000042.1:0-29116 GCF_054072955.1 Streptomyces sp. SS8
CCCCATCATTTTGTGACAGGGTGTGGGCGGTTGCGGGTGGACGCCGGTCCGCCCTGGCGGCGAACCGGCGTTCCCTGCCCTGCTCCGCAGGAGCTTCGTTTCCTCCCCGCCCTAAAGGACGGGGTATCCACGAAGGAGAGCCCCGATGACGGCCGAAGATCACTTCCGGATGTCCGGCCGTGTTTCCCCGTCAGGTCCCGTACGCCTCGCCGCCCAACTCCAGCCGGGCGGTGCCCGCGGTGGCGTCCGCGAGCCAGGAGCGGAAGGCGGCCACCTCGGCCTCGGGCAGCCCCACCTCGATGGCGACCTCGGCGCCGTAGTGCACGCCGCGCACGTCCCGTCCGCCGGTGCGCAGATCGTTCTCGATCCGGCCCGCCCGCTGGTGGTCCACCGTGACCGTGGCCAGCCTCATCCGCCGCCGGGTGACGGTGCCCAGCGCGTCGAGGGCCTCGCCGACCGCGCCGCCGTAGGCCCTGATCAGCCCGCCGGCGCCCAGCTTCACCCCTCCGAAGTAGCGGGTGACGACCGCGACGGCGTAGCGGACCTCACGGCGCAGCAGCATCTGGAGCATGGGCACCCCGGCCGTGCCACCGGGCTCCCCGTCGTCGCTCGCCTTCTGCACACCGGCGTCGGCGCCGATGACGTAGGCCCAGCAGTTGTGGGTGGCGTCCGCGTGCCGCTCGCGGATCCGGGCGACGAACGCCCGCGCCTCCTCCTCGGTGGCGGCGGGCGCGAGCGCGCAGATGAAGCGCGATCTGTTCACCTCGGTCTCGTGCACGCCCTCGCCCGCGACCGTCACATACTGCTCCCGCATTCGGCCCACCCTACGGTCCGCCGCGGGGAATGGCCCGGCCGGGCCGTCCGTTGGCAGGGGCATGTACGGAGATTCGGAGACAGTCCGCAGGATCCTGACCGAGGCCGGCGACACCTGGGCGGTGGTCGGCCTGTCGTCCAACCGAAGCCGCGCGGCCTGGGGCGTGGCCGCCACCCTCCAGCGGTTCGGCAAGCGCGTCGTGCCCGTCCACCCCAAGGCGGAGACGGTGCACGGCGAGCGGGGCTACGCCTCCCTGGCCGAGGTCCCCTTCCCCGTCGACGTCGTGGACGTGTTCGTCAACTCCGCGCTGGCGGGCGGCGTCGCGGACGAGGCGGTGGCGGCCGGGGCGAAGGCCGTCTGGTTCCAGCTCGGCGTGGTCGACGAGGCGGCCTTCGAGCGCACCCGCGCGGCGGGTCTGGAGATGGTGATGGACCGCTGCCCGGCCATCGAGATCCCGCGGCTGGGCTGAGCGCCGAGAGGTGCGGTCCCCCCCCGTCCCCCGGACGGGGGGGACCGCACCTCCCGCGCCGGGTCAGGCCAGTTCCAGCACCAGCTTGCCGACGTTCTCCCCCCGGAAGAGCATCTGCAGCGTCTCGGGGAAGTCGTCCACGGTCCCCTTGACCACGTGCTCCTTGACCTTGACACGGCCCTCGCCGATCCAGCCGGCGATCTCCTGCGCGGCCTGCCCGTAGCGCTTGGCGTAGTCGAAGACCACGAAGCCCTCCATCCGGGCCCGGCGGACCAGCAGGGACAGGTAGTTGGACGGGCCCTTGACCGGGGTGGCGTTGTTGTACTGGCTGATCGCGCCGCAGACCACCACGCGGGCGTGCATCGCCAGCCGGGCGAGGGCGGCGTCCAGGATGTCGCCCCCGACATTGTCGAAGTAGACGTCGATGCCGTCCGGCGCGTGCTCACGCAGCGCCTTGCGCACATCCTGCGCCCGGTAGTCGATCGCCGCGTCGAAACCCAGCTCGTCGGTGAGCATGGCGCACTTGCGCGGCCCTCCGGCGATGCCCACGACCCGGCAGCCCTTCGCCTTGGCGATCTGGCCGGCGACGGTGCCCACCGCGCCCGCGGCTCCGGAGACCACCACGGTCTCGCCCTCCTTGAGCGCTCCGACGTCCAGCAGGCCGAAGTACGCCGTCATGCCGGGCATGCCCAGCGCGCCCAGGTACGTCGAGGGCGGGGCGAGCGCGGTGTCGACCTTCATCGCGCCCCTGCCGTCGGAGACGACGTACTCCTGGACGCCGAACGTGCCCACCACATGGTCGCCGGGCCGGTAGTCGGGATGGTTGGACGCGGTGACCTCGATGACCGATCCCGCGCGCATCACCTCGCCGATGCCGACGGGCGGCAGGTAGGAGGGGCGGTCGTCGAGCCATCCCCGCATGGCGGGGTCCAGCGAGATGACACGGGTGCGGCCCGCGAAGCGGCCCGGCCCGGGATCCTCCACGGGCACCGAGCGGTGCTCCCAGTCCTCGGGCTTCACCTCTCCGGCGGGACGGGCCGCCAGGCGGATCTGACGGTTGGTCGCTGGCATGGGGCCTCCTGCTCGATCAAGACTCCCTGCACCGTACCGACCGGTAGGTACGAGGTCGATGTGATCTGCGGCACATTCGGCCCGGAGCGGACCCGGAACCGGTCCGAGGGGCTCGGCCCGAAGCGGGCCCGGCCGCCGGCCGTCCCGGTCAGGAATCGGGCAGCCGGCCCACGAAGCGGCCTCTGATCAGCCGCCGCTCGGCCGCGGTGGTGCCGCCCCATACCCCCTCGGTCTCGCCGTTCCTGACGGCCCAGTCCCTGCACTGGTACATGACGGGGCAGCCGAGGCAGACGGCCCGCGCCTGCGCCGTCTGCCGATCGGCCAAGCCGCCGTCCCCGATGGGGAAGAAGAGTTCGGGATCCTCGCCGCGGCACGCCGCGGACTCACGCCAGCCCATGTCAGCGCACCGGTCGCGGGGCACGGGGCAGCCGTCGGGAGACCGCCCGGCACGTGGGGAAGGGGGAGAAGTCGGGAACGCCCACCGGAACCTCCGAGGAATCGGGGCGGCCCGTCGGCGGGCAGCCCGGAGATCCCCGCGGCGCGCTGGTGCGCCGCGGAGCCCGGCAGGGGCGCTGATGTCCAAATATAAATGAACGTCCCGGTAAAGGCCGTGCTCCGGCAGGGGTCACGCTCCGGCCCCGTCCCTCACCAGACGGTGCAGGGCGAGCCGGGCCGGACCCGCGTAGAGGACGAGCACCGGAAGCGGTCCCTCCATGCGCAGCTCGGTGCCGGTCCGCCCGTCGGGCAGGACGGTGACCGCGTGGTGCAGGCGCATCCGCACGGGACCGGCCCTCACCCGCCAGGTCCACCACCACCGCGTCTCGCTGACCTCCTCGACCGTGAAGGCGACCGGCACTCCCGGCAGCGGGACGACCACGCCCTCCATCCCGGGCTCGATGCGGTCGCCGCGCACGCGTACGGACCGGATCTGCGGGGACCAGGTGGGCCACAGCCCCGGACGCGCGTAACGCTCCCACACGTTCTCGGCCGGGGCCCGCCCGGTCGCCCGCAAGGTCATCCGTGCCATCCCGGCCGCCCCTCGTCACGAAAGGGGCGGCCGGGCACGGCGTGCGCCGGGGCGCTCCCTCATCCGTCGGAGTAGCTGAGTTCCCCCAGAGTCCAACTGCTCACCTCGCCGATGGCGACGCGGTACATGCCACCGGTGTCGGGGAGGCCGTAGCTTCCCTGGAGGATGCGTGCGACGTGCAGGTGCAGGTGGGTGGGCCTGCCTCCGCCGCGCCCGCCGTCCTCCCCGGACGGCCCGAACAGCTCGGCGAACGGCTTCAGGCGCTCGGAGTCCCGCAGGACCTCGGCGACCCGCGCCTTCCAGACGGTCTCGGGCGCCAGCCTGCCGGTGATGACCGCGCCGGGGACCACCACGGTGAGGGGCATCTGGTTGCTCCGCTCGGACTCCACCTTCTCGGCGATGGAGACGAGCAGGTCATCGTGGTTCGACATGCGGGCAGACTAACGCCCGCGGCGGTGGTCAGTCGCCGGTGCGGGCCGTCTGGAGGCCCAGGCCGTCGAGCACCCGCGCGCCCGGCAGGCCGGCCAGGACCTCACCGGGCACCAGCAGTTTGCCCCGGCGGCGGCCCGATCCGACGACGGCGTACGGGGTGCCGGCGACCGCCGCGTCCACCAGCAGGGGCCAGCCCTCGGGCAGGCCGATCGGGGTGATGCCGCCGTACTCCATGCCGGACTCGCCGACGGCCGTCTCCATGGGCGCGAACGAGGCCTTGCGGGCGCCCAGTTCGCGCCGGACGGTGCGGTTGACGTCGGCGCGGGTGTGGGCGAGGACGACACAGGCCGCCAGAGTGGTCTCCTGGCCGCGGCGGGCCGCGACGACCACACAGTTGGCCGACCGCTCGGGCGGGATGCCGTGGACCTCGCCGAAGCGGGCGGTGTCGGCGTCGTCCGGGTCGCTGTCGACGTAGACGATCCCGTCGGCCGGAACGGGGCCGCGCAGCGCGGCTGCGACCGGCGGGGCCAGCAGGCCGAGCTTGTCGGCGACCGGCCAGGCGTCGGTGAAGTTCCCGATGGGGGCGCGCATGGCGTGCACGCTAGCAGCCGCCCGGGGGCCCTCCGTACGGGACGGGCTCGGGGCCGGCCGCGCGGTGGGGCTCAGAGCCAGTGGTTGCGGGCGACGTACAGCAGCAGTGCCAGGCCGTGCAGGGCGACGGCGAAGAGCAGCAGCAGGCGCAGGGTCCGGTTGCTCATGGCGTACGCATCCCGTCGGTGCTTCCTGTCCGGTGGGCGGGCGGGGACGGGACCGGTCCGTGGCCGGCCGTCCCGTCCAGTCTGACCCTCCCGGCCCCGGCTGTCCCCGGTTCGGAGGTGCCCGGCTCGGAGGTGCCCGGCTCGGGGACCCCCAGACCGGCCAGCGCCGCCAGCTGCCCGGGGGTCACCCCCTCGGGCACCGGCACCGGCGGCGGGGTGCGCAGCGGGGGCAGCCAGCCCTCCCGCGGGTCCCAGCGCCGTACGACCTTGGCGGGCGCGCCCGCGACCACGGCGTGGTCGGGCACCTCGCCGCGGACGACCGAACCGGCCGCCACCACCGTGTTCCGCCCCAGCCGCGCGCCCGGCAGCACCACCGCTCCCGTGCCCAGCCAGCTGCCCGCGCCGATCTCCACCGGCGCCGAGCGCGGCCACTGCCTGCCGATCGGCTGGTGGGGGTCGTCGTAGGAGTGGTTGGTGGAGGTGATGTAGACGTACGGGCCGCAGAAGACGTCGTTCCCGATCGTCACGCCCGCCCCGGCTCCGTCGGCGACCACATGGCTGCCCCGGCCCAGGACCACCCCGTCGCCCAGCCTCAGCACCGTGTCCGGCCCGAGGTCGAGGTCCGGCATCATCCCGGCGGTCAGCGTGACCTCGGCGCCGACGACGCAGCACGCGCCCAGCTCGATCCACTCGGTGCCGAACAGCGTGCCCTGCGGGAAGGCCAGCCGGGTGCCCTCCCCGATGCTGCGGAAGGCGTACGGCCCGGGACGCTCGGCCGAGACGGCCCCCGCCCGCTGCGCGTGGTGCCACAGCCCGTGCACGGCGCGGGAGGCCGTACGGGAGGAGGCCGCGCGGGACAGCAGGGAGGAGAACACGTTCCTGTTCTTGGGCACCCGATCACGGTAGACGCCCGGGCGGGCGGCGCACCGCCCGCCGTGCTGTGATTCCCGCCCCACCCATCGCCTACGGTGCCGTTTCGAGGAAGGCGCTCGGCACACGGGCCGCGCGCGGCACGGCAGGCGGGAGAGGCACGGATGGAACGGCGGGCGATGATCGCGGGTGTGGTGGGCAGGGAGCCCGAGATCGATCCGGAGGCGTACGTCGCCCCGACGGCCGTGGTGGTCGGCCAGGTGTCGCTGGGGCCGGGCGCGAGCGTCTGGTACAACGCGGTGCTGCGCGGCGACTGCGACGCGATCACCCTCGGCAGGGACAGCAATGTGCAGGACAACTGCACCGTCCACGCCGATCCGGGCTTCCCCGTCGTCGTGGGCGAGCGCGTCTCGGTGGGCCACAACGCGGTGCTGCACGGCTGCACGATCGGGGACGAGGTCCTGGTCGGGATGGGCGCGACGGTGCTCAACGGGGCCCGGGTGGGCGCCGGTTCGCTGGTGGCGGCCCACGCCCTGGTCCCGCAGGGCATGGAGGTCCCGCCCGGTTCCCTGGTCGCCGGGGTGCCGGCCCGCGTCAGACGGGAGCTGACCGAGGAGGAGCGCGAGGGCGTCCGCGTCAACGCCGCGGCGTACCGGGGGCTGGCCGGTGCGCACCGGGAGACGCTGGTCGTCCTGGAGGACGGCGAGGGCTGAGACCACGGCGGGCACCCGGTGCACGTGCCCCGGGCGGGGTCCCGTGTACCGGGTGCGTACCGAAGCGGGGGTGGCCGTGGTCCGGCCGCGGCGGCGGCTCTAGTGTTCTCGCCATGTGGCCAGGACAGCAGCCGCCCGGGGGCGAGCAGAACCCGCAGGACCCGCACAGCCTGCAGAACCAGCAGAACCAGCCCAACCCGTACCAAACGCCGGGTTACCAGGCTCCGAACCCCTACCAGACGCCGGGGTACCAGGCGCCCAACCCCTACCAGGGTCCGGGCTACCAGGGGCAGCCCGGCGGCCAGTGGGGGCAGCCGGGCGTGCCCGGCGCACCGCAGCCGCCGCAGGGCGGCAAGGACGGGAAGAGGGGCCGGAACGCGGCGATCGCCATCGTCGCGGCCGTCGCGGTGATCGCCGCGGCCGTGGTGACGGGCGTCCTCGTCCTCACCGGTGACGACGAGGGCGAGAAGACCGCGGGCCCCGGCGCCGGCGTCTCGCCGAGCCCCGAGCCCTCCACCGCCGAGCCGGACGAGGAGGACGACTCCGGTACCGAGCGGGACGATCCCACCAATCCGCGCGACGGCGTGGCTCCCGAGAAGCCCGAGCCGGTGGTCTCCGGCTGGAAGGTCGTCACCAACGCCAAGCACCACAACGCCTTCGACGTGCCCGCCGACTGGAAGCTCGGCACCGAGACGACGATCATCGGCTACGGGCAGAAGGACGAGGACGATCCCTTCTCCGGACCCCAGGTCGCCTTCAGCGCACCGGCCTTCCACAAGGAGGGCTGGTGCAAGGCCGGCAACAGCAAGTACACCCGGGCCACCGTCGGCAGCAAGGGCGGCCAGGGCTCCCGCAACACCGCCGAGGGCGCCGAGATCGCCGCGGAGAACTTCGTCTACTTCGCCTACGGCGAGCAGAAGGACACCATCGAGCTGACCAAGGCGAAGAAGTTCTCCAACGAGCACGGCATCACCGGCCACATAGCGAGCGCCACGGCCACCGGGGTCAAGAAGGAGAACAAGTGCGACTCCGACGGCAGGGTCGTGACCGTTTCCTGGATCGACGGCAGCAACGACCTGCGCATCTGGCTCCTGATCACCGACGCCGGGGTCGATGACGAGGTGTCCCAGGAGACCATCGACAAGATGACCGGCAGCCTGCGGCCGTACGCGGAGCAGGACTGACCGGCGGGGGGCCCGCCGGCGGCGGTGGGGCGGGGCGGCGGCCGTCCCGCCCCGCCTGGGCGGGCCGCAACTACACGCTGCTGACGGCCGCCGCGGTGATCACCGGGCTGGGCAACTCCGGTGCGCTGATCGCGGCGGCGTTCGCCGTGCTCGCCCTGGGCGGCGACGGCACCGACATGGGTCTGGTCGCCGCCGCCCGCACCGTGCCCCTGGTGCTGTTCCTGCTCGTCGGCGGCGCCGTCGCCGACCGGCTGCCGCGCCACCGGGTGATGGTGGCGGCCAACGCGCTCAACTGCGTCTCCCAGGGCGTCTTCGCCGCACTGGTGATCACCGGGAGCGCCGAGCTGTGGCAGATGGTGCTGCTGTCGGCGCTGGGCGGTACCGGGCACGCCTTCTTCGCCCCGGCCGCCGAGGGGATGGTGCTCGCCAGTGTCCGCGGCGAGCAGGCCGGGCGCGCCTTCGCCGTCTTCCGGATGGGGGTCAACGGCGCGTCCATCGGCGGCGCGGCGCTCGGCGGCGCGCTGATCGCCGCGGTCGGCCCCGGCTGGGTGCTGGCGATCGACGCCGCCGCGTTCGCCGCCGCGGGGGCGCTGCGCGCCCTGCTCGACCTGCGCGGTATGCCCGAGCGGGCACCGGGCGGCGGTCTGCTGGGCGATCTGCGCGACGGCTGGCGGGAAGTGGTGGGGCGGCCGTGGCTGTGGGCGGTGGTCCTGCAGTTCGCAGTGGTCAACGCGGTGGTCGCGGCGGCCGAGGCGGTGTACGGGCCGCAGGTCGCCGAGGAGCACCTGGGCGGCGCCCGGCCGTGGGGGCTGGCCCTGGCCGCCTTCGGCGCGGGCACGGTGTGCGGCGGGGTGCTCATGACCCGCTGGCGGCCGCGCCGCATCATGCTCGCGGGCACCCTGTGCGTCTTCCCCCTGGCGCTGCCCTCGGCGGCGCTGGCGGTTCCCCTGCCCGCGGCGGGCCTGGCCGCGGTGATGTTCACCACCGGGGTGGCCATAGAGGTGTTCGGGGTGTCCTGGATGACGGCGCTGCACCAGGAGGTGCCCGAGGAGAAGTTCTCCCGGGTCTCGGCCTACGACTGGCTGGGGTCGATCGCCCTGGTGCCCCTGGCCACGGCCGCGGCCGGGCCCGTCGAGTCGGTGGTGGGCCGGCCGGCGGCGCTGTGGGGCTGCTCGGTGCTGGTCGCGGTGCTGACGGCCGCGGTGCTGTGTGTGCCGGGGGTGCGCGGCCTGACCCGGCGGGACGGGACCGCGGCGGCCGGCCCTCAGCCGACGGTGAAGGAGCCCTCCGGCGGCTCGGGCGAGGGCGCCGCCTCGCTCTCCTGAACCGGGCGCGCGTTCCCGGTCAGCCGCTTCAGCGCGGCCCCGTGCACCACGCGGGCCGGGAACGGGTCGCCCGCGGCCAGCCGCGCCAGCCGCTCCAGGGGCAGCCCGGCGCGGGAGGCGGCCAGCACGGTGTTGCCGAACCGGCGGCCGCGCAGTACGGCGGGCTCGGCGATCAGGCACAGCCGGCCGGGGTCCTCGCCGAAGACCGTGCGGAAGGCGGCCAGCTGGGAGCGGAGGAAGCCGAAGGGCGCGGCGTCGGCGAGGTTGGCGACGTAGACGCCGTCCGGCCGCAGCGCCCGGGCCGCGGCCCGGGCGTACGCCAGGGTGGTCAGATGGGCCGGGACGCGGGAGCCGCCGAAGACATCGGCGACCAGGACGTCCACCGACCCGGCGGGGCGATCCCGCAGCGCGGTGAGGGCGTCCTCGGCCCGCACCCCGATGCCGCCGCCGGGCGGCAGCGGCAGGTGCTCGGCGACCAGACCGAGCAGGGCCCGGTCGGCCTCCACCACCTCCTGGCGGGAGCCGGGGCGGGCGGCGGCCAGATAGCGCGGCAGGGTCATGGCCCCGCCGCCCAGGTGGAGGACGTCCAGCGGTGCTCCCGGGGCGGCGGCGCGGTCCAGGACGTGGGCGATCCGGCGCACGTACTCGAACTCCAGGTGCGCCGGATCGCCGAGGTCCACGTACGACTGGGGCGCGTCGTCGACGGTGAGCAGCCAGGCGCGCGGCCGGTCCACGTCCGGCAGCAGCCGGGCGGTGCCCTGGTCCACGGCCCGGCGTACGGGCACCGGCTCCCCTGCCGTCCGGTCGTCCGCCGCCCGGTCCCGCGCTGCCTCGTCCATCGCCCCATTGTCCCGTCCTCCCGGCCGGCCGGGAGGACGGGGGCCGGCCGGTACCGGGTCGCGGACCTCACAGCGGGCAGACCGGGACGTATCTCGACGGTGTCGGTTACGCTCGCCCGGTGCCCGTCCCCGTCCCCCGGCCCGTCGGACCCGCCGCCCGGTGCTCCGCGGTGCTGTTCTCCCCGTGGTCCCGCCTGTCCCTCCTGGCCGTGCTGCTGGCCGCCGCCGCCACGATGGTGGCCCTCCACGAGCCCCAGCAGCTGATCGCCCAGGGGTGGCGCCCCCCGCTGACCGGAGGCGGCGCGCTGGCGCTGTTCGCCCTCGCCTACGGTCTGGGCACCGCGGCCCTCGTGCCCAGACCGGTGCTGAACCTGGCCTCGGGCGCCCTCTTCGGCGCGGCCCTGGGCACCGCCGCGGCGGTGGCCGGGACGGTGCTGGGGGCCGGGCTGGCCTTCGGGCTGGGGCGGCTGCTGGGGCAGGACGCCCTGCGCCCGCTGCTGCGCGGCCGCTGGCTGGCGGCCGGGGACCGGCAGCTCAGCCGCCGGGGCTTCCGCTCGATGCTGGTGCTGCGGGTGCTGCCGGGGATCCCGTTCGCCGTCTCCAACTACGGCGCCTCCGTCAGCCGGATGCGCTGGTCCGCCTTCCTGTCGGCCACCGCGCTGGGCTGTGTGCCCAACACCGCCGCGTACGCCGTGGCGGGCAGCCAGGCCTCCACCCCGACCTCGCCCGTCTTCCTGGTCGCGTCCGCCTTCATCGTCGTTCCCGGGCTGGCCGCCGCGGTCGTCGCCTGGCGCAGGCGCGCCCGGCCGCGCGGGTCCGGGGCGCCGGGCCCGGCCGCGGAACAGACCGCTGAGCTGAGTGTGGAGCAGGTCATCGATCAGGCCGCGGCCGGGGCCCCGGGCCGGGCGGTCACCGGGCCGGTACGCGCGAACCCGCGACGTTCGCCCGCCGTTTCCCTCTCCGTTCCCGACCGGCCATAGCATCTGCCCGACCTGACCGATGATCACGAAATAGGGACGAGCACACCCCGACATGTCTTGGTTCGAAGCGTTCATCCTCGGGCTCGTCCAGGGGCTGACCGAGTTCCTCCCCATATCCTCCAGCGCCCATCTGCGGCTGACCGCGGTCTTCGCGGGATGGGAGGACCCCGGCGCGGCCTTCACCGCCGTCACCCAGATCGGCACCGAGGCGGCGGTGCTGATCTACTTCCGCAAGGACATCGCGCGGATCGTCTCCGCCTGGTTCCGCTCGCTGTACGACAGGCGGGCGCGCCGCGAGCACGACGCGAAGCTGGGCTGGCTGGTGGTCGTCGGCTCCATCCCGATCGGCGTCCTCGGCCTGACCCTCAAGGACTACATCGAGGGCCCCTTCCGCGATCTGCGGCTGATCGCCACGACCCTGATCGTGCTGGGCATCGTCCTGGGCGTGGCCGACCGGCTCGCCTCCCGCGACACCTCCGGCGGGCGCCACCGCGCCGTGCGCGAGCGCAAGTCGCTGGAGAGGCTGACCGTGCGCGACGGCCTGCTGTTCGGCATGGCCCAGGCGATGGCGCTGATCCCCGGCGTGTCCCGCTCGGGCGCGACGATCAGCGGCGGCCTGTTCATGGGCTACACCCGGGAGGCCGCCGCCCGCTACTCCTTCCTGCTGGCCATCCCGGCCGTCCTCGCCTCCGGTCTGTTCGAGCTGACGGAGATCGGCGAGGGGCACGTCTCCTGGGCGCCGACGCTCTTCGCGACCGTGCTGTCCTTCCTCGTGGCCTACGCGGTCATCGCCTGGTTCATGAAGTTCATCTCCACCAGGAGCTTCATGCCGTTCGTGGTCTACCGGATACTGCTGGGCCTGCTGATCTTCGCCCTGATCGCGGCCGGGGTGATCTCCCCGCACGCGGGTGAGGCCGTGGGCTGACGCCTGCGGGGGCGGCGGCGGGGCAGGCCGGTCCGCCGGGTCTCACCGGCCCTCGACCAGACCGTCCTCGCCCGCGCCCCGGCTCAGCACCGCCTCACGCACCCGCCTGTGCACCTCGGGGAAGTTCTCCCCGGTGGCTCGCACCACGCGGAAGGGCGGTCCCATGTCGGAGTGGCCGACCAGGAACTCCGCCCCCGTGACGGTCCAGCGGCCGTCCCCGGGGGTGAAGGTGAAGCGGGCCATGGAGCCCTCGTTGCCGCTGCGCCTGCTCTCGGGGACGAAGCTGGCGATCTGGTCGCCCAGGCCGTAGACCACCCAGGTGCCGTTCACCTTCTCGTACGGCTGGGGCACATGGTTGTGGGTGCCGATCAGCAGGTCGACGTCCCGGCGTCCGCCGGTGCGCGCGGCGGTGAGCCTGCGGGCCAGCTCCCGCTGCGCCGTGTCGGGCGCCTGCTGCCACTCGGTCCCCCAGTGGAGGCTGACGATCACCACGTCGGCCCCGGCGCGGCGGGCGGCGCGGGCGTCGGCGAGCACGCGTTCCGGCTCCAGCATGCTCACCGCCCACGGCCGGTCCTTCGGGAGCGGGATGCCGTTGGTGCCGTAGGTGTACGCCAGATGGGCGATGCGGGCGCCGCCGGCCTCCAGCAGCGCCGGGCGGGCGGCCTCCGCCGCGTCGCGGGCGGTGCCCGTGTGCCGCACTCCCGCCGCGTCCAGCGCGTCGAGGGTGCGGCGCACCCCCTGGAAGCCGTCGTCGAGGCTGTGGTTGGAGGCGGTCGAGCAGCTGTCGTAGCCGGTGGCCCGCAGGGCCTTCGCGAGCTGGGGCGGGGAACGGAACAGCGGATAGCCGGTGAACGGGCCGTCCTCGTCCCCGTAGGGCGTCTCCATGTGGCACAGCGCGATGTCGGCGGACTCGACCACCGGTCTGACACCCGCGAGGATACGGGTGAAGTCGTGTCCGGCGCCGCCCGCGTCACGCCGGGCCTGCTCGATGATCGACGGGTACGGGATGATGTCGCCGGTCGCCACCACGGTGAACGGCCTGTCCCCGTCCGCCCGTGCGGCCCGGTCCTCCCCCGGGGCTCCGCCGGGCGCGGTGCACGAGGCGGGCGCGGCGAGCGCCAGTACGGCGGCGGCCGTGGCCGCCAGGCGTATCCGGCGGCCCGGGCGTATCCGGTGCGCCGCGCCGCCCTCTCCCTTACGTCCGGCCCTCCGCCGTGCGATCCGTCCGGCTGCCGCCCCCGCTGGTGCGATCCGGCCCATCCTTCGCCTCCCGTGCGTCCTGGCACGCCGCTTCGGGGCGGGCGCGCCGTCCTCCTCTTCCGGCAGCGTGGGCGGTGGCGGGGCGGGCGGCACCTTCGGCGGCGCCCGGCTGCGCCGACCGGGCGAACGGATCGCGCGGCCGCCGTAGCGGGGGCGTGAGGAGCGGCGCGGGGGCCGGTACGGCAGACGCCGGGAGGGGGGCCCGGCCCTCCTCCCGGCGGCGGACCGGGCCGCCCGGGTGGTCCGGGCGGCCCGTGCGAGCGGGCGCGGGAAACGGTGCGACCGCGCGGGTCGCTTTTCCCCGCCGCCCCGGCCTGGGAAGCTGTTCGCAGACAACCGCGGGGCATCCGCAGCGAATCCGGAGTTCACCTTGGCCGAGCGCGACGACGACAGCTACCGACTCCTGGCCGGGCTGCCCTTCGCGGCCATGACCGTCGTCGTCCTGGTGGACGTGACGGCCGGCCCGGGCGTGGGGTTCCTGCCGCTGCTGTCGCTCGGTCCCGCGTTCGCCAGCCTGGTCGGCGGCATGCGCCGCACCGCGCTGATCGGGCTGCTGGCCCTGGCCCTGTGCTTCTGCCTGGCCTTCTACGACGGCCTGCTGGGGGCCACGCGCGGCTACACGGCGCTGCTGTCGGTGGCCGGGGTGTCGGCGGCCGGGCTGGTCGCGGCCGCCATCCGCCAGCGGCACGAGGCCGAGCTGGCGAACGTGCGGTCCATCGCCGAGGTGGCCCAGCGGGTGCTGCTGCGCCCGGTGCCCCGGGCCGCGGGACATCTGCGGATCGCGGTGTCCTACACCTCCGCGGTGGCCGAGGCCCGGATCGGTGGCGATCTGTACGAGGTGGTCAACTCGCCCTCGGGGGTCCGGGTGATCGTGGGCGATGTCCAGGGCAAGGGGCTGGAGGCGGTGGAGACGGCCGCGGTCGTCCTGGCCGCGTTCCGGGAGGCGGCGTACGACGAGCCGGACCTGGCGGCGGTGAGCGCCCGGCTGGAGCGTTCGGTCAACCGGCACATGACACAGGAGCGGTTCGTCACGGCCGTCCTGGCCGAGACGCACGAGGACCGTTCGGTGACCCTGCTCAACCACGGCCACCCCTCGCCGCTGGTGGTCCGCGCGGACGGTACGGCCCATCTCGCCGAGCCGCCGGAGACCGCGCCGCCCCTGGGCATGGGCTTCGACCTCAAGCCCCCGCAGCCGTACGGGCTGTCGCTCGCCCCCGGTGAGCAGATGCTGCTGTACACCGACGGCGTGACCGAGGCGCGCGATCCGGACGACCGCTTCTACCCGCTGATCCGGCGGGCCTTCCTGCTGCGGGAGAGGAACCCGGACATCGGTCTGGAGTCACTGTGCCGGGATCTGGTGGCACATGTCGGCGGGCCGCTGCAGGACGACGCGGCGATGCTGCTCCTGCGGTACCGCGAGGAGTGATCCGGGCCGGCTTCGGCCTGATCCCGGGCCCGGTCGCCGGCCGGATCGCCGGACTCCGGAAGATTCACCCGCTCGGAGGGGGTACTCGGCAGGTGACCGACCACCGCAGTCCGCACCGACCGAGCTGGACCGAGACCATGAACGAATCCCGCCGCCTCACCCTCCGAGAACTGCGCATCCTGCACGAGACCGAGCGGGCTCTGCTGCGCGACACCCGCCTCGCCGCCCTGTTCCGGGAGTTCGGCGAGACGGATCCCGAAGAGGCGGAGCCGCCGGCGGAGGGCGGGCCGGCGGCGCCGCCCCGCCTGTGGCCGCTCCTCGGCGTCTGCTTCCTCCTGGTTCCCGCGCTGATGGTCCTGCATCCGGTGGTCGGCGTGCTGGTGTTCCTCTCCGCCGTGGTCCTGGGCACGGCCGTCCGGGCCGGCCGCCGTCCGGGCCGCCCCGGACGGCGAGGAGGGCCGGGCACCGGCTGAGCGGTGACAGCCCGCCGCCGGCCGGGCGTCACCGGTCGGCCAGGTCCAGCCAGGCCGACTCGCCGGGCTCGATGGTGACGGTCCGGTCGGGCAGCACCAGGCGTACGGGCCCCTCGGCCGATCCGGGCAGGCTGACGCGTATCCCGTCCGAGCACATCCGCACGCCCACCCCCCAGTGGTGCCGGTAGCGCATGGTGAAGGAGAACCGGGACAGTTCCGGGAGCGGTACGGGGTCCAGCCGCAGGGCGCCCCCGCGGGTCTCCAGACCGGTCAGTCCGCGCTGCACCAGATCCAGTGTCCCGGCCATGGCGCCCAGGTGGATGCCCTCGGCCGTCGTACCGCCCTGGATGTCGGCGATGTCGCTGACCAGCGCCTCCTGGACGTAGCGCCAGGCGTCGGGGCGCCGCACCCGGGCCAGCACCCAGCCGTGGACCAGGGAGCTGAGGGTCGAGCCGTGGCTGGTGCGGTGCAGGTAGTAGTCGACCGTGCGCCGCCACAGCTCGTCGTCGAGGGTGTGGCCGAGCCGCTCGAACAGGGCCGCCAGTTCGGCCGGCTGGAACAGGTAGCCGAGCATCAGCGCGTCGGCCTGCTTGGACGCCTGGTAGCGGTTGACGGTGTCGCCCTCGGCCTCCAGGATCCGGTCCAGCCGGCGGATGTCCCCGTACTTGCGGCGGTAGCCCTCCCAGTCCAGTTCGGCCAGTTCCCCGTAGCCGTCGAACTGGCTGATGACGCCCGCGTGGAAGGGCACCCGCAGCCGCCGGGAGATGTCGTCCCAGCGTTCCAGCGTCTCCGCGTCCAGGGCGAGTTTCTGGCACAGCTCCTCGCACAGCGGTTCGGGGACGGTTCGGAGCGTCTCCAGGCCCCTGCCGAGCACCCAGGCGGCGGTGACGTTGGTGTAGGCGTTGTCGTCCAGGCCTGGCCGCTCCCTGTCCGGGTAGGCCTCGTGGTACTCGTCGGGACCGACCACGCCGAGGATGCGGTAGCACCCCAGCGCCGCGTCGTACCGCGCGGCGCTCCCCCAGAACTGGGCGATCCGCAGCAGCGTCTCGGCGCCCCGGGTGTGCATGAAGTCGATGTCGCCGCTGGCCTGCCAGTACTGCCAGATGTTGTAGGCGACCGCCGAGCCCACGTGGTGCTGGAGGCGGGAGTGGTCGGGCAGCCAGCGGCCCGAGCGCGGGTTCAGGTGCAGGGTCTGGGTCTCCTCGCGCCCGTCGCTGCCGCTCTGCCAGGGGAACATCGCGCCCTCGTAGCCGTTGTCCCGCGCGGCCCGGACGGCCTCGGGCAGCCGCCGGTGCCGGTAGGCCAGCAGGGCGCGGGAGACCTCCGGGAAGTGGACGTTGAGGTAGGGCAGCACGAACAGTTCGTCCCAGAAGACGTGCCCCCGGTAGGCCTCTCCGTGCAGCCCGCGTGCCGGGACTCCGACGTCCAGGTCGGTGATGTGCGGGGAGAGGGTCTGCAGGACGTGGAAGAGGTGGACCCGCAGGATGCGGCCCGCCTCGCCCGGCACCTGGAGTTCGGCGTGCCGCCACAGCTCGTCCCAGGCGGCGCGGTGGGTGTCGAGCAGGTCGGGGAAGCCCGGCGCGTAGTCGATGTCCTCCAGCGCGGCGTGCAGGGGATCGCTGACCGCGATGTCGTGCGAGGTGTGCAGGGAGACGGTCTTGACGACGGTGACGGGCCGCCGGGGCCGGACGGCTACGGTCAGCCGACGCGCGGGCCGCAGCCCGCCCGGGTCGGTGCGTGCCGAGACGGCCTCGCCGCTCTCCAGGCGGGTGCGGGCGGCCAGGGCCACGCCGATCTCCGAGTTCGTGGTGCGGCAGCGCACCCAGACCGTGTCCGGTCCGGTCGATCCGGTGCTGTGGCCGGTCAGATGGCGGCCGTTCAGGGCCCGGTAGCGCTCCACGCCCTCGTTGGCGACGCCGCCGTCGAGGGCGGACTCGACCTCGAGCGTGCCGGTCCAGTTCTCCGCGGTGAGGACGGTGCGCAGTGCGGCCAGGTGCGGCTGCCCCATGTGGACCAGCCGGTGCTGCTCGACGCGCAGCCGCCGGCCGGCGGCGTCCTCCAGGCGCAGGGTCCGGGTCAGGACGCCGTGCCTGAGGTCCAGTCGCTGCCGGTACTCCAGCAGCCCGTCATCGTCGGGGGTCCACCAGGGCGGGGCGTTTCCGTTCGCGGGGTCGTTCACGGGGCCGTTCGAGGGACTGCTCCCGGGGCCGCCGCCGGGCTGGCCGCCCAGAGCTCCGTCGAGGGTGCCGTCGAGGATGCGGAAGCGCAGGGGCAGCCAGTTGGGCAGGTTGACCATGTCCTCGTTCTCGACATCCCTGGGCTCGCTCTCCCCCACGGTGGACACCAGCCGGTTGTAGCAGCCCGCCGCGTACGTGCCCGGGTAGTGGGGCCCTCCGGCGTCCGTCTCGGGAGCCGCGCCCCGGGTCGCGAAGTAGCCGTTGCCCAGGGTGCACAGGGCCTCGCGCAGCCGCTCCTCCTCCGGCTCGTAGCCCTCGTAGGCCCATTCCCACCGCTCCACGGTCCCCTCCACCACTGTCAGCCCTCCTCCTCGTGCCGGCCGGCGCGGGGACCGGGCGGCAGCAGTTCGGCCAGGTCGGTCACGACCATGTCGGCCCCGTGCTCACGCAGGTCCCGCGCGCTGGTTGGGCCGGCCGTCCGGTCCACCCCGACGACCAGCCCGAAGCCGCCCCGGCGGCCCGCCTCCACACCGGCGAGCGCGTCCTCGACGACGGCCGCCTCCGCCGGAGGCACTCCCAGCCGCCGGGCGGCCTCCAGGAACACCGCGGGATCCGGTTTGCCGGGCAGGTCCAGCCGAGCCGCCTCGTGGCCGTCCACCACGGCGTCGAACACCTCCGGCACCCCCGCTCCGGAGAGCAGCTCCCTCGCGTGCCGGGAGGCGGATATCACCGCCATGGGCACCCCTTCGCGGCGCAGGGCGCGCAGCAGCCTCAGGGTGCCGGGCCAGGCCTCGACGCCGCCCCGGCGCAGGGCGGCGGTGAACAGCCGCTCCTTGCGGGCGGCGACGGCGCGGACGGTGCCGTTGCCGGGCGGGTCGTCCGGCTCGCCCGGCGGCAGGTCCAGCCCCCTGGAGGCGAGGAAGGCGGCGGCGCCGTCCAGGCGGGATCTGCCGTCGACGTACCGCAGGTAGTCCTCCCGGACGTCGAACGGGCGGAACCGGTCCCGCGCGCCCCCTTCCGGCCGTCCGCCGCCGCGCTCGCGCCACTCGCGCAGGCAGTCGTCGAACGCCTCCTTCCAGGCGGCGGCGTGGACCCGGGCGGAGTCGGTGATCACCCCGTCGGTGTCGAACACCACGGCCCTCAGGCCGTCCAGGCGGTGTGCCGGCGCGGCGGCCTCCTCCGGGTCCCGGGCTGCGGCAGGCGGCATGGTCGTTCCCTCCGGTGGGGTCGTCGGGGCGGGCAGGGATCAGATGTGCTCCGGTACGAGGGCCACGGGGCAGTCGGCGTGGTGGATGACGGTGTGGTCGACCACCCCCAGCTGGAGGCCGAGGCGGCCCTGCCGGCGGTGGGCGCCGATCACCAGCAGGTCCGCCCTGCGCGACTCCTCCAGCAGCACCACGCGGGTGGGGCCCTCCACGGCGTGCAGGTGCAGGTCGATCCCGGAGTACTCGCGGGCCGCGGCCCGCAGGGCGCCGTCCAGGTGGTCCATCGCCTCCCGGTGACGGGCGCCGGCCGGGCCCCCCTGGATCAGCAGGTGGTTCTCCGCCGTGTGGGCGGGCCGGCGCCAGGTCCGCACCGCGTGCAGTTCGCAGTGCCGGGCGTCGGCCTCCCGGAAGGCGAAGTGGGCGGCGGGAGAGCCGTCCACCCTGTCCCCGACCCCCAGGACGACCCGGCCGTGGCCGCCGGCGCGGGCGTTCTCCCCACCGCGTACGACGACCACCGGGCAGTCGGCCCGGCCGGCCGCCTCCAGCCCCACCGAGCCCAGCAGCAGGCCCGCGATCCCGCCCCGGCCCCGTGAGCCGACGACGAGGGCGAACGCGTTGCGGCCGGCGTGGACCAACGCCGCCCCGGGTTCCTCGTCGAGGACGACGGTGGTTACCCGCAGGCCGGGGGCGCGCAGGCGGACGCGTTCGGTCGCGGCGGACATCAGCTCCTCCGGCTCCGGGTCGCCCTCTGCTCGCTCCTCGGTCCCGTGGACCAGGCACAGCGGTACCGAGTGCCGGACCGCCGCGTCCGCGGCCCAGTCCACCGCGAGCAGACTGCTCCCGGAGCCGTCGACGCCCACCAGCAGGGGAAGCTCCACCGCCGCCACCTCCTTGTCCCGGCCTCCCGCGGTTTCCCGGTCCCTGTGCCGTCCATTCCGGTTCCGGCCGGCGGGTGACCGTTCCCGGGGAACCGGCGAGTCGCGGGTTCACTCGCCGGTTCCCCGGGAACGGTCACCCGCATACGGACCGGTGAAACCCCCGGCGGGCGGTTCCCGGCCACCCCGCACCGCGGCGCGGCCCCCGCCCGGCCCCCGTACGGCCGTACGGCACTGTGGGGTCCGCCCACCGGTCCGGCCGAGGCGAGGGAGGCGCGGCATGCGGATGCCCGCGGGGTCCGGGTGGCGGCGCGGGGCGCTCGCGCCGGCGGCGGGCGCGCTGCCCGCCCTGTCCTTTCCCGCGCCGTCGCTGTGGTGGTGGGCCTACGCCGCGCTGGTCCCGTGGCTGCTGCTGCTGCGTACTGCGCGGAGCGGGGGACGGGCGGCCGTGGAGGGCTGGCTGGGCGGCACCGGTTTCCTGCTGGCCACCCATCACTGGCTGGCCCCCAGCCTGCACGCCTTTCTCGTGGTGGTGGCGGCCCTGATGGGGCTGCTGTGGGCTCCGTGGGGCTGGCTGGTGCGGCGGCTGCTGGCGGGTGCGCCGGCTCCGGGCCGTGCGGTGGCGGCGGTGGTGCTGGTGCCCTCGGCGTGGCTGGTGATCGAGCTGGTGCGCTCCTGGGAGTACCTGGGCGGCCCGTGGGCGCTGCTGGGGGCGAGCCAGTGGCAGGTGCCGCCCGCGCTGCGGCTGGCCTCGCTGGGCGGGGTGTGGCTGGTCACCGTGTGGGTGGTGGCGGCGAACACCGCGCTGGCGGTGCTGGTCGCGGTGCCCGGCGCGCGGCGGGCCGCCGCGGCCGCGGCGGCGGTGTGCGTGCTGGTTCCGGCCGCGGCCTGGGCGTGGGCACCGCTGCCGCGGCCGTCGGGCACGGTCCGCGTCGCGGTGGTGCAGCCGGGTGTGGTGGACGGGGCCGGGGCGCGTTTCGACACCGGTGAGCGGCTGACCCGCGGACTGGTCGGCCGGGACGTGGACCTGGTGGTGTGGGGCGAGAGCAGTGTCGGCTACGACCTGGAGGAGCGCCCGGATCTGGGCGAGCGGCTGGCGGCGCTGTCCGCGCGGGTCGGGGCGCCGCTGCTGGTGAACGTGGACGCCCGGCGCCCGGACGGGCCGGGGATCTTCAAGAGCTCGGTGGCGGTGGGGCCGCGGGGGCCCACCGGGGAGCGCTACGACAAGATGCGGCTGGTGCCGTTCGGCGAGTACGTGCCGGCCCGTTCCCTGCTGGGCTGGGCCACGGCGGTGGGCGAGGCGGCCGAGGAGGACCGCAGGCGCGGGGACTCGCCGATGGTGATGGACACCCTCGGGGTGCGCACCGGTCCGCTGGTGTGCTTCGAGTCGGCCTTCCCCGATGTCGGCCGGGCGCTGGTGCGCGAGGGCGCGGACCTGCTCGTCGCCCAGTCGGCGACCTCCACCTTCCAGGACAGCTGGGCGCCGTCCCAGCACGCCTCCCTGGCGGCGCTGCGGGCCGCGGAGAGCGGGCGGCCGATGGTGCACGCCACGCTGACGGGGGTGAGCGCGGTGTACGGCCCGCGCGGTGAGCCGGTGGGCGGGCGGCTGGGCACCGAACGGAGCGGGGCCGCCGTTTACGAGGTGCCGCTCGCCTCGGGCGCCACCGGCTACGTCCGGTCCGGTGACTGGACCGTCGCCGCCGCGCTGGGCTCGCTGCTGTCGGCTGCGGCCGTGGCCGCGGTGCGACGGTTCCGGCGCGGGCGGTGGGGCGGGAGGCGGAAGAGGGCTATCCGGCCTGCTCCAGCGCGGCGGTGACGACCCGTTCGCACAGCTCGTGGGTGCGCAGGGCGTCCTCGGCGTCCAGGTGGCGCCCGGCGCGCACGGCGTCGAGGAAGGCCGAGACCGTCTGCTCGATGCCGCGCTGGCGGGCCACCGGCACCCAGTCCCCGCGGCGGCGGATGCTGGGCTGGCCCTTGTGGTCGACGATCTCGGCGAGGTTGAACACCTGGCGCCTGGCGTCCCGCCCGGAGACCTCCAGGATCTCCTCGGCGCTGCCGCTCATGCGGTTCATGACGCCGATCGCGGTGAAACCGTCGCCGGACATCTGGAGCACCACGTGGTGCAGGAGCCCGTCCCTGACCCGGGCGCGGACGTCGATGTGCCCGGCAGGCCCGGGCAGCAGGAAGCGGAGGGTGTCCACGACGTGGATGAAGTCGTCGTAGACCACCTCGCGCGGGTCGGCCGCCAGTCCGACGCGGTTCTTCTGCATCAGGATCAGGTCACGCGGGTGCTCCAGGCACTGAACGTAGCCGGGTGCGTGGCGGCGGTTGAAGCCGACGGCGAGCGGTACGCGCCGCCGGCCCGCCAGGCGCACCAGGTGCTCGGACTCGGCCAGGGTGTGGGCGAGCGGCTTGTCGACGTAGGTGGGCACTCCGGCTTCCAGCAGCCGGGCGACGATCGCGGGGTGCTCGGCCGTCGGGGCGTGGACGAAGGCCGCGTCGGGGCCGGCCGCGATCAGCCCGTCGAGGTCCGTGTGCCGCTGCGGGCCGGGGATCCGGTGGGCCTCGGCCGTCCGCTCCAGGGTGGCGCGGGTACGGGTGTGCAGGTGGAGCTCCAGCCCCGGCCGGGCGGTGAGCACCGGCAGGTACGCCTTCTGCGCGATGTCACCGAGTCCGATCACTGCGATCCTCACGGGACCCCCTTGGTCTCGCCGTCGTCCGGCGCCGTCCGGGGCGGTCCGCCGCCGCCCGGTCCGCTCAGGGCGTGGCCGTTTCGCCGCCGCCCCGTGTTCCCCTCGGACCGGCAGCATACGCGGCGCCCGGCGGCTCCCAGTCGGCGATGCCGTCGAGGCTGCGCAGGGCCAGGTGCGGGCCGAGCCGGTCGAGGGCGGTGAACGCGGCGGTGCGCAGGGCTCGGGCGGGCGGGGAGGACCAGGTGGTCAGCCGTCCGATCCGCCCGGAGCGGCGTACGACGTCCATGGTGCGGGGCAGGCGGTCGCGGGTGTAGGCGGCCAGGCGGCGTTCGAGACCGGCGGCGCCTGGGCCGGCGTGGTGGGCGAGGACGACGGCGTCCTCGATCGCCTGGCAGCCGCCCTGGCCGAGGTTGGGGGTCATGGCGTGGGCGGCGTCGCCGAGCAGGGCGGTGCGCCCCTGGTGGTAGGCGGGCAGTGCGGTGGCGGTGCGGTACACGTCGCCGCGCAGGACGCCGTCGGGCCGTACGGCGGCCAGCAGGTCGGGGACGGGGTGGTGCCAGTCGCCGAAGCGGCGCAGCAGTTCGGCCCGTTCACCGTCGGGCGACCTGCCTCCGGCGGGGACGGTGGCGGTGGCGTACGCGTACACCCGGCCGTCGTGGAGCGGGACGGTGCCCCATACCGAGCCGGGCCCCCAGGTCTCGTGGGGGCTGAAGGGCCGCCCGGGTGCGGGGACGACGAACCGCCATGCGGTGAAGCCGGCGTAGCGGGGGGCGGGGTGGCCGGGGAAGAGGGTCCGCCGGGCGGCGGAGTGGATGCCGTCGGCGGCCACGACGAGGTCGGCCGTGTACTCCCGGACGCTTTCTCCGCCCTCGCCTTCGCCGTCCGTGGCGCGTACGGTCGCCGGCCGCCCGTCCCCACCTGGGTCGGCGACCTCGGCCGGTGTGCCGGTGCGGATCGCGTCGTCGGGCAGCCGGGCGGCGAGCAGGCCGACGAGGTCGGCGCGGTGGACGACGACGACGGGGCCGCCGAAACGCTCGGCCGCCGCATCGGGGGTGGTGCGCGACAGCCAGCGGCCGGACGGCGTGCGCAGTCCTCCCGCGCCCTCCCAGGCGGACATGGCGCGGACGGCGGCGCCGACCCCGATGACGTCCAGGGCGCGCTGGGCGTTGGGGGCCAGGGCGATCCCGGCGCCGACGGGTTCCAGCGCGGCGGCGCGTTCGAGGACGGTGACCGCCCAGCCGCACAGGTGCAGTGCCGCGGCGGCGGTCAGGCCTCCTATTCCGGCACCGATGACGACGGCTCGGGGCTGGCTCATGGGCGGTGCTCCTCCGTGCCGGCGGCAGCGACTGTTCACTACATCTGTAGTAACACTCCTCAGCCTACTACATCTGTAGTGAGAGGTAGATTGGCGGGCATGTCCCGGAGTACGGCCCGCGCCACCGCACGCGGCGAGCTGATCGCCGACACCGCGATCGACCTGCTGGCCGAGCGCGGCCTGCGCGGCCTCACCCACCGCGCGGTGGACGAGGCCGCCGGCCTGCCGCAGGGCTCCACCTCCAACCACGCGCGCACCCGCGAGGCCCTGCTGGAGACGGCGGTGCGGCGGCTGGCCGTACGCGAGGCGCGCGTACTGGGGCCGGCGCAGCGGATGCCCGGGCCCGGCGACGACCCCGGGACGCCGGCCGAGGCCGTGGCACTGGCCCTGCACCGCTATCTGACGCACCACCGCCACCTGGCGGTCGCCCGCTACGAGTTGGCCCTGGAGGCGACCCGGCGCCCCGCCCTGCGGGCGATCTACGACCGGGCCGGGACCGCCGCCTTCCGCGAGCCGCTGGTGGCGATGATGGCCGCCGCGGGCTCCACGGAGCCCGAACGGCACGCGCTGTCGCTGATCGCCTGGTGCGACGGGGTGATGTTCTCCTGCACGGCGGGCTCCTACCACTCGACGGTGCCGACGCCGGAGGAACTGCGAGCCGGGCTGGAGGAGCTGCTGCGCGGCATGCTGGGCGGATGAGGCGCCCGCAGCGGGCCCGGCCGCCCGACGCGCGGGCAGCACAGGCCGCACTGGCCCCACAGGCCGCATGTGTCACATCGGCCACATGAAACGCATGAGCCATCCGCATCACTCCCGCGGGGAGTTCCCGGCGGCCGCGCGGTGCGGCAGAGTGGGCCGGGTGCGATGTGTGAGAAGCGCCCTGCTCCTGACCGGAGCCGCTCTGGCGGCCGTCTCGGGGTGCGTCACGGTGGCGGGCGGCCAGCGGCCGGAGGAGAGCGCGCCGCCTCCCCGGCCCAGTGGTCCCGCCCTGCCGCGGCGGGACGCCGAGCCGCCGCGGACACCCGGCCCGGTGCGGGAGACCCTCGCCAGGGTGGAGGGCGGCCCGGGCGGGCCCGGTGCCTTCTCCCCGTCCCGCTCCGGCCCACCCGCCGCGTCGGCCCCCGCCCGCAGGCCCACCGCGCGCCCGGTGCCCCGCCGGCCGCGGAGCGAACCGCCCCCGTCCGGCCCCGCCGGGCCCCCCGGGCGCGCCTCCGGCGGCACTCCCCGGTGGCCCGGCCCGGATGTGTGCGGGCTCGGTGAGGCGTACGGCGGCTGGGCCCCGGACGGAGAACCGGCGCGGACCTGCCGGCAGGTCTACGGCGACTGAGCCGGCGGCCCGGAGGTGTCCGCCAGCCGCCGCGCCAGATCCCCGATGGCGGCTCTGACGCCCGTGCCGTACGCGTCGTCGGGCAGTTCCCGTACCGCGCCGCGGGCCCTGTCCAGCTCGTGCCGGGCGGCGGCCAGGTCGCCGAGCCCGGTGTGGGCGGCGGCCAGGCTCAGGTGGAGCGAGGGAAGCAGGGCCCGCACGGCAGCCCCGTCTTCGGCGGGGGCCAGCGCGGCGGCCAGTGCGCGCCGGCCCCACTCGAGCCCGGCCGCGGGATCATCCTGGGTGCCGGCCAGGTAGTGGGCGATGGCGCAGCGGTGGAACGGGGCGCCGTCCTCGCCCGCCTCCTCCCACAGTCGCACCAGCCGGTTGCGCGCCTCCTCCCGGTCCCCGCCCCGGTGCAGGATGACCGCCTGGCCGATCCTGGTCGGCAGCGGCTCGCCCGCCGCACTCCCCTCCCCCGCCGCTCCCGTCTCCTGCCGATGCTCCGCCACGGGCTCTCCTGTGTGGTGGTGTCGGTGCCGGCGGCGCGGACGTCCTTCCCGCGCCGTCCTCCGACGCTAGCCGCCGGTGGCGGCCGCGGCGCTCAGGCGCTCTCGCCGGTGCCCCGTCCGTACCTGTCCGCCAGCGCCTCCACCTCCCGCACCACCGCCGCGCGCAGCCCGGCCGGGCCGAGCACCTCCGCCTCCGCGCCGAGCCGGAGCAGGTCGCCCACCGCCACGGTGGTGCTCTCCACGGGGAGGAGCACCCGCACCCAGCCGTCACCGTCCGGCCCCTCCGCCTCCCGGGCCGCCCGCGCGCCCACCGCGCCGAACAGCATGGGCAGCAGCCTCAGGCCGCGCGGGGAGAGCCGCAGCAGTGCCTCACCCCGCAGGCGGCCGGCCTCCAGACGGCCCGTGGCCTCGGCCCAGTACGCCGCGAGGTCGAAGTCGGCGGGCCGCTCGAAGCGCTCGCCCGGCGCATCGAGGCCGAGGACGCGCGAGACCCGGTAGGTGCGCAGGTCCTCCCGGAGCCGGGGTCCGCCGCCGTCGCCGTCCGGGCCGTGGGCGGACCGTGCGACGAGGTACCAGATGCCGCCCTTGAGGACAAGCCCGAGCGGATGCAGCTCGCGGCGCACCTCGCCCTTCCAGCGGCGGTAGCGCACGCGCAGGGTCCGCTGCTCCCAGACGGCCTCGGCCACGCGTGCCAGGTGCGGTACGGGGTCGGCGTCCCGGAACCAGGCCGGGGCGTCGAGGTGGAAGCGCTCGGAGACGCGCCGGGTGCGCTCGGCGAGCTGCGCGGGGAGCGCGGCGCGCAACTTCAGCTGGGCGGTCGCCAGCTCGGCTCCCAGCCCCAGTTCGGCCGCGGCGTCCGGCATCCCGGCCAGCCACAGGGAGTCGGCCTCCTGGCCGTTGAGGCCGGTGAGCCTGGTGCGGTAGCCCTCCATCAGGCGGTAGCCGCCCTCCGGTCCCCGCACGGCGGTCAGCGGCACGCCGGAGGCGATGAGCGCCTCGGCGTCGCGGTAGACGGTGCGGACCGAGACCTCCAGCTCGTCGGCGAGTTCCGGTGCGGTCATCCGGCCCCGGTTCTGGAGCAGCAGGAGCATCTGCAGGAGGCGGTCGGCGCGCATGGCGACAGTCTGCCGCCGGTACCTGACAGAAGGTGTCAGGTACGGGCGGGACAGTGATGGCGGCCGGCGCGGGAAGGGCCCGCGCCACCGCCTGGGAGGAGCCCCATGACCACGCACACCACCGGCAGCTTCACCTTCGCCGACTGGCAGGAGAAGGTCATCGCCGAAGCCGGCGGCAGCGGTGACGGCGCGAGCGCGGGAAGCGGCCCGAAGCTGGCCTCCGCCGTCGTCACCAACCACTTCACCGGTGGCGTCGAGGCCACCGGGACCTCGTGCGCGTACACCATCGTCTACACCGCGAAGGAGCCCGGCTCCGCCGGGAGCTTCACCGGCCACGAGCTGGTCTCCGGCGCCCTCGACGGGCGCGCGGGCTCCTTCGTGCTCGCCGAGCACGGCACCTTCGACGAGAAGGGCACCGTGCGCTGCGTCTTCGAGGTGGTGCCCGGCTCGGCCACCGGTGAGCTGGCCGGGCTGCGGGGGACGGGCGGCTTCACCGCCGTGCACGGCGAGCCGTCCGTCGCGTACGCCTTCGACTACGAGCTGGACTGAGCCGGCCCCGTCGCGCCCTCCGTCGCGCCCTCCGTGGCGTCCGGGAAGCGGCTCAGGAGCCGAGGTTGGGGATGCACCAGTCGACCGGCGTGTGCCCCTGCGCCGCGATCGCCTCGTCGATCTGGCTGAAGGGGCGCGACCCGAAGAACTTCTTCGCCGACAGCGGCGAGGGATGCGCGCCCTGGACCACCGTGTGCCGGTCGGTGTCGATCAGCGGCAGCTTCTTCTTCGCGTAGTTGCCCCACAGCACGAAGACGGCCGGGTCGGGGCGGGCGCCCACGGCGTGGATCACCGCGTCCGTGAACTTCTCCCAGCCCTTGCCCTTGTGGGAGTTGGCCTCCCCGGCCCGGACCGTCAGCACCGCGTTGAGCAGGAGCACGCCCTGCTTCGCCCACGGCATCAGATAGCCGTTGTCCGGGACGGGGCAGCCCAGGTCGGCCTGCAGTTCCTTGTAGATGTTGCGCAGGGACGGCGGGATCCGCACCCCGGGCCGCACCGAGAACGCCAGCCCGTGGCCCTGCCCCTCGCCGTGGTACGGGTCCTGCCCGAGGACGAGTACCTTGACCTGCTCGTACGGGGTGGCGTCCAGCGCCGCGAAGACCTCTTCCCGGGGCGGGTAGACCGGCCCGCGTGCCCGCTCCTCCTCGACGAACTCGGTGAGCTCCTTGAAGTAGGGCTTCTCCAGCTCGTCGCCGAGGACCTTCTGCCAGGACTCGGGCAGCATGGCGTTCACGTGAGACAGACCTCCGGTGTCGGTTCCGCGCGCCTTCTGCGGACGCGCACCCCAGAACGTACCGGTGATCACTGACAACCGCGCCGCACGGGCGGCGGGCGGACAGGCGCCGACCGCCCGCCGCCCGGGGTCACCAGCTCTTCTTGCGGTCCAGCTCCCACAGCCGCATGATCGTCGAGGAGTCGATGCTCCACTCCACGCCGGCGATGTCGTCGTGCGCGGCGATGTAGAGCTTGCCCTGCCACAGGGGCAGCAGCCGGACGTCCTCGGCCAGGATCTTCTGGGCCTGCGTGAAGGATTCGATGGCGGCGCCCCGGTCGCTCTCCTTGCGGGACTTGGGCAGCAGCGTGCCGGTCAGCGTCTTGTGCTCGTACGGCGTGCCCATGACGTTCTCCTTGCCGACGAACGGCGAGATGTAGTTGTCCGCGTCCGGGAAGTCGGGGAACCAGCCGCGGCCGAACACCGGGTACTCGCCCTCGGTGACGCCTTCCTGGAAGTCGCGCCACTCCCGGCCCTCCAGGGTGACGTCGAACAGCCCGGAGGCCTCCAGTTGCCGCTTGATCTCGGCGAACTCCTCGGCGGTCGTGGCACCGTAGCGGTCGGTGGTGTACCAGAGGGTCAGCTTCACCTTCTCGTTGATCCCGGCCTGGTTCAGCGTGCTGCGGGCCTTCTCCACGCTGGGCTCGCCGTACTTCTCGTAGAAGGCGCTGGTGTGGCCGGTGATCCCGCCGGGGACCATGGAGTACAGCGGGGCGGCGGTGCGCTTGTAGACGTTGCGGACCAGGGCCTTGCGGTCGATGATCTGGGCGATCGCCCTGCGGACGGCGGGCTCGGAGACCGACTCGTGCCGCGGGTTGAACACCAGGTAGCGGATCTCGGTTCCGTAGACCTCGTTGAGCTTGATCTCCGGGTGGTCGCTGCGGTTCTTCCCGAAGTCGGCGATCTGCTCGGGGGTCAGGCCGCGGTAGGTGAGGTCGACCTCGCCGCTCTTGAGCTGCTGGACCAGCTTGGCCGAGTCCTTGAAGTACCGGACGGTCACGGCCTCGTTCTTGACCTCCGCGGAGCCCTTGTACTTCTGGTTCCTGACCAGCTCGGCCCGCTCGTCCTCCTTGTAGCCGTCGAGCAGGTACGGCCCGGATCCGCTGATCTTGTCCGACTCCAGCAGCCGGTCGGCCGGGTAGGCCGCGGGGTCGACGATGGACGCGGCGGGGGTGGCCAGGACCAGCGGGAAGGTCGCGTCCGGTCGCTTGAGATGGAATATGATCGTCCGCTCGCCGGAGGTCTCGATGCGGTCGATGCTCTGCAGCAGCTGGGCCGGGCCGGTGGGCGACTTGATCTCCAGAGTGCGCTCGACGGAGTACTTGACCGCCTCCGCGTCCAGCGCGTTGCCGTTGGAGAACGTCAGGTCCTTCTTCAGCACGCACCGGTAGACGCTGCTGACGGTGTCGGTGAAACCGCAGCGCTGGGCGGCGTCGGGCTCCGGGGTGCCACTGGAGCTCGGGAAATGCAGCAGGGTCTGGTAGATGTTCCGGTACAGCTCCCACGAACCGTCCCAGGCACCGGCCGGGTCGAGGACGCTCGGCGTGCTCGTGGTGCCGACCACGATCGCCTCCTCGCTCCCGCCGTCACCGAGCAGCGAGCCGCATCCGGCGAGCAGGGTCGCTGTCACCAGCACGGCTGCGCCCTTCAGAGGCTTGTTCTGGCTGAACACTTGTACGCTCCTCGGTCGGCGATGCCACTAACGCCACTAGATGCCACTACTGCCTGGGTGCTGTGGGGGGATCCATCGGCTGACGGGACGGAGCGCGCCGCGGTGCGAAGCGCATGCCACCACACGTACGGCAGGGTCGGGGCGGGCCTGTCGTGCCGAGGACGTGGCAGACCTTACCGCAGCATATGACGGGGCTGACAGGCTTCTGGACCGGGCAAGATCAGGACTTCCTCCCTCGGCGGACCGAGCGGTCGCGCAGAGTACGGAAGCCGTCTCAGGACGCACACCGGTGCCGTGCCGCCCCCCCGGGGGGGGGCCCCCCCCCCCGGGGGGGGGGGGGGGGCGCCCCCCCCCCCCGC
>NZ_JBSVCZ010000043.1:0-26193 GCF_054072955.1 Streptomyces sp. SS8
GATCACCTCGACGGGCTCGTTCGGCCGCTCGCCCAGGCGCATCACCGCACCCTTGCCGAACTGCCGTTCAATCTGTGCGAGCGCGGCGTCGAGCGCCTTCTCGCGGTCGTTTCCTGCCATGGGTGCCACCCGGTTCGCTTGAGTCGATCGCTTCACATCAGAAGACGCTAGCGCCTGCCACTGACAATCGGCCCGGACGCCGTCCCCAGCAGCCCGGCCTCTCCATAAGAATGGCTGTTCGATTTTTGTGTCAAGTTGCCCCATGCTCCTGTGGAAAACCGGAAGAAGCCGGGAAACCAGCAGCTCAGAGGTGCCTCACACGGTCGGCCACGACGCAGGAGGCATCCTCCTCGGAGCTCACCTCAGCTCGGCGGGGACGTCCACGGCCGCGCAGACCGCGCGCCAGACCTCCTTCGCCCCCCACCCCGCCTCCAGAGCCTCGTGGACCGTCCGGCCGCCCAGCTCGGACATCACGTGATCGCGGGCGAAGGAGTCGGCGTACGCCTCACCGAAGTGGGCCGCCATCCGCTCCCAGAAGATCGTCAAACGCATGTACCCAGTATCCGCCCGCCCGGTTCCTCCCCCGCCGGCCGGGGAGGAACCGGGCGGGCGGAGAGGGTCCGGGCGGGCGGCAGGCCTATCCCAGGGCCCGCAGCCCCGCGGTGACCAGGACGGCGGCGGCGACCACCACCAGGAAGGGCGCACGCAGCACCAGCGCGACCGCGGCCGCCGCGAGACCTCCCGCGCGGGCGTCGGCCACCAGTGCGCCGCCCTCGCCGCCGAAGGTCTGCTGCGCGGTGAGTGCCGCCAGCAGCGCCACGGGCAGCAGGGCCGCCAGCCTCCGTACCAGCGGACGCTCCAGCGCACCGGCCGGCACCGACAGTCCGAGCAGCTTGACGAGGTAGCAGCCGACGGCCGTCGCCCCGATCGCGATCCACACGCCCGCCGTGCTCACCGGCCCTCCCCTCCGTCCAGCCCCCTGGCCCGCAGCCCCCGCGCCAGCAGCACCAGCGGCGCGGCGAGCGCCGCCACCAGCACCGGGACCCCGGCCGGGAGGACCGGCAGGAGACCCAGCCCCAGCAGCACCGCGAGCCCGGCCGTGGCACGCTCGGCGGCCGTGCGCAGCATGGGCGCCAGCAGCGCCAGGAAGACGGCCGGACCCGCCGCGTCCAGCCCCCAGGCGGCGGTGTCGCCGAGGGCTGCGGCGCCCAGCGCGCCGAGCAACGTGGTGAGGTTCCACAGCAGGTAGAGGGTGATGCCGGTGACGGTGAACCCGATCCGCGCCGCGCGCCGGTCCCGCTGGGCGAGGGCGACCAGGGAGGTCTCGTCGATGACCAGGTGGGCGGCCGCCGGCCGCACCGCGCGCGGCAGTCGCAGCAGCGAGGACAGCCGCAGCCCGTAGAAGGCGTTGCGGGTGCCGAGGAAGAAGGCGCCGGCCGCGGCGGTGAGCGGGCTGCCGCCCGCGGCGAGTGCGCCGACCAGGGCGAACTGCGAGGCGCCGGTGAAGACCAGCAGACTGAGCGCACAGGTCTGCGCGAGACTCAGCCCGGCTCCGGCGGAGGTAACCCCGAAGGCGAATCCGGACAGGCCCACGGCGACGCCGACTCCGAGGGCGTCGCGGACCACGGCCCTGTCGTCCCCGCCGCGGTCGGCGGTGGGCGGTGTCGTGGGGGGCGCCCCCTCCCCGGCCGGGCGGACCCGGGCGGCCTGGGCGCTCTGGATGGTCTGGTTCCTCTCGGGCACGGCGCGATGCTAGGCGCGGCCTTCCTGCCCGGTCTTGTACGTTCTTGCGCGTTCGCGCTGGTAGGCGCCCGGCGGTACGCCGACGATCCGGCGGAAATGCCGTCCCAGGTGCGGCTGGTCGGTGAAGCCCGCGGCGACGGCCGCCTCGGCGGGCGGTACCCCTTCCTCCAGCAGCCGGCGGGCGCGGCGGACCCGGGCACTGGTCAGCCAGGCGTGCGGCGGCATGCCGTACCGCTCGCGGAAGGCCCGCAGCAGCGAGAACGGGCTCGTCCCCAGCTCCGCGGCGAGTGCCTCCAAGGTGGGCGGGTCCGTCATCCGCTCCAGGAGGATCTCGCGGGCGCGCGCGGCCTTCCACGCACCCGCCGTGCGGACCGTGCGCGTGGGGAGCGCGGCGCCGTTACGGCGCAGCAGCCGGGTGACGGTCACCCGCAGCAGGGTGTCGGCGGCCAGGGCGTTGCCCTGCTCGGCGGCCCGGTGCACCTCGGCGATCAGGCGCGCGGCCCCCGGATCGTGCACGACGGACTCGGCGAACCCCGCGGTGCCCCGGATGGCCGTCGTCTCCGCGGCGATGGCCGCGACCGTGCGGGAGGAGGGGTAGAGCGTGGCGTACGCCCAGCCCTCCGGGACCCCGGCGCGCGCGGTGTGCGCCACTTCCGGGTTGATCATGACGACGGACCCCACGCCGGCCCGCTCCACGCCCTGCGGCAGCCCGACCTCCTCGACGCCGCCGGTGACGGCGGCGAGTACGTAGCCGTCGTGGGCGTGCTGGGGAAAGGTGTGCCTTATGTAGCGGGCGCGCAGCAGGTCCGTGCCCGGCAGCCGGTCGTACCGCCAGTGGCGTGCCCACTCCTCCTTGCCCATGCCTCCCATTGTGCGGGCCCGTGCGAAGCCCCTGCCGGGGCCGGCGGCCGCGAGGCCGGCACCGGGGCCGCGCCGGGACAGCCGGCCCGGGATGTCGCGGGGATGTCAGTGAGGGGGTGCACGATGGAGGCCATGGACCGGTCACCGGCTCTCGACGCCTTCTCCCCCGCGACCCGCTCATGGTTCACGGGTGCGTTCCAGGCCCCCACCGCCGCCCAGGAGGGCGCCTGGCGGGCGATCGCCGAGGAACGCGACGTCCTGGTCGTCGCGCCGACCGGCTCCGGGAAGACGCTGGCCGCCTTCCTCGCCTCCCTGGACCGGCTGGCCGCCGCACCGCCCCCCGCCGACCCGGTCCGCCGCTGCCGTGTGCTGTACGTCTCACCGCTGAAGGCCCTGGCGGTGGACGTCGAGCGCAATCTGCGCAGCCCGCTGACGGGCATCCGCCAGGAGTCGGTGCGGCTGGGGCTTCCCGAGCCGGACATCCGCGTCGGGGTCCGCTCCGGCGACACCCCGGCCGCCGAGCGCCGAGCGCTGGTCCGGCGCCCGCCGGACATCCTGATCACCACCCCCGAGTCGTTGTTCCTGATGCTCACCTCCGCCGCCCGCGAGGCCCTGCGCGGGGTGGAGACGGTGATCCTGGACGAGGTCCATGCCGTGGCCGGGACGAAGCGCGGCGCCCATCTGGCGCTCTCCCTGGAGCGCCTGGACGAGCTGCTGGACCGCCCGGCCCGCCGCATCGGACTGTCGGCGACGGTGCGGCCGGTGGACGAGGTGGCGCGTTTCCTCTCGCCCCGGCGCGGCGCGCACGTGGTGCAGCCGCCCTCGGGCAAGGAGTTCGACCTGTCGGTCGTGGTGCCCGTGCCGGACATGGGCGAGCTGGGCGGCTCGCCGGTGCGGGACGCGGGCGGCGAAGGGCCCGGCGGCCAGGGGGACCGGCCCTCCATCTGGCCTTCGGTGGAGGAGCGGATCGCCGACCTCGTCCAGGCCCACCGCTCCACCATCGTCTTCGCCAACTCCCGGCGTCTGGCCGAGCGGCTGTGCAACCGGCTCAACGAGATCGCCTACGAGCGGGCCACCGGCGAGCCCGTCCCCGAGGGCCACTCGCCCGCGGAACTGATGGGGGGATCGGGAGCCTCGGGGGGCGCCCCGCCGGTGCTGGCCCGCGCCCACCACGGCTCGGTCTCCAAGGAGCAGCGCTCCCAGGTCGAGGAGGAGCTGAAGGCGGGCCGCCTGCCGGCGGTGGTGGCCACCTCCAGTCTGGAGCTGGGCATCGACATGGGCGCGGTGGATCTGGTGGTCCAGGTGGAGTCCCCGCCCTCGGTCGCCTCCGGGCTGCAGCGGGTGGGCCGTGCCGGGCACCAGGTGGGCGCGGTCTCGGCCGGGGTGGTCTTCCCCAAGTACCGGGGCGACCTGGTGCAGTCCGCGGTGGTCACCGAGCGGATGCGCGAGGGCGCCATCGAGGCCCTGCGCATCCCCTCCAACCCGCTGGACGTACTGGCGCAGCAGATCGTCGCCATGACCGCGGTGGACACCTGGGACGTCGACGAGCTGCTCGCGGTCGTGCGGCGCGCCGCGCCCTTCGCCTCACTGCCGGATTCGGCGTACACCGCCGTACTGGACATGCTCGCCGGGCGCTACCCGTCCGACGCCTTCGCCGAGCTGCGCCCCCGCCTGGTGTGGGACCGCGTCGCCCACACCGTCACCGGGCGCCCCGGGGCACAGCGGCTGGCGGTCACCTCCGGCGGGACGATCCCCGACCGCGGGCTGTTCGGCGTCTTCCTCGCCGGCTCCGACCCGAAGAAGGGCGGCGGTCGCGTCGGGGAACTGGACGAGGAGATGGTCTACGAGTCGCGGGTGGGCGATGTGTTCACCCTGGGCACGACCAGCTGGCGCATCGAGGACATCACCCGCGACCGCGTCCTGGTCACCCCCGCCCCCGGCGTCCCCGGGCGGTTGCCGTTCTGGAAGGGCGACCAACTCGGCCGCCCGCTGGAGCTGGGCCGCGCGCTGGGAGCGTTCCTGCGCGAGGTCGGCGGGCTGACCCCGGAGGCCGCCCGGGAGCGGCTGGCGGCGGCCGGGCTGGACGAGTGGGCCGTGGACAACGTCCTGGCCTACCTGGACGAGCAGCGGCAGGCCTGCGGACACGTCCCCGACGACCGCACGATCGTGGTGGAGCGCTTCCGCGACGAGCTGGGCGACTGGCGGGTCGTTGTCCACTCCCCCTTCGGCGCCCAGGTGCACGCGCCCTGGGCGCTGGCGCTGGGAGCGCGGCTGGAGGAGCGGTTCGGCATGGACGCACAGGTGATGCACGCCGACGACGGCATCGTGCTGCGGCTGCCCGACACGGACCTGATGGGCTTCGACCTCGGCGAGGACTTCGGCGCGGCCCCGGTTCCGGAGCCCGCAGGCGCTCCGGACCACGACCCCGACCAGCCCCCGGTCGGCGCCGCCGACGTCCTGTTCGACCGGGACGAGGTGGAGCGGACCGTCACCGATCAGGTCGGCGGGTCGGCCCTGTTCGCCTCCCGCTTCCGCGAGTGCGCCGCCCGCGCCCTGCTGCTGCCCCGCCGCGATCCCGGCCGGCGCACCCCGCTGTGGCAGCAGCGCCAGCGGGCCGCCCAACTATTGCAGGTGGCGAGCGAGTTCGGGTCGTTCCCGATCGTCCTGGAGGCGGTGCGCGAGTGCCTCCAGGACGTCTTCGACGTACCCGGACTGGCCGAGCTGATGGGCGATGTCGAGTCGCGCCGGGTGCGCCTGGTGGAGGTCACCACACCCGAGCCGTCCCCGTTCGCCCGCTCCCTGCTGTTCGGATACGTCGCCCAGTACCTGTACGAGGGCGACTCCCCGCTCGCCGAGCGCCGTGCCGCCGCGTTGTCTCTGGACTCCCGGCTACTGGCCGAGCTGCTGGGCCGGGCCGAGCTGCGCGAGCTGCTCGACCCGGAGGTGCTGGCCGATCTGGAGCGCGAGCTGCAATGGCTCCCCGGAGAGGGCGGGGGCGCAGTCCCCCGGGTCAAGGACACCGAGGGCGTCGCCGACGTACTGCGCCTGCTGGGCCCGCTCACCGAGGAGGAGCTGGCCGAGCGGGGCGCCGAGCCGCGGTGGGTGCGGGAGCTGGAGCACGCCCGCCGCGTCATCCGCGTGCGTATCGCGGGACGGGAGCACTGGGCGGCGATCGAGGACGCCGGGCGGCTGCGCGACGCGCTGGGCGCGGCGCTGCCCGTCGGCGTGCCCGAGGCCTTCACCGAGCCCGTGGCCGATCCGCTGGGCGACCTGCTGGCCCGGTACGCCCGCACCCACGGCCCGTTCACCACCGCGCGGGCCGCCGGGCGGTTCGGTCTGGGCACCGCGGTCGCCGACGGCGCGCTGCACCGGCTGGCGGCGGCCGGCCGGGTGGTCCAGGGCGAGTTCCACCCCTCGGGGATCGAGCAGGAGTGGTGCGACACAGGCGTGCTGCGGCGGCTGCGCCGCCGCTCCCTGGCCGCACTGCGTCAGGAGCTGGAGCCGGTGCCGCCCGCCTCGCTCGCCGCCTTCCTGCCCCAGTGGCAGCACCTGGGGGCCGGGGCCGGCGGGCTGCGCGGAATCGACGGGCTGCTGCGCGCCGTCGAGCAGCTCCAGGGCGCCCCCGTGCCCGCCTCCGCCCTGGAGAAGCTGGTCCTGCCCTCCCGGGTGGCCGACTACCACCCGGCGATGCTGGACGAGCTGACCGCCGCCGGAGAGGTCGTCTGGGCGGGTGCGGGCGCGCTGCCGGGCAAGGACGGCTGGATCCGCCTCCACCTGGCCGACGCCGCCCCGCTGCTGCTGCCCGACGCCCTCCCGCTGGAGGCCGCCCCTCTGCACCGGGCGGTCCTGGAGGCGCTCTCGGGCGGCTACGGCCTGTTCTTCCGGCAGATCGCCGACCGGGTGCGCGCCACCGGGCACAAGGCGTCCGACGCCGAGCTGGCCGAGGCCGTGTGGGACCTGGCCTGGTCCGGGCGGCTCACGGGCGACACTCTGGCCCCGCTGCGCGCCCTGCTGGGCTCCGGTCGCACCGCGGGGGCCACGGCGCACCGCGCCAGGCGGAGCACTCCCCGCGGCCGGTACGGCTCCCCCGTCCCCCTGTCCCCCGTCGCGCCGGCCGGTGCGCCCCGCCGTCCCACCGCCTCCCGCGGCGGCCCTCCGACGGTCGCCGGCCGCTGGTCGCTGCTGCCGGACCGGGAGACCGATCCCACCCACCGGGCCCATGCCCTGGCCCGCACCCTGCTGGACCGGCACGGCGTGGTCACCCGGGGCGCGGTCGCCGCCGAGGGGGTCGAGGGCGGCTTCTCGGCCGCCTACCGCGTGCTGTCGGTCTTCGAGGAGAGCGGCCAGGCACGCCGCGGCTACGTGGTGGAGGGGCTGGGCGCCGCCCAGTTCGCCGTGGACGGCGCGGTGGACCGGCTCCGCGCGATCAGCACGGCCCGGGAGAAGCCCGAAGGCTCCCGCCCGCACACCGCCGTGCTCGCCGCCGCCGACCCCGCCAACGCCTACGGTGCCGCCCTGTCCTGGCCCGATCCGCCCTCCCCCGTCGCATCCGCCGACGGCGGACCGGCCCCGGGCAGGGCGGTCGCGGCCCACAAGCCGGGCCGCAAGGCCGGCTCCCTGGTGGTGCTGGTCGACGGCGATCTCGTCCTCTACCTCGAGCGCGGTGGCAGGACGCTGCTGGCCTGGCGGACCGAGGGGCCGTCGCTGACCGCCGCCGTCGAGGCCCTGGCCGGGGCCGCGCACCGCGGGATGCTGGGCACCCTCACCGTGGAGCGCGTCAACGGCTTCCCGGCCCTGACCTCCCCCGTCGGCTCCGCTCTGGAGGCCGCGGGCTTCCATGCCACCCCGCGCGGGCTGCGGCTGCGCGCATGACGGCTTGGACGACCGGCGGCCGACGGCAGGCGCGGAAGGCCGCGAGAGGCGTGCGGACGGTGAGGGTGGGAAGCGTTCGGGAAGCGGAGGCCGGAAGCGACGGACGAGGAAGGACGGCCCGGTGCCCGAGGGAGACACCGTCTGGCGCACCGCCCGGCAGCTGCACCGGGCGCTGTCGAAAGCGCCCCTGGTCCGCTGCGACCTGCGTGTGCCCAGGCTCGCCACCGCCGACCTCACCGGGCGCGAGGTACTGGAGACCGTCGCGCGCGGCAAGCATCTGCTCACCCGCTTCGAGGGCGGTCTGACGCTCCATTCCCATCTGCGGATGGACGGCGCCTGGCGCGTCTACGATCCGGGCCGGCGGTGGAGCGGCGGCCCGGGCCACCAGATCCGCGCCGTCCTCGCCACCGAAGCCCACTTGGCCGTGGGGTACCGCCTCCCCGTCCTGGAGCTGCTGCGCACCACCGGCGAGGACAGGGCCGTCGGCCATCTGGGCCCGGACCTTCTGGGCCCCGACTGGGACGAGGCGAAAGCCCTGAGCCGCCTGTTGGCGGATCCCGCCCGCCCCGTCGCCGAGGCATTGCTGGACCAGCGCAATCTGGCCGGGATCGGCAACGTCTACGCGGTGGAACTCTGCTTCCTGGTCAGGGTGACACCCTGGCTGCCGGTCGGTGAGATCCCCTCCCCCGAACGGCTGACGGCCCTGGCGAAGAAGCTGCTGGAGGTCAACAAGGACCGCACGCTCCGCGTCACCACCGGCGATGTGCGCGCCGGCCGGAATCTCTGGGTGTACGGCCGTGGGGACAGGCCGTGCCCGCGCTGCGGTACGACCGTCCGCACCTGGGTGCCCGGGCCCTCCACCACCCGGCGCGTGGCGTACTGGTGTCCCGGCTGCCAGACGGGACCGCCTCCGCCGTCCGCCTGAACGCCGGCTCCGTCCGGCAGGACGGCCGGGCCGGGGTCCGGGCGAAGCACAGCGCCGCGGCTCTGCCCGGCGATGCGACGGGCCCGGCCCGGACGCGTCTCACGCGTCCGGGCCGGGCCCGTGGTGGCTCCCTTGCAGAGTACGCCCGTTACCGCACGGCTCAGGCGGCGACGACGTCCACGGCCTCCGTCGGCGCCTTGATGGTCACCCGCTCCCCCGACCGCTCCGTGACGGACGTCACGGTCACCGGGTTGAGAACGGGACGGCGCATCGGCGCGGGGACCGTGTCGCTCGCCGCGGACTGCGCCAGCTCCGCGAGCGCCAGCTCGTCGCTGACCTCCCGCATCAGCTCGGACATCCGCACGTCCAGCGCCTCGCAGATCGAGGCGAGCAGTTCGGAGGAGGCCTCCTTCTGCCCCCGCTCGACCTCGGAGAGGTAGCCGAGCGACACCCGGGCGGACGAGGAGACTTCGCGCAGGGTACGGCCCTGGCGCTGGCGCTGCCGACGCAGCACGTCACCCAGCAGGCGACGGAGCAGAATCATCGGTGGCTCCCTCCTAGGACCGCTGACCCGGATCCTTCTTGCCCCACCGTACCGCCTTGGGCCGCGGCCGTGCGGGGAGCGATGCTGTGTTCACTCAGGGCTGCAAACATCCATTCCCCCCACTGTGTTCCGTATCCTTTGTCGGCGCATTTTCCATGAGTTCGCTCAGAAGCAGCTGGATGACGGCTCGTACGCTTCCGTCACGGATCTGCGCGCGGTCGCCGTCCAGGTCCAGTCGCAGCGCCACGGGACGGGCGCCCCCACCGGTCTCCCCCGGTCCGGCGACCGCCACATAGACCAGGCCCACCGGCTTGCCGTCCTGCGGCTCGGGGCCGGCCACCCCGGTGGTCGCCACGCCCCAGTCCGTGCCCAGCACGCGTCTGACCCCGGCCGCCATCTGCCGGGCCACCTCCGCGTCGACCGCGCCCCGTTCCCGCAGCAGCCCCCCGTCCACACCGAGGACCTCGTGCTTGACCTCGGTGGCGTAGGCGGTCACCGAGCCGCGCACGGTCGCCGAGGCGCCGGGGGCGGCGGTCAGCTCGGCCGCGACGAGCCCTCCGGTCAGCGACTCGGCCGCGGCGACGGTCTGGCCGCGGTCCGCCAGCAGCTTCAGCGCCTGCGCGGTGGTCTGCCTGGTCTCGTCGGCGCCACCGTCGGGAGCGAGTCCGGGCTCGGCCTCCCGCTCACCGCTCATCGGCCCGCTCCTCCGCCAGACCGGCCCGTCGCAGGACCAGCGCCTGCCGTACGTAGTCCAGCCCGGTGCCGACCGTCAGCACCACGGCCGCGGCCATCACCCACCAGCGCAGCGTGGCGAGCGGCCCGGTCAGGACCAGGATGTACATGCCCACGGCGACGCCCTGGGTGAGCGTCTTCATCTTCCCGCCCCGGCTGGCCGGGATGACGCCGTGCCGGATCACCCAGAAGCGCATCAGGGTGATGCCGATCTCCCTGAAGAGGATCACTCCCGTGACCCACCAGGGCAGGTCGGAGAGCGCCGACAGGCAGATCAGCGCCGCGCCCATGATCGCCTTGTCCGCGATCGGGTCCGCGATCTTGCCGAAGTCGGTGACCAGGTCGTACCGCCGCGCCAGCTCGCCGTCGAAGAGGTCGGTGATCATCGCGATGGAGAAGGCCGCCCAGGCGAAGGAGCGCCAGGCGGGATCGTGCCCTCCGTCGGCGAGCATCAGGAACACGAAGGCCGGCACCAGGAGCAGCCTCACCATGGTGAGGATGTTCGCGATGTTCCACAGGCTCACCGCACGGACCGCGGTGGCCTTCCGCTGCGCCATGGCTCCACCACCCGCTGCTGAGGCCGGGATGTCCGTCATGCCCCCGCCTCCTCACTCTCGGAGCACCCCCAGACGGCGTCCGGGGGCGGCTCGGCAACGAGATCCACACCCTCGGTCGCCACCACCTTCGCTTCGACCATCTGTCCCACGGAGAGCTGCGAGGAGCCGGCGTGACCGGCCAGGAGCGTCTGTCCGTCGGTCTCGGGGGCCTGGTGTGCCCCGCGCCCGACCGGGCCGTCCTCGCCGTCCACCGACTCGACCAGTACCCGTACGGTCTCACCGACGCGCTCCTCCGCGCGCTGCGCGGTCAGCTCCTCGGCGAGCCGCGAGATGTGGTCCAGCCGCTCGGCCACCGTCTCGGGGTCGGTCTTGTGCTCGTAGGTCGCCGCTTCGGTACCTTCCTCGTCCGAGTACCCGAAGACTCCGATCGCATCCAGCCTGGCCGAGACCAGAAAACGCTCCAGTTCCGCGAGGTCCGCCTCGCTCTCGCCGGGGAAGCCGACGATGAAGTTGGAGCGGACGCCCGCCTGCGGGGCCCTGGCGCGGATGGTGTCCAGCAGTTCGAGGAAGCGGTCGGTGTCGCCGAAGCGCCGCATGGCGCGCAGCACACCCGGAGCGGAGTGCTGGAAGGAGAGGTCGAAGTAGGGGGCGACCTTCTCCGTCCCGGTCAGCACGTCGATCAGTCCGGGCCGCATCTCGGCGGGCTGCAGATAGCTCACCCGGATCCGCTCGATGCCGTCCACCGCGGCCAGCTCCGGCAGCAGTGTCTCCAGCAGGCGGATGTCGCCGAGGTCCTTGCCGTAGGAGGTGTTGTTCTCGGAGACCAGCATGATCTCCTTCACGCCCTGCTCCGCCAGCCAGCGGGTCTCGCCCAGCACGTCCGAGGGACGCCGGGAGACGAAGGCCCCGCGGAAGGAGGGGATGGCGCAGAACGAGCACCGGCGGTCGCAGCCGGAGGCCAGTTTCACCGAGGCGACCGGGCTGCTGTCCAGCCGCCTGCGCAGCGGCGCCCGCGGGCCCGAGGCCGGGGCCACCCCGGCGGGCAGGTCGGCGGGGGCGGAGGCGGCCGGGGCGGCGTCCCCGTGGCCGGGCAGCGCGACGGCGGCGCCCTGCCGCTGCGCCGGGCTGACGGGCAGTAGCTTGCGGCGGTCCCTGGGGACGTGGGGGACGTGGGCTCCGCCGGAGAGGATGGTCCGGAGGCGGTCGGAGATGTCGGTGTAGTCGTCGAAGCCGAGCACCCCGTCGGCCTCCGGCAGTGCCTCGGCCAGTTCCTTGCCGTAGCGCTCGGCCATGCAGCCGACGGCGACCACGGCCTGGGTACGGCCATGGTCCTTGAGGTCGTTGGCCTCCAGCAGGGCGTCTACGGAGTCCTTCTTCGCGGCCTCGACGAAGCCGCAGGTGTTGACGACGGCGACGTCGGCGTCGGCGGCTTCCTCGACGAGCTCCCAGCCGTCCGCCGCCAGACGGCCTGCGAGCTCCTCCGAGTCCACCTCGTTGCGGGCGCATCCAAGGGTGACGAGGGCGACGGTACGGCGTTCGGGCATGGGCTCAAGACTACTTCGTCCCACCCGGCCCGACCGCCGCCAGGGTTGTGTCAACCCTGTTCCGGATCTCCCTTGGTGTAGCTGACGCGCTGCACCTGGCCGATCTCGCCGACCTTGTCGACCTCCTTGCCGTTGACGAAGAGGGTGACCGCGCCGGCGTTGCCGAGCACCAGGTCGATCCGCTTGTCGTCGGTGAAGGTCCTGGAGTCGCCGTCCTGCAGGACGCCCTCCTCCAGCAGCCGCCCGTTGTGGGCCTCGGCGGAGAACCAGCTCTTGCCGTCCTCGGCGACCAGCTTGATCGTCACCTTGTCGGCGGGCGCGGCGGCGATGGCGCTCTCGGAGACGGACGGTTCCGGATCGGGCTCGGGATCGGCGGGCTTGGCCGGGTCCGGCTCGCCGGCGGGGTCCGGCGACGGGCCGTCCTGGGCCACCGGGGTGCGCGCCGACTCGTCGCCGCCGCTGAAGAGGGTGAAGCCGACGAAGCCGACCACGGCCACGATCGCGGCGACCATGGCGGCGGTCCAGTTCGGACGGCTCGGCTCGGGCCGGATGCGTTCGGCCTCGAAGAGGGCGGCCGCGGGAGTGGGCGCCGGACGGCCGCCGTGCTCGGCGTCGTACTGCGCCACCAGCTCGTCCGGATCGAGACCGACGGCCTTGGCGAGGGTGCGGACATGGCCGCGGGCGTAGACGTCGCCTCCGCACCGGGAGAAGTCGTCCTGTTCGATGGCGTGCACGATCGGGACGCGCACACGGGTGGTCGCACTGACCTCGTCCACCGTCAGTCGCGCGTCGATACGGGCTTTCTGGATCGCCTGACCGACCGAAGGCCGGTCTTCTGGGGGAGAGTTGCCGATGGACACGGGGGCGCCTTTCGAGCGTGTAGCCACCTGCTGGATGTTCAGTCTAGAGGGGGTACGGAAGGGTGGGGCAAGCGGGCGGAGGGAGCCTGTCCGCCATAGGGATGGCCGTTCCGCCCGTTGGTGAACACCGACCGCACCCTCCTTCACGTTGACGTCTTGCCAGGGAAAAGGGTTGCCCTGCTCATTCCTACGAGTGAGTTTCCCCGCGGATCGTCGCGAGTACGTCATCCAGGTCGTCGGGTTTGACCAGAACGTCCCTCGCCTTGGAGCCCTCGCTGGGGCCGACCACCCCGCGCGACTCCATCAGGTCCATCAGCCTGCCCGCCTTGGCGAACCCCACACGCAGCTTGCGCTGGAGCATCGAGGTGGATCCGAACTGCGTGTTGACCACCAGTTCGGCCGCCTGGCACAGCAGGTCCAGATCGTCGCCGATCTCCTCGTCGATCTCCTTCTTCCGGCTCTGCCCGACCGTGACGTCGTCGCGGAAGACCGGGGCCATCTGCTTCTTGCAGTGCGCCACGACGGCCGCGACCTCCTCCTCCGTCACGAAGGCGCCCTGCATACGGGTGGGCTTGCCCGCCCCCATCGGCAGGAACAGCCCGTCGCCCTTGCCGATCAGCTTCTCGGCTCCCGCCTGGTCGAGGATGACCCGGCTGTCGGCGAGCGAGGAGGTGGCGAAGGCCAGGCGCGAGGGCACGTTCGCCTTGATCAGACCGGTGACGACGTCGACGGAGGGACGCTGGGTGGCCAGCACCAGATGGATGCCCGCCGCCCGGGCGAGCTGGGTGATCCGCACGATCGCGTCCTCCACGTCGCGCGGCGCCACCATCATCAGGTCGGCCAGCTCGTCCACGATGACCAGCAGGTACGGGTAGGGGGCGAGTTCCCGCTCGCTGCCCTCGGCCGCCTTCACCTTCCCCGCGCGCACCGCGGCGTTGAAGTCGTCGATGTGGCGGAAGCCGTAGGCGGCCAGGTCGTCGTAGCGCAGGTCCATCTCGCGCACGACCCACTGCAGCGCCTCGGCGGCCTTCTTGGGGTTGGTGATGATCGGGGTGATCAGGTGAGGGATGCCCTCGTAGGCGGTCAGCTCCACCCGCTTGGGGTCCACCAGCACCATCCGGACGTCCTCCGGGGTGGACCGGATCATCACCGAGGTGATCAGGCAGTTGATGCAGGACGACTTTCCGGAGCCGGTCGCGCCCGCCACCAGGATGTGCGGCATCTTCGCCAGGTTGGCCGTGACGTAGCCGCCCTCGACGTCCTTGCCGAGCCCGACCAGCAGCGGATGGTCGTCCCCGGCGGCCTCCGCCAGCCGGAGCACGTCGCCGAGGTTGACCATCTCGCGGTCGGTGTTGGGGATCTCGATGCCGACCGCCGACTTGCCCGGGATCGGGCTGATGATCCGCACGTCCGGACTGGCGACGGCGTAGGCGATGTTCTTGGCCAGTGCGGTGATCTTCTCGACCTTCACCGCCGGGCCCAGCTCCACCTCGTAACGCGTGACCGTCGGACCGCGGGTGAAGCCGGTGACGACGGCGTCCACCTTGAACTCGGAGAAGACGGTCGTCAGCGACTCCACGACCGCGTCGTTGGCCGCGCTGCGGGTACGGCCCGGCCCGCCCCGCTCCAGCAGGTCGAGCGAGGGAAGCGCGTAGGTGACGTCCCCGGCGAGCCGGAGCTGCTCGGCGCGCGGCGGCAGGGTGTCGGCGGGCGGCTCGGCCGGTGCCTTGGTCAGGTCCGGCACGGAGGCGGTCCGCCCCTTCTCCCCCGTGCTCTTCCGCTCCGCGTCCCCCTGCTCCTGCTCCCGGCCCGCGCTCCGCCGCTCGCCCCGGCCGCCCCGCTGGTCGCGGACCGAGCTGGTGAGGTCCGCGACCAGCGGCGAGGGCTGCACGCCGTGCAGGACGGCGTCCTCCAGCTGGGCCGCCGCGGCGGCGGCCACGTCCACCGCGCCGGGAGAGCCGTCCGGAGTGCGCGGGGCCCCGGGGGCCCGGCGGGTGCGGCGCCGGCCGTCCAGTGCTTCCTTCTCGGCCTGGAAGGCGTCATCACCGTCCTTGCGCAGCCTCGCCCGCCGCGGCCGGGGTTCCTCCCCGCCGTACGCGTCGCGGCCGCCGTAGCCCTCCGGCCCGCCGCCGGGGCCGGGGTCCTGCGCCACCAGCCCCAGTCGCACCCCCAGTTGGCGCAGCCGCTGGGGAACGGCGTTGACGGGAGTGGCGGTGACGACGAGCAGCCCGAAGACGGTCACCAGCAGCAGCAGCGGTACGGCCAGGGCCGCGCTGACGGTGAGGACCAGCGGCTGGGAGACCGCCCAGCCGATCATGCCGCCCGCGTCCCGTACCGCCTCGTGGCCCTCGCCCCGCCCCGGCGAACCGCAGGCGATGTGCACCAGCCCCAGTACGCCGACGGCCAGGGCGGAAAGTCCGATGACGATGCGTCCGTTGGCCTCCGGCTTCTCCGGGTGCCGCATCAGCCGCACCGCGACGGCACCCAGCAGCACCGGCGCCACCAGGTCCATACGGCCGAAGGCCCCGGTCACCAGCATCCCGACCAGTTCGCCCACCGGCCCCTGCAGATTGGACCAGGTGCCGGCCGCGATCACCAGGGCGATGCCCAGCAGCAGCAGCGCCACCCCGTCCTTGCGGTGCGCCGGATCCAGCCCCCTGGCTCCGCGGCCTATGCCGCGCAGCAGCGCCCCGACAGTGTGCGCGACGCCGAGCCAGACGGCTCTGACCAGCCGGAAGATCGCGTTGGTGGGAGACGGCGCGGGTCTGGGCGGAGCCTTCGCCACCGTCTTCCTCGCCGTCTTCCTGGGCGCGGCAGGCCTCGGTGCCGGGGCCTTCCTGACGGGAGCCTTCTTGGCGGGCGCCTTCTTGGCAGCCTTGCCGGACGTACGTGAGGCCATGGTGCCGAGATTACCCGCGAGAGCCCCTAGGAACACGGACGCCCGTGCGGTCGGCGGGACGGGGCGCGCCCGGCCCGCGGCACGCCGGCCCCGGCGAGGTGACGCCCCGTCGGAAGCGCCCGCCCACCTGGCGGCGGATCAGTTCTGCGACGGGAGCGAGGCCGATCGGCCGTCGTTGCCCGGCTCCAGTGCGTCCAGCGCCCGCCGCAGACCGGTGAGCTTGCGCTCCAGGTGGGCGGCCGTGGCGACGGCCGCGGTGTCCGGGGATTCGTCCAGGTGCTTGGAGAGCGCCTCGGCCTGCTCCTCCACCGCCGCCAGCCGCGCGGAGAGCTCGGCCAGCAGCCCCGAGGGCTCCGCCGCCTTGTCGCCGTCCTCGCCGGAGCGCCGGCCGTCCAGCTGGAGCCGCAGCAGGGCGGCCTGCTCACGCAGCTGAACGTTCTTCATGTACAGGTCGACGAAGACCGATACCTTCGCACGCAGCACCCACGGGTCGAACGGCTTGGAGATGTAGTCCACCGCACCGGCCGCGTAGCCGCGGAAGGTGTGGTGCGGACCGTGGTTGATGGCCGTGAGGAAGATGATCGGGATGTCCCGGGTACGCTCCCGTCGCTTGATGTGGGCGGCGGTCTCGAAACCGTCCATGCCCGGCATCTGCACGTCCAGCAGGATGACCGCGAAGTCGTCCGTGAGCAGCGCCTTGAGCGCCTCCTCCCCTGACGATGCCCGCACCAGCGTCTGGTCCAGCGCGGAGAGGATGGCCTCCAGCGCCAGCAGATTCTCCGGTCGGTCATCGACCAGGAGGATCTTGGCCTTCTGCACCATGGCCCGTCCTCCTCGCCCCGGCAGCGCTCTGGACGCTGCCACCGGCAACGACTCCTTTGCGCCGCCCGTTCCTGTGCCGGTCATGGTAGCCCCACCTCGCGGCCCACCACACCCTGTCACCGAGATGTCACTGTGCACGTACCTGAAACGCTGTGAGAGACCCGAAGGTTCCCCGATTGCAGCATTTCCACACCTAATGCGTCGCACCTCACCGGCGCACCGCCGACCACGGAACCATCGCACATCACTCCCCGCGCATCCACCGCGTCATGACGGACAGCAGGTGATCGGTGTCCACCGGCTTGGTGACGTAGTCGGACGCCCCGGAGTCGATGCTCTTCTCCCGGTCGCCCTTCATCGCCTTCGCCGTCAGCGCGATGATCGGCAGCCCGGCGAACTGCGGCATCCGCCGGATCGCCGCGGTCGTGGCGTAACCGTCCATCTCCGGCATCATGATGTCCATCAGGACGACCGCCACGTCGTCGTGCTGCTCCAGCACCTCGATGCCCTCGCGCCCGTTCTCGGCGTAGAGCACCTGCAGACCGTTCTGCTCCAGCACGCTGGTGAGCGCGAAGACGTTGCGGATGTCGTCGTCGACGATGAGCACCTTCTCGCCGTCGAAGGCGCCCCGCGGGCGCTCCTGCGCCCTCTGGACGGTGTCCCGCCACATCTCCGCGTCGCCCTCCGCCTCCTGGGGCGCGGGCTGCTTGCGCGGCATGGGGGGCAGCTGGCGGCGGCGGGACGCGAGAGCCGCCGCGGCGCGCTCTGCTGCGGGCACGTCCAGGGTTCCGCCCGCCTCCCGGACCGGTTCCTCCCCGTCACCGTACGCGGCGGACGCACCGGACCCGGCGGAAGCGGAAGAGGTCCCGGCTCCGCCGCCCGGCCGGCCCTCGACCGCGTGCGCGGCCTCCGCGGAGCCCTCGCCCGGCTGCGGGTGACCCTGCGGCGGCAGGTCACTGGTGGTCAGGGGCAGGTAGAGGGTGAACGTCGAGCCGCGGCCCGGCTCGCTGACCGCGTGGATCTCGCCGCCGAGCAGCCGCGCGATCTCCCGGCTGATGGAAAGCCCCAGCCCGGTGCCGCCGTACTTGCGGCTGGTCGTGCCGTCCGCCTGCTTGAATGCCTCGAAGATCACACGCATCTTGCTCTGCGCGATCCCGATGCCGGTGTCGGTCACCGAGAAGGCGATCAGATCGGAGTCGGCGTCGCGCAGCGAGCCGTGCTCCAGCATCTGCTCGCGGATCGACTCCGGCACGTCCGACCCGGCCGACCGGATCACCAGCTCCACCGCGCCGCTGTCGGTGAACTTCACCGCGTTCGACAGCAGGTTGCGCAGCACCTGCAGCAGGCGCTGTTCGTCGGTGTGGAGAGTGGGGGGCAGCTCCGGCGAGACCCGCACGGAGAAGTCGAGCCCCTTCTCCGCGGTGAGCGGCCGGAAGGTCGCCTCCACGTAGTCCACCAGCTGCACCAGCGCGATACGGGTCGGGCTGACGTCCATCTTGCCGGCCTCGACCTTGGACAGGTCCAGGATGTCGTTGATCAGCTGGAGCAGGTCGGAACCGGCGCCGTGGATCGTCTCGGCGAACTCCACCTGTTTGGGCGAGAGGTTCCCCTCGGCGTTGTCGGCCAGCAGCTTGGCGAGGATCAGCAGCGAGTTGAGCGGGGTGCGCAGCTCGTGCGACATGTTCGCCAGGAACTCGGACTTGTAGCGCATCGAGACCGCCAGTTGCTCGGCACGCTCCTCCAGGACCTGCCGGGCGTCCTCGATCTCGGAGTTCTTGATCTCGATGTCGCGATTGGTCTTGGCCAGCAGCTCGGCCTTCTCCTCCAGTTCCTCGTTCGAGGCCTGCAGGGCCCGCTGCCTGCTCTCCAGCTCCACCGACCGCTCCTGGAGCTGCTCGGCCAGCTCCTGCGACTGCCGCAGGAGCACCTCGGTCTTGGTGTTGACGCTGATGGTGTTGACGCTCGTGGCGATCATCTCGGCGATCTGGCTCAGGAAGTCCTTCTGGATCTGGGTGAAGGGCTGGAAGGTGGCCAGTTCGATGACGCCGAGCACCCTGCCCTCGAAGAGCAGCGGCAGCACGATCACCTGGGCGGGCGGTGCCTCGCCGAGCCCTGAGGAGATCTTCAGGTAACCGGGCGGCGCGTGCTCGACGAGGATCGTGCGCTTCTCGTCGGCCGCGATGCCCACCAGGGACTCGCCGGGCAGGAAGGTGGTGGGCATGGTGCCCGGGGAGTAGCCGTAGGTGCCGATCATCCGCAGCTCGTACGAGCCGTCCTCGCTCGCCCCTACCCCGAGCTCCGGGCCGCCGCCGGTCGGGGCCGCGACGAAGAAGGCACCGTGCTGGGCGGAGACCACCGGGGTCAGCTCGCTCATGATCAGCCGTGCCACGTCCTCCAGATCGCGGCGGCCCTGCATCAGCCCGGAGATGCGGGCGAGGTTGCCCTTGAGCCAGTCCTGCTCCTGGTTGGCGAGCGTGGTCTCGCGCAGTGTGGCGATCATGGTGTTGACGTTGTCCTGGAGCGCCAGGATCTCGCCGGCCGCGTCCACGTCGATCTTCACGTTGTGGTCGCCGCGGGTCACCGCGGCGGCGACCGCCGCGATGGCGCGCACCTGGCGGGTCAGGTTGCCCGCCATCTCGTTCACCGACTCGGTCAGGTCCTTCCAGGTGCCCGAGACGCCGTCGACCCGCGCCTGGCCACCCAGCTGCCCCTCGGTGCCCACCTCGCGCGCGACCCGTGTGACCTGTTCGGCGAACGAGGACAGCTGGTCCACCATCGTGTTGATGGTGGTCTTCAGCTCCAGGATCTCGCCGCGCGCGTCGATGTCGATCTTCTTGGTGAGATCGCCCTTGGCGATCGCGGTGGTGACCATCGCGATGTTGCGCACCTGGCCGGTGAGGTTGGAGGCCATGGAGTTCACGGACTCCGTCAGGTCCTTCCAGGTGCCCGACACCCCCGGCACCCGCGCCTGGCCGCCCAGGCTTCCGTCGGTGCCCACCTCGCGCGCCACCCGCGTGACCTCGTCGGCGAACGACGACAGGGTCGTCACCATGGTGTTGACGGTGTCGGCGAGCTGGGCGACCTCGCCACTGGCCTCCACGGTGACCTTCTTGGTCAGGTCGCCGTTGGCGACCGCGGTGGCGACCTGCGAGATGTTGCGCACCTGACCCGTCAGGTTGGACGCCATCAGGTTGACGTTCTCGCTCAGGTCCTTCCAGATGCCGGTGACGCCCGGCACATGGGCCTGGCCGCCCAGGATGCCCTCGGTACCCACCTCGCGCGCCACCCGCGTGACCTGCTCGGCGAAGGACGAGAGCTGGTCCACCATCGTGTTCACGGTCGTCACCAGGGCGAGGATCTCCCCCTTGGCGTCGACGGTGATCTTCTTGGACAGGTCGCCCCGGGCGACCGCGGTGGTGACCTCGGCGATGTTGCGGACCTGGGAGGTGAGGTTGTTCGCCATGCCGTTGACGGACTGGGTGAGGTCCTTCCAGGTGCCGGAGACCCCCTCCACCTCGGCCTGGCCGCCCAGGATGCCCTCGGTGCCCACCTCACGGGCCACCCGCGTGACCTGCTCGGCGAACGAGGACAGCTGGTCCACCATCGTGTTGAGGGTGTTCTTCAGCTCCAGGATCTCCCCGCGCGCGTCCACGTCGATCTTCTGCGACAGATCACCGCGCGCCACCGCCGTCGCGACCTGGGCGATGTTGCGCACCTGGGCCGTGAGATTGCCCGCCATGCCGTTGACCGAGTCCGTCAGGTCGCGCCACACCCCGGCCACACCCGGCACCTGCGCCTGGCCGCCGAGGCGCCCCTCGGTGCCCACCTCGCGGGCGACCCGGGTGACCTGGTCGGCGAAGGCGGAGAGCTGGTCGACCATCGTGTTGATGGTGTTCTTCAGCTCCAGGATCTCCCCGCGCGCGTCGACCTCGATCTTCTGCGACAGATCACCGCGCGCCACCGCCGTCGTCACCTGGGCGATGTTGCGCACCTGGGAGGTGAGGTTGCCCGCCATGAAGTTGACGGAGTCGGTCAGGTCCTTCCAGGTGCCCGAGACGCCGTCGACCCGCGCCTGGCCGCCCAGCCGTCCCTCGGTGCCCACGTCCCGGGCCATCCGGGTCACCTGCTCGGCGAACGAGGACAGCTGGTCGACCATGGTGTTGACGGTGTTCTTCAGCTGGAGCATCTCGCCGGAGACGTCCACCGTGACCTTCTGCGACAGGTCGCCGTTGGCGACCGCGGTGGTCACCTGCGCGATGTTGCGGACCTGGCCGGTGAGGTTGCGGAACGCGGTGTTCACCGAGTCCGTGAGGTCCTTCCACGTCCCCGCCGCGCCCGGCACCTGCGCCTGACCGCCCAGCTCGCCCTCGACACCGACCTCCCGGGCGACCCGGGTGACCTCGGAGCCGAAGGCGGAGAGCTGGTCCACCATGGTGTTCACGGTGTTCTTCAGCTCCAGCATCTCGCCGGAGACGTCCACCGTGACCTTCTGCGACAGGTCGCCGTTGGCGACCGCGGTGGTCACCTGCGCGATGTCCCGCACCTGCGCCGTGAGGTTGCGGAACGCGGTGTTCACCGAGTCCGTGAGGTCCTTCCACGTCCCCGCCGCGCCCGGCACCTGCGCCTGACCGCCCAGGACGCCCTCGGTGCCGACCTCGCTGGCCGCGCGCGTCACCTCGTCGGCGAACGTCCGCAGCGTCTCGGTCATCGTGTTGATGGTGTCGGCGAGCTGCGCCACCTCGCCGCGCGCGTTCACCGTGACCTTCTGCGACAGGTCGCCGTTGGCGACCGCGGTGGTCACCCGTGCGATCTCACGCACCTGGGAGGTGAGGTTGCCCGCCATCGTGTTGACGGAGTCGGTCAGGTCCTTCCACACGCCACCGGCGCCCGGCACCCGCGCCTGGCCGCCGAGCTGGCCCTCGGTGCCCACCTCGCGTGCGACGCGCGTCACCTCGGACTGGAAGGCGGAGAGCTGGTCGACCATCGTGTTGACGGTGTTCTTCAGCTCCAGCATCTCGCCGGCCACGTGCACGGTGACCTTGCGCGACAGATCGCCCTTGGCGACCGCGGTGGTCACCAGCGCGATGTCGCGGACCTGGGCGGTCAGCCTGGACGCCATCGTGTTGACGGAGTCGGTCAGGTCCTTCCAGGAGCCGGACATGCCGCGCACCCGCGCCTGACCGCCCAGCTTCCCCTCGGTGCCGACCTCGCTGGCGACACGCGTCACCTCGTCGGTGAACGTGGAGAGCTGGTCGACCAGCCCGTTGACGGTGCGCCCCACCTTGAGGAACTCGCCCCGCAGCGGATGTGTCGCCCCGCCCGGGCTCTGGACCCGCAGGTCCATTCGCTGCTCCAGGTCTCCCTCGGCCACCGCCGACAGCACCCGGCCGACCTCGGAGACGGGCCGCACCAGATCGTCCACCAGCGCGTTCGACGCGTCGATGGCGGTCGCCCAGGCCCCCTCGCAGGCGCCGGTCTCCAGCCGCTCGGTCAGCTTGCCGTCCTTGCCGACCACCCTGCGCACCCGGGCCAGCTCACTGGTCAGATGGAGGTTGCGGTCGGCGACCTCGTTGAAGACCGCGGCGATCTCGGCCATCGGGCCGTCGCCGGCGACGGTGAGGCGCTTGCGGAAGTTCCCGTCCCGCATCGCCTCCAGGGCGGTCAGCAGCCGATTGACCGCGGCCGCCTCAACCTCGATCACCCCGTTTGCCCGAGACCGTCCGCTTCTCGTGCGCGTGCTGGCGCCTCGCGCCGCTCCGCCAGACTGCACCGTGTCCCTCCCGCTGGGTCGAACGTTCCGCCCGGGCATTCACTTCGAGCCTTCCCAGTGTTTCACCATGGTGGAACCAGGCGATAACAGTTCGGCAGCATCGCACACCACCGACTGAACGCCTCAAGGGGGAAACACCCGCATCCGGGGCCCGCCGGTACTGCGAACGTAAGTAACCTGGCTTCCGGCTGTCCATCCGCTCCGGCCCGCCGGGCGCGAAGGACACGTGGTCACGACGGGTATTCGAAGGGGCGCTGCGGTGGACGAGGCGAGTGCCGGGCAGCGGCTGGCCGCGGCGGTGGGCGCCCAGCGGGGCCCTCTGCCGCCCGCGCGTACGGACGGCGACGACAGATCCATGGGGAGAACAGTGATCACGGCGCGAGCAGCGGCCACCTTCGAGCCGGTCGGACGCTCGGTCGCGAGTGCCCGCGCCTTCGTGCGCGACACCCTCCAGGGCTGGGGCCTGGCCGACATCGTCGACGACGCCGTCGTCCTCACCAGCGAGCTGGTCACCAACGCCGTCGTCCACGCCGGCACCGCCGCCGACGTCCTGTGTCTGCGCGACGGCGACGCAGGCGTGCGCGTGGAGGTCGCCGACCACTACCCCGACCGCGGGCTGCCCGTCCAGGACCTGGGCCACCACTTCGGCGACCCCGACCGTGAGGGCGGCCGCGGCCTGCTGCTGTGCGCCTCGCTCGCCGACCGCTGGGGCGTGGAGTACACCGCGGTCGACAAGCGCGTCTGGTTCCGCCTGGAGCTTCCCGAACGTCCGGTCGGCACCCGCAGCGCCGGTCCCGCCCTCCCCGACAGCGCCCTGCCCACCACCGACACCCGGGTCCGTGTCGCCGTCCTGCAGGTCGACCGCTCCGGTACGGTCTCCGCCTGGAACGACGACGCCCGCGAGCTGTTCGGCTACACCGCCGAGCAGGTCGCCGGCAAGCCGCTGACCGACCTCGCCGCCTGGCCCCACACCCCCGGCATCGGCACCGGCATCGCCGAGGCCCTGGCCCTCTCCCGCTGGGAGGGCTCGTACGGCATCCGCGGCTCGGACGGCCGCACCGTCCCGGTCTACGCCTCCCACCTGCGCGTGCGCGACGCCGACGGCGAGCCGTCCACCGTCTGCCTGCTGGTGCGCGACCACGAGCGCGCGGTGCTGCAGTCCCCCGCGCGCGGTGCGGCTTCCGACCCCACCGGCGCCCCGGAGAGCCGCGACCGGGCCGGCGCCGATCCCTTCGAGACCTTCATCGGCTCCCCTCCCCCGGACGACCTCGACGGCCTGCTCCAGCGCACCGTCGAACGCGCCCGCGACATGCTCGACGGCGACGCCGCCTTCCTCCTGCTGGCCACGGACGACGAGACCGAGCTGGAGGTCCGTGCCACCACCGGTCTGCCCTCCGCCCGTCAGCGCTTCGCCCGCGTTCCCGTCGAGGCGGGCAGCGGCCGCTACGGCTCGGCCCGGATGCCCTCGGTCCACGAGGACCTCTCCGCGGTCCCCGGTGCGGTCCCCCTCCTGGAGGGAACGGGGATGCGCTCGGTCGTCACCGTCCCGCTGAAGGTCGAGGGGCGGCTGACCGGCTCCCTGGGCGTCTCGGCCGAGGCTCCCGGCCGCTACACCAACGAGGAGGCCCTGCGGCTGCAGTTCGCCGCCGACCGGATCGCGCTCGCGGTGGAATCCGCGCGCCTGACCGAGCTGGAGCGGCTGCGCCGCGGCTCGCTGTCCTTCCTCGTGGAGGCGTCCGACCTGCTCGCCGGCACCCTCGACCGCGACCAGACGCTCGCCCTGATGGCCCAGATGACAGTCCCCACCCTCGCCACCTGGTGCGCCGTCTACACCATCGCGGACCAGTCCTCCGAGCCCGAGCTCTCCTACGTCCTGCACGAGGACGAGGACCGCATCGACGGCCTCAAGGCCCTGCTGTCCAAGGTCTCCCCGCCCGATCCGGTCCCCACTCCCGGCGCACGGGTGTGGACCGCCCCGGGCGACGCGGCGCACTCCGCCGCGCTGCGCACCTCCCTGCGCAGCCTGGGCCTGGACCAGAGCGGCCTCTCCCTCGACCGGCTCCCGGCCTCCATCTCCTCCAACACCGCAGGCACCACCCTCGCCACCGCCGCCACAGTCGGCGGGGAGACGGTGGTGCTGCCGCTGGTGGCCCGCAACCGCGTCATCGGCATGCTCACCCTGGGCAAGCCGACCGAGGAACGCTTCCGCCAGGAGATCCTGGAACTGGCCGAGGACCTCTCCCGCCGGGCCGCCCTCGCCCTGGACAACGCCCGGCTCTACAGCGAGCGCACGGCCATCAGCCAGTCCCTCCAGCGCAGTCTGCTGCCTCCCGAGCTCCCCGACGTCCCCGGCGTCGAGGTCGAGGTCATCTACCGTGCGGCGGGCGAGGGCAACGAGGTCGGCGGCGACTTCTACGACCTCTTCCCCATCCGGGACGGCGCCTACGGCTTCGCCATCGGCGACGTCTGCGGCACCGGCCCCGAGGCCGCGGCCGTCACCGGGCTGGCCCGGCACGCACTGCGCCTGCTGGCCCGTGAGGGCTTCGGAGGCCCGGCCGTCCTGGAGCGGCTCAACGCCGCGATCCTCGACGAGGGCGCCCGCAGCCGCTTCCTGACCCTGCTCTACGGCGAGCTGTGGCCTCAGCCCGAGGGCGGTGCCGTCCTCAGGGTCGTCTGCGCGGGCCACCCGCTTCCGCTCCGCCTGCGCCAGGACGGCACCGTCGAGCCGGCCGCGGAGCCGCAGCCGCTGCTGGGCGTGATGGACGATCTGGAACTGTACGAGGAGACCGTCGCCCTCGACCCGGGCGATGTCCTGCTGTGCGTCACCGACGGCGTCACGGAGCGCCGTGAGGGCAACCGCATGCTCGGCGACGACGGCCTGGCCGACGTCCTCACGACATGCACGGGTCTGACGGCGGGCGCGGTGGCCGCGCGCATCATGCGCGCGGTGGAGCGTTTCGCCGCCGACGCTCCGTCCGACGACATGGCGATCCTGGCGATGCGCGTCCCCGAGTGACGACGGGCGCACCCCGGAACGACGAAAGGGAGGAGGCCCCCGCCGTACGGCGGGGGCCTCCTCCCTTTTCCAGAGCCCCAATACGGAATCGAACCGTAGACCTTCTCCTTACCATGGAGACGCTCTGCCGACTGAGCTATTGGGGCGAGCCAGCGGGATAGATCATACCTGAATCCCGGGGCGACTTTGACCACCCGGCCCGTCCGGCTCTCCCCGAGCTCCGCATCGCTCGACCTCCGCCGCTCAGCAGGCCGGTTCCATCAGCAGACCACCCAGCGAATTGCAGGCCGAGACGATCCGCTGCAGCTCGCGACGGGTCATCGACGCCTCCAGCGGCAGCGCCAGACACTCACCCACCGCCCGCTCCGTCTCGGGCAGCCTGACATCCGCGCGGAACTCCGGCAGACGGTGCACAGGCGTCCTCACCGGCACGTGACACCGCACCCCGCGGGCTCGCAGAGCCTGCTTGAAGACATCTCTGTCGGGCCGCCCGTTCCCCGGTACCCGCACCACGTACTGCTCGTAGGTGTGACGAGTCCCGGCCGCGGCGCGCGGGACGACCACACCGGTCAGCCTCGTGTTCAGGAACTCGGCGTGCTGCCTGCGCCGAGCGGCTTCCACCGAGGAGAGGACAGCCGGCTCCCCGGGCTCGACCACCTTCATCCCATGACTCTGCGCCAGCGCGTGCAGACAGACCATGTCGGCGGGGTGCCCGAAGAGGTGCACGGGGACCACTGCGGCGGTCCGCTCGTTCAGCACCGCGGCGACGGAGGCGGGATCGATGCAGAGGCTTCCGGGCTCGATGTCGGCGAACACGGGCAGCGCACCGGTCTCCCGTACGGCCGCCGCCACCTCCCTGTCGCAGTACGCGGGCACGATCACCTCGTCCCCGGTACCTATGCCCTGCTTCTCGAGCCTGGCTCGCAGCGTGCCGCTCAGCGTCGTCGTCCCCATGTCCGAGATGCTGGCGGCGCCATGTGAACTTCCGGTTACACAACACAGAAAGGCCGTGGTCCCCGGATTTAATTCCGGGGACCACGGCCCAATA
>NZ_JBSVCZ010000044.1:0-24311 GCF_054072955.1 Streptomyces sp. SS8
CCCCCCCCCGGGGGCTTTTTGGGGGGCCGGCGGGGGGGGGGGGGGCGCCCCCCCCCACCCCCCCCCCCCCCCGCCCGCCCCCCCCCGCCCCCCCCCGGGCGCCCCCCCCGGGGCCCGAGAGGAGTCACGGAGAGAGTGCGGTGAGGATGGCGGCCGCGGCGAGGAGCGTCAGGCCGGTGAGGATGCAGTCGACCGCCCACCGGATGCGGGTGTACTTGCGGGCGGCGAGGGCGGACAGGACATGGATCTGGTCCGGGCGCCGGTCCTCGGTGACGAGCTGGTGGCGGATCTGGTCGGGGGTGAGGCGGGCCCAGTGGGGCCAGGAGCCGCAGTCGCTGTCGAAGGTGTGGGGGCGGACCGCTCGGAGCAGCAGCACGGTGGCGGCGGCCAGCGCGGCCAGGCCCAGGGCGCCGGTGATGCGGGCGCCGGTGGGCGGGTGGAGGTCGGGGGCAGCGGAGAGGGTGCCGGCCAGCAGGGCGCCGGTGAGGGCCAGCAGCAGCGACGCCTTGGTGTCGCAGCGGGCGAGCTGGTTCTCGAGTCCGGTCACGGCCTGGTCCAGGGCCCGGCCCGGCGTCGCCGTCGGCGCGGGTGCGGGGGTGGTGGTCATCGGGCCGCCTTCTGCTGCTGGTGGGTGTGGTCGGCCAGGTGGCGGGTGCGGCGGTCGGTGACGATGACGCGCTGGGTGTTCTCGGTGCTCCAGCCGCATCCGTCGGCGGTGCAGTGGGCGCGGTAGCCGGTGCGGCCGGTGCAGTCCGGGTGCTTGGGCCGGCCGGTGCTGGTAACCGGGTGGGTGCAGGTGCTGCCGTCGGGGTGGGTGCCGGTGACCGGGATGGTGATACGGCGGGCCATTCAGTGCTCCTTCACGGTGATCAGGCGGCCGATGCTCACGCGGGTGTGGCCGGCGTGCGGGGCATCGAGGTGGACGGTGCGGTCGATAGCGGCCTCCCAGGCCGCAGCGGGCAGGTCGATGGATGCGCGGGTGGGGATCAGGCGGGGGGCGAGGGCGGCGGCCAGGAGGTAGACGGCCAGGCGCTGGGTGTACCGGTCGGCGGACTCGCTCTTGGCTTGGGGCGGGGTGGCGGCCGCGGCGTACTCCCACACCGGTCTGCGGGCGCTGCCCGGGTTCGACCACCGGGTCGGGGCCAGGCGCAGGCCCCAGGCCGGGTCCAGTGCTGGGTCGCCGGGGGTGGTGGCTGCGATGAGGGCGGCGCGGGTGCCGTCCGGCAGGAGGCGGCTGGTGTAGGCGAGGACGTAGGCGCCCCAGCCTTCTCCGGCGCCGCCGCCGGTGCGGGCCAGCGTCACCCGGCCGGTGCCTTCGGCCGGGCGGCCGCCGTGTCGGGGGCCGGCGCCGGTGGGGGTGTGGGGCCGGTGCGCGCGGACCGTGGGCCGGGGTCGGGTGCGGGCGGGCATCACTCGGTCTCTTCGGTGAGGGCGGCGGTGATGCGGTGGCGCAGCTCGGGGCTGGGCCGCCACAGGCACAGGGCTCCGGTGGCCTGCACCGGCCGGTGCAGGGGCAGGACGTCGGCGAGTTGCCAGTGCCAGACCGGGCGCGCGGCGGGGTCGGTCTCGTCGGGCAGCTGGGCCCAGTCGCTGCACGACCCGCCGCAGTCCAGGGAGCAGTGGCAGCCGGTCAGCCGGGCGACGGCCACCACGGCGCCGCGCACGTCCCGGCCGGGCAGGTCGGCGGGCGCCTCGCGCAGCGCGGCGCGGTCCGGCGCTTTCGCCGCCTGGACGGCGATCAGGCCGGTGTAGGCAATCGGCCGGGTGCGGTTCTCGATTCGCTTGCCGAGGTGGGCGATGGAGGCCGCCCAGGGCTGGCGCACGGTCAGGCCGCGCACGTCGGCGCTGCCGGTGAGCGCGGCTGCGGTTGCGGCCCGCAGATCGGGTGTGGTCATCTCGGGGACGTCTCCTTCGCGGGGACGGGGGGCGCGCCCGGTTGCTGCCAGGCGGAAGGGCGCGCCCCCGCTTCGGTGGGGTGGATGGTTCAGGCAGCCAGCCGGTGCCCGCCGCCGGGCAGGGTGTAGCTGTCGGGGTCGGCGGGGGTGCCGTCGTGGCACTCCAGGCATGAGCCGAGGGTGCGCAGCGGCAGCGCGAAGTAGTACCGGCGCTTGCAGGCCGGGCAGGTCTGGCGTGCGGCCATCGCCCGGTCCAGCGCCCACTCCTGGGCCAGCGTCGGCACGCGTTTGGGCCGCGCCAGGGCGACGTCGTACAGCCAGGCCCGGGAGGGATGGGTGCACGACTGGTCGGGCCGGTAGGCGCAGCGTTTGCAGCGCAGGATGGCGACGGGGCCGTGCCCGCCGGGGCTCAGGCCCCGGGCCCGCAGCTGCCGGCGGGTGAGGAGGTGGTCGGGGCAGGCGCCGCGGTCGTGCTCGGGCAGGGTCGCGTCGGTGCGCGGCACCCGGACGACCTCGCGGCGCTGTTTCCGGGCGGCCGTGGGCATCACCGGCTCCCGGCGCCGGGCGGCTGGGCGGGCGGCAGCGGGTAGCGGGGGCCGGGAAGGGTGGGGCGGGGTCGGCCGATCCGGCGGCGCGGTCGGGGGATGAGCACGGGGGATCTCCTCCAGACGTCGGTGGGCGGCAAGCGCCGCGCCCCGCCGAAGTCGCTCGTCGGCGGGGCGCGGCGGAACGGGGCCGGTCAGTCGGCGGCTGTGAGGGCGGCGGTGCGGGCCTGGTGAACGTTGTGGCGGCGCAGGCGGGTGCCGTTGTGCGAGGTGCACAGGGCGCCCGGCTGCGAGCCGCAGGCCGGGCAGGCCACGGCGATGGCCGGGGAGGTCAGGGCGGGTGCCTTGGCCGGAGTCAGGGGCTGGTGGTGGGCAGGGGCGGGCATGACGTGGTCCTCCTGGCGGTCGGTAGCGGAGCAGCGACGCGCCCGCCGCCCCGGATCGTGCGGGGCGGCAGGCGCGTAGGGGTAGGCCGGGCGGCCTGGCCGGCCCCCGCAGCCGCGCCCCGCGTGAGGTGCGGGTGGGCGGGTCGGGGGCCGGGCAGGTGACCCGGACAAGGGCAATGCGCGGGTTAGAGGCCGCGGGTGTCGGCGAGAGCGGCGGCGTCCCCGAGGATCCGCACCGCGTGCCCGCGACTGCGGAGCAAGTGGTCGTTGGCGGCGGGGATCGTCTCGATGTCGGGGCCGAACTCGCGGCGCAGCGCGGTGAGGAGCACGGCCAGGGCGTCGTCGGTGTGCGCGCCGCCGGGGTCTTCGGCGCGGAGGGCGCCGTAGAGGCAGCGGGCCCCGGCCTCGTCGACCGTCTGTCCCCGGCACCAGCCGGCGGTCTTCAGGCGGCGGGCGGCGCGCTGGAGGAGCGCCGCGACGGGGGTGGGGTAGGACGGCTCGGGCGGCGCGGGCAGGTCCACCGGCAGGCGGATGATGTCGGCCAGGTCCAGCGGCTCGGTGTCGAGGCGGGCGTCCACGGCGAGCGCGGCCAGGACCAGGCGCTGGTCGAGGTCGAGCGGTTCGGCCGGCGCCGGTACGGAAGGGGTAGTGGGCCGCGCGGCGGCGGTGGCGGGTGTCGACATGGCGGCGGTCTCCCTGGGGTGGGAACGGCGGCGGGGCCCGGACGGTGTGTCCGGGCCCCGCAGGCTGGTTGTGGTGGGTGGTGAGGGTCAGACGCCGGTGAGGTTTTTGATGGCCTCCAGCGCCTGGCGGGAGGAGGTGACGGTGTCGCGGCGCGCGGGCTTGCTGCCGCCGTGGCGCTTGCCGCCGTCCTTCCGGGGGCGGTCGCCGTCGTCCTCGTCTCCGAACTCGCCGGGCCGGGGCGGTTCGGTCCAGTCGAACCACAGCCCCCGTGCCTCGAGTTCGCGGATCTCGTGGTCGGTCAGGGTGGCGATGGTGTCGGGGAAGTAGCCGTCGATGCCCGCGGTGAAGTCCATGAACAGCGTGCGCAGGACCTCGGGCTGCTTGGCTTCGACGATCCATCCGGCGCCGCCGGTGTTGGAGTCGGCTGGCGGCTCGGGCTCGCCCTTCATGACGCGCTCGATCCGGCCCGCCTCGGCCGGGGAGAAGGAGCGGGGGAGGGGGTCGGGGATGTTCTCGGGCGGGATGCCGAGCGCCTTGAACATGGCGGTCACCTTCGAGGGGGCGACCTTCAGTACGACCGGGATGCAGTTCTCGCGGAGGTTCTCGCACAGCAGCTGGGTGAAGCCGTCCTGGACGTAGATGGACTGGCCGGCCACCTTGATGCCGACGCCGTACTTGCGGCCCTTGACCGACACCAGCTCCGCGAGGTTCATGATCTCCGTGCCGTAGTCGCCGTGGCGGGCGGCGGAGAGGAACTCGTCCAGGTAGGCGGACAGCATCCGGTAGGGGCAGCCCGGCCGGGTCGGGTCCCATTCGTGGACCTGGCCGTCTTCCCAGGGCATGGCGCCGCGGATGTCCATCAGCGCGACCAGGGCCCGCAGGAGCCGGACCATGTACAGGGCGCCGACGCCGTAGCGGGCGGTGTGCTGGCCCAGCGCGGCGGTTTTCTCGTCCGGGGCTTCGGTGGCCAGCATGACCACGGCCCCGAACAGGGCGTCGGCTGCGACGTGCAGGCCCATCAGCTGGGTCTTGCCGCCGCCGGAGGGGGCGACGAACAGGCCGTGGGCCGCGCCCCGGTCGGTGTAGACGCGGTTGCGCGCCGGTTGGCCGTTGCCGAGGTAGCCGGTCACCCACCGGCCGTCCGCGTCGGGGGTCAGCAGTTCTCTCGTTGCGGGGAAGACCTGCGCCAGCGGGCTGGAGTCCCACAGGGAGACCAGGACCTGGCTGCCGTCGACGGTGACGAACAGCCGGCCCTCGTCGTACTTGGTCTTCAGCGCGGCGGCCAGGGCGTGCTGGTTGACGCGCGGCGCGCCCAGCTCGTCGGGGACCTGGGCGATGTAGTGGGTGACCTTGCGCCGCTTGTCGCGTACCTTCTTCACGAACTGCGAGCCGGGGATGGGCCCGTTGTCGCAGCCGATCCGGTCGGCCCACCACTGGTCGGTGGTGGGGCTGGTGCGGCGCAGGGCGTTGGCGTCCGGGGTGAGGTGTACCTCCAGCCAGCCGGGCCCGCCCTGGCGGCCGGGCTGCTTGCGGACCGGGGCGAGGACGACATCGCCGGCGTCGATGTCGAACGCCGCGGCCACCTGGGCCTCGGTCAGGCCGGTGATGGGGCGGCCGGGCTCGGCGGAGCGCAGCAGCATCGTCAGGTCGTGGTCCATGCCGTCGTGGCGGTCGACTGTGGCCACGAGGGTGCGGCCGGGGTTGCCGGCCCGCTCCCACAGCATGCGCACCCCGCGGGTGAACGGGTCGGCGCCGTCGTCGGCCAGCGCGGGTGCGGGTGCGGCGGCCGGGGCGGGGGCGGGCTGCAGCTGCGGGACGGGGGCCGGGGCGGCGAGGGCGGGCCGGTGGCGGCGCCGGGCGGTGCGGGACAGGGGCAGCACGGCCCATCCGGCCGCGGCCCAGCTGGCGGCCAGCAGCACGTCCCAGCCCCAGCCGGGGGTGAGCTGGGCGGCGACGTCGACGGCCGCGGCGAGGGTGAGCGGGGACCAGCGCACGATTTTGCGGCCGGTGCCCTCGCCGCTGCGGGCGGCCAGCATTGTCCCGGCGGTCCCGGCGGCGCCCGCCAGGAGCACGGCGGTGTTGACCGCGCCGTCGGGGGAGAGGTTCGGGGCGGCGGCCAGGATCGGCGCGGCCAGGGTGTAGGCGGCGCGCTCCAGGGCGACGCTGCGGGGGATGCTGGACACCAGCACGTTCCTTCCGTCTCGTGTCGGTCGTCGGCAACGCGCAGGGGCGGCCCCGCCACGGTTGGCGGGGCCGCCCCTGCATGTGTGCGGGCGGGTCAGGCGAAGAACCCGGGCTTGGGCGTCTTCTCCGGCCGGCCGGAGCGGACGTCGTCCAGCGCGCTGTAGAGCCGGGCGTGGGTGCGGCGGGCCTCGGAGGTGAGGGTGGAGACCTCCCGGGCACTCTCGTCCAGGCGGCGGGCCTCGGTGGCGGCGCCGCCCAGGGCGACGGCCACCTGGTGGGTGAGTTCCACGAACTTGGGGTCCAGGCCGGCGCCTGCGATGTCGACGGCCAGGGACTCGGCCCGGTCGGCGCCCGCGCGCATGCTGCGCTGCAGGGCCTCCAGTTCGGCCGTGGCCTCCTCCATCGCCGTTCCGAGCGTCTTGAGCTTGTGCTGGACGGCCTTGTAGCGGTTGTCGCCGTCCGTCGGCGCGGCCACCGCGCCGCGGGCGCCGGTGGGGGTGAGGCTGCTGCTCATCGTTTCGTCCTTCTCCGTCTTCAGTCGTGGTGGGCGGCGGCGGAGGCCTGCCGCAGGCCCGCGTCCTCCATCGCCTTGAGGTCCTCGCTGTAGGTGCGGGCGACCGCGGCGGCCGCGAGCTTGGCGGCCTCGGAGGCGGCTTCGCACTCGTCGGCGCACCGGTCGGCCTGGCCCCTCATCCGGGTGGCGGCGTCGGCCAGATCCGCGATCAGGTCGGTGACGGCCGTGTCGACGTTGTGGTCGGCGGCCAGGTCGGCGGCCATCTCCCGCAGGGCGCCGGCGACCTTGCCCAGCGCGGTGGCCAGGGACGCGGCACGGTCCCGGTCGTCGTCGGCGGCGAGCGCGATGTTGGCGATCCCCACCAGGTAGCCGTCGAAGGTGATGTCGGTCCGGTGCTCACGGCCAAGGCCGGCCTGTCCGGATGTGGTGGTGACCTGCGCGCTGCTCACGCTGTTGTCCTCCTCGGGGACGGGGCGGGTGGTGCCGGGCCGGGGGAAGCTCGGCTCGGGCGCCGGAGGCAGGCCCGGGGCGCCGGTGGTGATCCCCGGCCGGTGCCCTTCGGGGCGGGGGTCGTCCTCGACGATGTCCGCGTCCGGGATGTCCTCCTCGCTCCGGCCGGGCTGCGGGGAGGAACGGCCGGTGCGGCCGGGGAAGTCGGCGGTGTAGTTGGGGCCTTCGCGCTGTGCCGAGCGGGGCGGCTCCTGCGCCCGGGGCCCGGCCCCCGTCTCGTCGCTTTTGGCCTTGCCGGACCGGTCCTTCTCGCCGCCGCCGCCGCTGCCGTCGCTGTCCTTCGGTGTGCCGCCGCCCGGCTCGGAGGCGCCGCCTGGGTCGGCCTCGCCGGGGCCCTCGGTCGGCTTCTGGGCGCCTTTGGTGCCCTCGCCCGGCTCCTTGTCGGGGGTGTCCTTCGGCGCGCCAGAAGGCGCTCCAGGGGCTTCCTTGGCCTTGTCCTTGCCGCCCTTCTCCTTCTCCTTGCTCTTGTCGTCCTTGCCGGTCTTGCTGGTCTTGGTGTCCTTCGAGTCCTTGGCGTCCCTCGAGGACTTCGAGTCCTTGGCGGCCTTGGAGTCCGACGCCTTCGCCCTCTGGGACTCCCCGGGGCCCTTGCTCCCCTTCGAGTCCTTGTCCTTCGGCGACTTCGGGCTCTTGGGCTCTTTGGGGCCCCGGTCCCGCCAGGGCCGGTCACTGCCCGCCCCGGTCCCGCCGGAACGGCCGGAGCCCCCGGAGTCCTTGCGGCGCCCGCCGGAGCCGCCATCGCCCCGGTGACGCCCGGTGGAACCGCTGCCGGTCTCCCTGCTCCCGGAACCGCCGCTCCGGCCGCCAGAGGAGCCTCCAGGGCCTTTCCCGCCGCCCTTGGAGGAGCCCCCGCCGCCGGATCCGGTACGGCTCCGGCCGGAGCCGGGGCCGGTGCTGCCAGAGCCGTTCGTCCCGCCGCCCCGGCCGCCACCGCCGCCCTTGCCTCGCCCCTTGTCGGAGCCCATCCCGGAGGAGGACGACCCGCCCGCCCCGCTCGACCTCGCACCGGCCGCGGTCTTGTCCGTCCGCGCCTTCAGTTGAGCCTGGCGCAGCTCGTTCTGCTGTTTCAGCAGGCCGATTTCGCGGTCGGTTTTCGCCTGGAGCAGCGCGACTTTCCGCGCGATTTCTGCCTCGCGATAGGGAGCTTCGGCCTCCATGCGGGCCTGCCCGAGCGCGATCCGGTATTCGAGCCAGTCACCGAGCCGATCGGCCAGGGATCGGCGGTGAACGTATTCCCCCTCCTCTTCTTCGCCGATTCCCGCATCGGAATCGGCCGGGGCCGCCGTAAATCCCTCGGATGCCAATGCGGCCGACGGGTCCATCGGGCGGGGCACGACCGGAATTTCGAGTGTGGTCTCCTCCGGGGACTCCGGCGGGATGTCCGGCATTTCTCCGTCGCCGGAGCGCGGCGGCTCGGAAAAGAACAGGTTCCCGATGTCCGGGGCCTGGGGAACGGCGCCGGATTCGCCGTCCCGCGCGTCCCGCGGGGGGAGCTGGATGACGTTGTGGTCGGTGTCGTCGGACACGATCCCTCCTCGGCAAGGGGGTTGACAGGCGGTCACGGCCTCGCGTACGCGCGTGCGCGTCACGCGCGGCACGCGATACGCGCGGCACGCGTTGGCGACGTCGAAGGGCCGCCCCCGGGTTCGGGGGGCGGCCCTTCGGCGGCCTTGCTGCGCTACCCGCCGTGACGGCGGTGGACGTTCTCCAGCGCGAGGGCGACGTCGCGGATGAGGCTGGTGTCGCCCTCGCGGAATGCCTGGGTTCCCCGGATGTTCATCACCCGCAGCCAGAAATAGAAATTCCCGAGTTCCTCGCCGTGTCGGGCGATCAGATCCGCCTGGATTTTCCGCTCGTGCTGGGCCCGGTTGAATTTCTTCCGCTCGGCTTTGGTGAGCGGGCGGCCCCCGGTCGACACGGTCACGCCGACTTCTCCCGTCCGAGGTCGTAAATCGACGTAGGACCACCATAACCCGGATTCGGGTCCGTGGGAACCCCTTCCGCCGGGTTCGGGGCGGGCTGCAAAACGGCCTGCTTTTTCCGTGCCTTTTCCAGCGCGTTTTCCCGGCGCTTTCGCGTGACCTCCTTCACCGTCTCGTCGTGGGCGTGGCGCTTGTGGGTGCTCTTTTCCAGCCCGTCGGTGAGGGCGTGCAGGTGCTTGAGTACGTCCCGAAGGGTCTTTTCCACCGGCAGCGCCCGCAGCCGGGCGCTGTACCAGCGGTCGCCCTCGATGCGGGTGTGGCGGCAGTGCACGCGCGTCTCGCGGGCCAACACCTCCAGGTTGTCGCCGATGTCCAGCAGCACGCGCTGGACATCGGCCAGGTACGCGGTGAACGCGTCGGGGTTCTGCGCCACATCGCGCAGCGGACTGTGCTCGCGGTCCATGAGGAGCCTCCGTTGATGCTGGCCGGCCTGGCGGCCGGATCGGGTACGCCGGTGCTCACCGGGTCTGCTCGCCGGGTCTGCGACACGCGCTCACCGGGTCACTCACCGGATCTGCGCCGGCCGTGGTGTGATGGGTCTCGACTGCTGGGTTCCGACAGTCGCAGCGAGCCCCAGCCCGATTCGCGCGGGCTGGGGCTCACTGGTGGTGCCGGACTCACGGGCGGGCGGGGTGGGCCTCCTCCTCGTCGTCCTCGGTCTCCTCCTGGCCGTCCTCGCTCTCGTCGCTCTCCTCGGCGACAACGTCGGCGTCGTCCTCCTGCGACATCAGCTCGCCCCAGGCGCGGCGCACCCGCTCCTCCCCGCCGACATATCCCGCGTCGCGGAAGGCGGCGACGGCCTGGCGGTAGGAGCGGGGCGGGCGGGCGGCGTAGCGCAGGTGGCGCAGCGCGATGTCGAGCTGGGCATCGGACAGGCGCTCGCCCGGCACGGGCACTGGCACGCCCGCCACGGCCGCGATCTCCTCCAGCGTGACGGCACGGTCATCCGTGACGGTGCCCGCCGCGTCGTCCGTGACGGTTTCCGTCACGGTGTCCGCCGCGTCGCCCGTGACGGTGTCCGGTTCGGTGTCACGGCTGGTGTGCTGCGGCTGTGACGGCCGACCGGCCGCACCGGCGCTGACCTGCGTGCCGGGTGCTGTGACGCCCGGCTGTCCGCCCGTGGCGGCGGAGCGGCGGGCGGCCGGTTCCGTCACGGGCGCCGTGACGGTTTCCCCGTCACCGGTCCCGGTGGGCAGCGCGGGCGTGACGGAACCGGCCGGGCCGGTCCCGGCCGTGACGGCGGGGCGCGTCACGGCGACCGCCAGGTCCCGCGCGGCGAACGCGGCGGCTGCCTCGCCGTGCTCCTTGCCGGCCTTGGTCAGCTTCTCCTCGGCCTTGGCGCGGGCCTTGTCGATGCGGACCTGCGCGGCGGTGAGGACCTCGGCACGGGCGATCTGCCGCGCCATCTCCGCCAGGTGCTCGGCGGTCTCGGTCACCACGTCGGTGGTGGCCTCCGACTTCAGGTGCCGGGCGCCGGCGGCGGCCAGGGCGCGGGCGTTGCGGTCGGCGGCGTCCTGGTCGGCGATCGCCTGGGCGGTGCCGGCGTCGGCGAGCACGTGGCCGGCGAACAGGCGCAGCCCCATGAACGCGGCCGCGGCGACGGGGACGCCCGCGAAGATCTCGGCGTGCCCCAGCTTGATGAGCACGGTCGTGGAGACGGCGACCGCGGCCGCGGACAGGCCCAGCATCACCGTCATGCCGGTGCGGGAGCGCTGCCGGATGGCGACCTCGGACATGCGCAGCGCGCCGATCCACAGCGCGTCGTAGACCAGCGCGATCGTCCAGGCCACCACCGTGCCGAGGGTGCCGGTCAGGCCGAGCTTCTGCCCGAGCTCGCCGCCGACGGTGACGGCGACCAGCACCAGCGATGCCAGGGTCAGCAGTCGCTCGACGACGGCGAACACGTTCACGCGGCCGGTGGCCGCGCGGAGTCGTGCGAGGTGTTTCATCTCTTCTCTCCTTCTTGCAGGGGTCGGGCGGGGGTGGCGGGCCGGTGCGCGTCAGCGCACCCAGCGGCCGTCCTTGAGGGTCAGGTCGGTGATGAAGCGGCTCGGCTCCGAGCCGTCCAGGGCGCGGCGGGTGTAGTCCGTGGCCCACAGGTCCTCGCCGTCCCGGTTGCCGAAGAGGTAGACCCGGGTGGCGAAGGCGGGCTCCAGGGCGGCCGCCGCGTTCTCGGCACGGGACTCGCTGGGCAGCACGAGCGTTCCGCAGGAGTCGTTGAGGCCGATCAGGAACAGGTCGTGCAGCTCGAAACCGCGCACGTCCAGCACGCTCAGGACCGGCTCGGTCGAGCCGTGGGTGTGGACGCGGTTCGGGTGGGACTTGACCCAGCGGCTCCCACCGAACGTGCTCATGTCGAAGGCCATGTACAGGAACTCCTGTCGTCGTCGTGGAGGGTGGTCCGGGCTGCCCCGGCCCCGCCCGGCACCACGCAGGTGGCGGGCGGGGCCGGGGCAGCCGGTCTGCGGGTGGTCAGGCGCGGGCGCGGGTCTTGCGCTGCTGGCGGAGCCAGGCGTCGCCGGCGGTCAGGAGGTCCCCGGAGTGCTCTAGGGCGGCCGTGTCGATGTCACGCATGATCTCGGCGGAGGTGATCGGGCGGACGTAGGCCGGGTCGACGATGTGGGAGGCGCCGGTGCGCAGGTCGGCCAGGTGCAGCTGGTTGAAGTTCGAGTCCAGGCCGCGGACCCGGCAGATGGTGGTGTGGCCGGGCCGGCCGGTGAGGTAGAGGGCGGGGTCGCGGTAGAGGACGTAGCTACCGCCCGGGTAGGTGGCGCGGAGCTGCTCGCGGCTGGCGGGAATGGTCGTGGCGCGCATGGAGGTCTCCTGTGTGCGGACGGGCCGGGGCTGTCCCGGCTCCCCACCCCCGCCCGACACCACGCGGGTGGCGGGCGGGGCCTGGGCAGCCGTCAGTTCTCGAGGCCGGCGGGGTAGTCGCCGGCGCGCTGCATGGGGTCGGGTTCCTTCCTGCGGTGGCGGAGTGGGTGGACGTCGGCGACCCGGTGGCCGGCCTCCCACGCCCTGGCGGCCGCCGTGGCGGCGGCCGCCAGGAGCGCGCGGGCCAGCGGGTGTCGGGTGCCGTAGACGGAAGCCGCCCGCGCCGCGTACTGCTGTGCGGCGCGGGCGGCGGCTATGCCGGAGATCAGGCCTCCGGCAGGGCGGTGGAAGGGTGCGGCCGGGCCGGGGCCGGGGCCTCGGTGCGGCCGTCCCGCTCGTGCGGGGTCGGCCGGATCGGCAGCGGCTGCTTGGACACGTGCGTCTCCCCCCGTCAGTGGTTGATCGGGCAGGAGGTGAGGTAGTCGTCCACCTCGGTGCCGCAGATCCAGCACCGCCAGCCGACGGTCACCAGGTGCCGCAACGCGCGGCGGACGGTGGTGGTCATCGGGCGCCTCCCGCCCGGACTCGGCGCAGGGCCTCGTCCATGTCCGGGTCGCTGTCGCCGGTGGGGTGCACCGCGAGTACGGCGCGTGCCAGGATGGTGATCACAGGGACTCCTTCGCAGTTCCTGTATCGCGCCGCCCGGGACTCCTACCTCCTGGGCGGCGCTCTTGGTGGTGCGGGGACGGGATGTCCGGCCCCGAGCGGCACGTGGGTGCCGCAGTGCCCCGGACCGGACTCGAACCGGTCGTGCTCCAGCGGGGCCCGCGATCTTCGCCCTTGTCTCACCTGCGCGTACGGATCACTTGTCCGCTCCGTGAGGGGCGGCATGGGAGAAGGTGCGTAGCTAGTCGCGCAGGCAGGGCCGGCTTGTCGCAGTTGCCTGATCCCGGGTGACCAGAGGACTCACCTGGTGGCATCCCTCCGCAGGTCTCTTGCTCGGGGGTGCCGGCTTGTCGTGGCTCCGGGTGTCCCATCTGGAGTTGTGAAAGATCGTTCGCTTCCTTCGGGCCGCCATCACGCGCTGCCGTCCGGGCGGTTGGTCTGGCTGAGGGTCCGGTCCTGGCCGGTCCCTGACTCCCACGTCCCGCCGGTGGTGCGGGGCGGTACGCGGGGGCCAGGCAGAGCCAGGCGCGCAGAAGAAGGAGCGGGAGGGTCAGGCGGCGAGGGCGGCCGGGACGGCGGAGGCGTGGCCGTCGTCGGCCAGCTCGACCGCGGCCAGGCGCAGCAGCGCGTCCTGGCCGCGGTCGGCGAGGACCTGGTGCCAGTGGGCGGGCCAGGTGTGCGCGGGGCCGAGGGCCTGGGCGAGCGCGGCCCAGTCGGTGCCGTGGCCGGGGGCGGCCGGGGTGAGGTGACGGCGGATCACCGTGCGGGCGGTCGCCGCCAGCCACACCGGCAGCCCGGACTCGTCGACACCGGGCACGGTGAGGTCGGCGTGGGTCAGGGCGTACTCCCACACGTCCTGCGCCAGGTCCTCGGCCTCGGGCCAGTGGTAGGCCGGCACCCGGTCAGCGACGTACGCCAGCAGCCGGTTGCCGTACTGCTCGTAAGCGCTGGCCAGTACCTCCATCGAGGCAGCGACGGACACGGGTTGAACCAAGGACAGGGGCATGGCTTCCTCCACGAGGGTGTGCGCAGCGATGTCAGGAAACGAGCGTCCCGATGACGGTGGGTACTGTACCTACAAAACTGACGGACGCAACAGACCCAACAGAAGTGCAGGCAGCGCACTCCTCTACTCGTTGAGCGCCCCCCGGGGATCGAGTAATGTACCGACAGAACCAACATTAGGAAGGAGCTGCGGTGAGCCGGTCACGCTGGGAGGTCGTCTACGACGACGTCCGAGGCCGCATTGAGCGAGCCGAGCTGAGAGACGGTGACCAGGTGCCGGGCGAACTCCACCTTGCCGAACTTCACCGGGTCAGCCGCAACACGGTTCGAACAGCACTGATGCGGCTGGAGCAAGAAGGTCTGATCACTGCAGGTCGTGGGCGCCTGGGACGCACAGTCCGTACGTATGCGCCTCTGACCTGGAGCCTTACAGCCTACGAGCGCGGCACTCGGCGCGATGATCCCGCTCGGGGTGTTGATGACTGGTCAGCTGGAGTAAAAGAGCAGGGCCGAGAGCCCCACCAAGAGGTCACCGTCAGCATCGAACCCGCACCATCACATGTCTCCGAGTGGCTGCACTTGGCGCCGGGGGCCATGGTGGTGCGCCGCAGCAGGCGTCGAACGGTTGATAACCGCCCTTACCAACTTTCAACGTCTTGGTTCCCCGAGCGCGTAGCAAGGGACACTCCGTTGATGGAGCAACGGGACGTTGCTATGCCCGGCGGCATCCTGGCGGCAATCGGGCACCCTCAACGTCGGCTCAGGGATGAGATCACCGTCCGCATGCCCACTCCGGACGAGTCGCGGCTGCTGGAACTGTCTGTGGGCACTCCTGTCTGTCAGCACGTCCGCATCGGCTACGGAGCCGATGACGTACCAGTACGTGTGATGCAGACGATTGCGCCAGGCGATCGCAACCGCCTCGTGTACGAGCTGGAGGTCTAGTGCCCACGGAACGCATCAGGCAGGCCCTACCCGATGACGAGCTGTCGCTGATGGGCCTACGAGAGGAAGCGGAGAAGTGGCTGGCCGCTTCCGGTATCGACCAGTGGCGTGACCCAGCGACTCGTGGGCCAGCACTGGTTAAGTGGCGAGCCGACATCGCAGCTGGCCGAACGTGGGTCGTCGAAGACCACAGTGCCATCACCGCAACGATCACGCTTACCGGCCCGGACCTCGATTTCTGGCACCCCGAAGACGCCCCTCAGTCAGCCATCTACGTAGCCAAGCTGATCACAACACGATCAGCCGCGGGAAGCCATCTGGGAGGACGCCTGCTCGACTTCGCTTGCCGAAAAGCGCAGGCAGCGGCGTTGCCATGGGTGCGTCTTGACTGCTGGCGGGACAACGAACGCCTCCAGCGGTTCTACCTCCACGAAGGGTTTCAGCATGTGCGCACAGAAGCTCCGAAGCACCGTAAGTCTGGGTGGCTCGGTCAACGGCCGGCCGACGTTATCCGTTACCCATCGGAACAGCTAAACGAGGTGGACGCCCACCTAAGCAGTAAGCGATCAGCCTAGGATCTGCACGTAGCCAAAAATGGTGATGGCCGCCCCTGCGCCAACAGGAACGGCCTTTCACCAGTTACGACTCTCCAGCCTCCAAGCCTGAGTCGTGAAGCAGCGCGGTGACCGCGCTGGGGACCGGGATCCTCTCGGACCCCCGTGGTCACCTGTACCCAGCATAAGCGGGTGGTGTGCCTGATGCCCAGCACAGGCCACCGATACGCCCGATTTTTGCTGGTCAGCACCTCTGTTTCGCGGCTCCCCTACCCCCAGGGGAACCAACGTGAACCACCGCTCCACCTCCCGCCGATCACCGGCGGGCTACTCCTCGCCGTCGCACCCGCGCGGCTTCTCCCCCGTCCTCGCCCGGCCGGGCCGGGGTGGCGTCGCGCTCCGCCAAGAGCGGCCCGGCCGCCCGGCGCCCCTGCCTCGGGCGGCCGACGAAATCTATCCACAGGCAGTTGCCTTGATGATCGGCGACATGAATGCGCCTGCCTCTCGTCCGGTCTGTCCGGCGTCGGCTGCCGCCCGTGCGCGCGGTGCGCTGCGCCTGGTGCAGCAGCAACTGCACGCCGTGGTCCGCCCGTCTGGTCTCGCTATGGGGGTGGCTCGATGAGCGGGGAGGAGCGCGACCGTATCGACGGCGCGGGGAAGGTCGTCCAGGCGCAAGCGCCGGTGTCCGGGGTGTCGGTTCCCCGGCATCTGGGGATCGGTTCGGACCTGGTCCACACGCTGGACTACGTCGTGATGCTGCAGGTGATGTTCAACCTGGCGTCCAAGATCGAGTGCACGCCGATGACGGTGTGGCAGCAACTCCAGGCGCGGGGCATCCGGTCCGCGAAGAACGCCAGCGAGCTGGTCGGCAAGAACGCGGTGTACGAGTCGTTCGCCCGCCTGCTGGACGCCGGCTACCTGCGCCGCACACGGCTGCCTCACCCGGACAAGCCGGGACGGCTGGGCCCGGTGGTGTACGAGGCGTTCGACAACCCGGCATGGAATCCCGACCACGTTCCCGCCCCCGAGACCGAAGGTCACGGTGAGGTAAAGCCGCAGGTGGGAACACGTCCCGGAACGCCGGACGTGGAGTTCGGGGAAGAAGGTAAAACCGCAGGTCAGAACACGTCCCGGAACCCGGGACGTGGTAACGCCACATCCGGCGTTCCGGGACGTGGAATCCGAGGCGTTCCCGCAGGTCAGAACACATCCCGGGTTCCGGGACGTAGTACCGCTCCCCCCCCACACCCCCCGGAGGAGGAGGATCCTCCTCCCCCTACCCCCTCCAGCCCCACCGGGTCGCTCCCGTCACAGAGGGAGGAGGCGGCGGAGTTCTCCCCCGAGGAACTCACCGCCGCCGCGCAGTTCCTCCAGGGCATGAACCGCTGGCAAGCCGGCGCGAAGACGGCTCACCGCTGCGCGCGGCCTCTGCTGCGGACGATGCGCACACAGGGCTGGCCGCCCCTGACGGAGATGACCGACGCCCAGCGCGAACTGCTGGAAGCCGACGTGCTGAAGAACACCCGCGGCGCGGTGTCGTGGTCAAAGTGCCTGCTCGGCTGGGTGCAGGACCTGAGGCTGTACGCCAAGGCCACCACCGGAGGCACGGCCGACGGCGCCGCGGCGCAGGGCGCCGGCGGTCGTGAGCGGTGCCCGGACCACCCCAGCCGCTACCGGCGGGGCTGCGTCGACTGCGCCCTGGCCGTACCGGCCTGACACCCAGTGCGGGCCGCTCCCATCGCCCGGGAACGGCCCGCCACCCCCTGCCCACTTCACCGAACAGGGAGACCACCAGTGTCCACTATCCCGCCCCAGGAAGCCCCCGCCGGCGCGTCCACCCGCACTCCTCCGCAGAACCTCGAGGCCGAGCAGGCCGTGATCGGCGCGCTGCTGCTCTCCGGCAGCCCGAGCACGGCCAGCCACCAGTACTTCTCCGAGATCCTGGAGACGGGCCTGGTGGCCGAGGACTACTACCGGCCCGCGCACGGCACCATCCACCGCGCCATCTGCGCCCTGCACGAGGCCGGTGAGCCGGTCGACGTCCTCACCGTCACCGAAGAGCTCACCGAGCGCGGGGAACTCGCCCGCGTCGGCGGTGCCGGCTACCTGCACGGCTGCGCCCAGGCCGTACCCACCGCGGCGACCGGGCCGCACTACGCCCAGATCGTGCGGGCCAAGGCATACCGCCGCGGGGTGATCGAGGCAGCCCAGCGCATCCTGCAGTACGCCCACAGCGAGGAGGGCGACGAAGGCGAGGTCCGCGAGCTCGTCGAACAGCAGCTCACCGAGATCATCGCGGGCACCCCGGGCCTGCACCAGGCACCGCCCACCGTCGACGACCTGTACCTGGGGTTCGTCGAGGAACTGGAGGCCATCCAGGACGGCAAGCGGATGGGCCTGACCTACGGGTTCTCCGACCTCGACGCGATCACCTCGGGCATGCACCCGGGCAACGTCACCGTCATCGCGGCGCAGTCCGGCGCCGGCAAGTCGACGCTGGCGCTGAACGCGGCCGTCGCGGCCGCCAAGACCGGCGCGCAGGTGCTGTTCTCCTCGCTGGAGATGAGCGGCACCGAACTGATGCAGAAGATCACCGCCGCCGAGGGGAAGATCCCGCTGCACCACCTCACCCACCAGGGCGGCCTCACCAAGGAGGGCTGGGAGACCGTCCACCGCCTCGGCCCGGAGCTGTTCCGGAAGCTGCCGCTGCGGGTCTACCGGCCCGACGGCGCATCGCTGGCCGACATCGCGGCCACAGCGCGCTCCTGCGTCCGCGCCGGCGGCCTCCAGCTCCTGGTCGTCGACTACCTCCAGCTCGTCGAGATCGAGCAGCGCCGCAACATGACCCGCGAGCAGGTCGTCGCGTCCGTCTCCCGCGGACTGAAGAACCTCGCGGTCGAGCTCGACTGCCACGTCATCGCCCTGTCCCAGCTCAACGACGACGGCCTGATGCGCGAATCGAGGGCGATCAAGAACGACGCCTCCGTCGTCATCAAGGTGGAGCGGCCCGACATGGCCCAGCCGGAATCACCGCGGGCCGGCGAAGTCGACCTCGTCATCGAGAAGAACCGGTTCGGCCCCCTGGCGGCCGTGACCGTCGCCGGCCAGCTCCACTACTCACGCTTCGTCGACATGCACCAGACCTGAACACCCCCGCAGAAGCCGCCAGGCGGCCGCTGAGCGCCTGAACACGCCGCGCACGACTCTCCGTTCGCCGGGGAGGAAGATCGGCGCTCAGCGGCCCGCACAGACGATCACGGAAGGAGTCACGAGAGTGGGCATCATCGGGGACGGCCTGGACCGGGCAGCCGAGGAGGCGTTCACCCGCCCGGTCCCCAAAACCGCCGGCGCGCAGATGCGGTTCCTGGTCAAGACCGAGAAGAGCACCCGCGCCGTCGCCCGGCTGCTGGGCGTCTCCCAGCGCACCGTGGAGCGGTACGTCAAGGGCCAGATCAAAACCCCCCGCCCGGAGCTGGCGGACCGCCTGGCGGGCGAGGTGCGCACCCGGTGGCAGCCGCGGGTGCGCCAGCGGGCCCGCCGCCGGGCCGCGACCACCGGCGGGATCGTGGTGGAGTCCCGCGCGAGGTTCGGGTTCACCGCCGCCCCCGGCACCAGCGACGACGGCCGGATGCGGCGCATCACCCAGCACCTCCCGCCCGTCTACGCCGCCCGCCTCTTCGACGCCCAGGCCGCCGGCGCCACCGACACCCAGCTCCAGGCCGTGGTCGCCGAAGGCCTCCAGGAGGTCTACTTCCGCGACGGCGGCCACCGCGCGCCGGGCCTGATGGTGGAGTTCACCGACATCGACTACATCGACTTCGACATCTGACCCACCGCGACCGGACAGCGCGCGGCAGAGGTGTGACTGAGCGTTTTAGTTGGCGGGTGAGCGCTGTACTTAGCGAGGTGAGCGCTTGCGGTCCAGGAAGGCGGCAGAGAAGGCGAACCTTCGGGTGCGCCTTCTCTGCTTTCTGGCAACTGCAAGCCCACGACGGCGCCTTGTGCATCCTGCGAGTCGGAGTGCCTGATGAATGCGGATGCGAAAGCGTCATCTTGACGATAACCTGGCGCTAGGCCTTTGGGATGACAAGGAGCAGCAGTGCGCGCGTTCGTTTCCCACAACCATAAGGACAAGCCTGCCGTTCGCTCCTTCGCCACGAAGCTGCGGTTGGGCGGCGTGGACATCTGGCTCGATGAGTGGGAACTGAGCCCCGGCGACTCCATACCTGGCAAAGTCGGGGTCGCCTTGGACACGGTCGACACCGTGCTCGTCTGCTGGTCCGAGCACGCCAGCACGTCGGAGTGGGTCAAGTCCGAGTTGGAGACTGCGATCATCCGGCGACTGGAAGATGGACTTAGGATCATCCCAGTCTGCCTGGACGACACGCCACTCCCGGCGCTCCTCCGCCCCCTGTACCGGGTCTCCGTGACCGAAGACGACGACCAGACAGCCGTCAACAAGATCTTGGGCGTCGATACCACCGGATTCCTTCAGGGCGTCCAACAGCTCCTGGACGAGGCGACCATCGAGGCCGTGTCCTTTCACGGAGCCGGCGTCTACGTGATCTGCCCCAACTGCGGCGCTCCGCCAGCCAAGCTCGAACAGTGGGGTGCGACCGACTACGACCGCGGAGACCACTACGCCGGGGTGCGCTGCACTGAGTGCCGTTGGGAGGAGGGCGGCGAGGTATAGCAAGTTCGTGCTTGCCGCGACCAATCACGCCTCGGTACAGCCGCTGTGCTGGGCCAAGGCGCGGCCTCGCTCAACCCGCCAACTGAAGCGCTCAGTCACAGAAGGCACGGCAGATTCGCCTGGGCGGCACGTCCGCGCGTGCCGCCCAGGTGAGCTCATCTGCGGGTGACGGCGACGAGCACGCTGACAACGGTGGCTATAAGCATCATGGCGGCGAGCGCAGCGGTGACGGGGGTGGCCCAGGTGGGTCGGTGCAGTAGCAGGGCTAGGACCCCTCCGCCGACGAGCAGTGTCACCACGAACAGCAGCATGATCAGGAGCAGGGCGGTCAAGGTCATGCCCGCTCCTGGCGCCAGGCAGCGGCCGCAGTGGCACGCTCGACGTACCGGGCGCCGAGGCGCTGGAGCTTGCGACGCACCCGCGTGCCTAGGGCGGCCGGGTCAAGGCCGACGGCCAGGGGCGTGTCCAGCTCGGTGACGATGGCTGCGGCCTCGGTCCAGGTGGTGGTGCGCGTGTTAGCCCAGGCCATCGCGACTGCGCGCTCAACCGGGGTGAGTTGGGCGAGGACCGCGGCGATGCGAGGTTCGTCGGGCAGCGTGCCGGTCAGGACCTCGTATGGGTCGGGGCTGCTGGCAACGACGTCGTACATGGTCATGCCGTCCCCGAAGGAGAAGTCGAGACTCCAGAGGCGGCCGGCGTTGAGCTTGCGCCGCCAGAGCGGGGTCAGCTGCTTGTTGAGGGTGCGTGCCTCGTGCTTGAGGGACTTCAGCGCGTCCGGGGAAAGTCGGCCCTCACTGAACAACGGGTCGGCCCATGTGCCGATAAGGGCAGTTGACACTGGCTCGCACCAGCCGCTCCAGAGGCCGAGTCCCTCCCGGGTGAAGGTTTCGACGCTGGCGCTGTCTCCCGTCAGGGCGGCCTGCCGGGCATTCAGCGCTCGGACGACGTCCGGTACGGGCCGCCCCATCTCAAGGAAGCCGGCGGTGATCGACTCACCCGTCGGCTCCACGGTGGGGACCGCGGCATAGTCGTCGCCGAAGCTGAGAAGGTTACGGTAGCCGAGCTTGAGTACCTCCTTCGGAGGGTGCTCCCCCAGCGGCCGGGTGGCGACCGTCCCGTCCGAGTGGACGGCGACCAGCCCCCCGTCCACGCCCCAGTTGACCGGGATCACGGCCTCCGTCTGTACGCCCGGTGCGAGCGTCGCGTCGGGGGGAGCCGTGAAGAACCGCTCGGTCCGCACGACAAGGCTGACATCGACAGCGGGCAGGCCGCGCCGCTGGCGTGAGGCGTTGACGACGGCCTTGGCCTCCGGGATCGGGATGCGGCGTGGGATGTTCAGGGACATGAGGTGACTCTCCTCGCGGATCGGCGCGGCAGCTTTCCCCTCTCGGTCCCGGCGCGGACGGACAACGGCAATAAAACTTGAGACCCTCCTGTGACCTACTTCACTTCGCATAAGAGGTCGTACACGACGCGATAGGAGGAGTTTGCCTCACCCCTGCGGATCCATCCGGCCAAGTGAGAAGCTCTGACTGGCCAACTGTGGCGCTCAGTCGGAGGGGACCCGAGCCGCGCGGGATACCCCACCCAGCGACCCGCGCGCCCGCCGGTCACGGCGCGAGACCCATCCAGGGTGGCTGTGCAGCGCTCGGGTGCGGTCGGATTCATGAAACCGGCCGCCGGTCCCGGTCCCGACCGGTGCCGGTTGTCACGCTCGGTTACATCTCAAGCTCCCAGATCACCGGTGAGGCAGCTGGGAGCTTGGGAAGTGCAATGCCCGAATGTGCCGCGAATGTCTGGGAGGTTGGGGACGCGGGTTCCCAGGTGGGCGCGTTTCTGGGAGGCGGCCTGGGAGTCTGGGAGGCAGACGCACCCCGGGTCACGCTCCGTGCTCGCCATCACCGCCGGGCCGGTGGTCCGTGGCTGGTGGCCGTTCACCGCTGGTTCGCTCCGGCCGGTCCGGGGTGAAGGTCTGCCGCCGCTACGGGCGTACGTATGCGCACGGGCTCTGGTGGGTCCTTTCGGCCGGGGTGGCTCCGGGGCCGGCCATCGCGTGTCGTGCGTGGTGCGTACGGGCGAGGCGGCGCGGCCGGGGTCTTGCCGGTCTGCTGCGGGCGGGGTGCGGCCACGGCAAGAAGTCGGCGTCCGCGCGGTGTGCTGCGGCGCCCCTTGTCCACCAGGTCGGGGCCGCATCCGCGCATCGAGGCGGCGGACACACCGATGCGACCCAGGGCGCGACTCGGGCTGCGACCCAGGACAGGACCGAGGGCGCGACCCAGGATGGGACCTGCGGGCCCGCTCCGGCCCGAAGGGGTGTTCCAGGGAAGTAGTCGGCGGCCGCCGGCCCCCTTGGCCAGGCTCGTGGCCTGCGCGGATACCGGCCCGGCGCGCCCAGGTGAGAAGACCTGGGAGAAGACCTGGAGGAAGACTCCGCAGAAGACTGGGGAGAAGACCTCGCCCACGGTGTCCGCCTGCGCGGCCGGCCGTGGCGTCGGGCAGCCATGGACTTCTTCCAGGCTGGCTGCTGGAAGAGGTGTCGGCGCCGCTGGTTGGCTTGCCCACGGGTGCTGGCCTGCGAGAACAGGTGGTATCCGATATGGGTGGCTTCCACGGGCGGCAGTGGTCCCGGCCCCCTGCCGGGGGCAACCCTCCAGCCGCCTGTGCGGCCTCCTTCGGGTGCAACCCCCGCCGGGAGGCCACAGCTGGTCTGGCCTTGCGATCCGAAGCCGGACACCCCCTTGTCCGCCGTCGATCACAAGGCCGACAAGGGGGTGCCCGGCAACGAACCGAAGGGTCGGCCCAGAGGCTTGCCCGCCTCGCCCAAGCCGCCGACGCCCAGCTCCGGACCGTGGAGGGCATCGCCGGCGTGGTAGGCGGCATTGAGGCGCTCCAGGACTGCGGCCCGGAGCGTCTGCGGCAGCAGGTCGCGATCCCGGCCAGACTCGACCTCGAGCGGCCGCAGGAACCCACCAGGCGGGGTGTCGGTGCGGCCTGCATGACAGGCTCGAACAATTGTGCAATGATCCAGTAGGTTTCAAAAATCGCACCTCGTCTCAGGTACGGTTTGTGAAACCTATACAGGGAGGGTGCCGTGAACGGCAGCGAAGCACGGGAAGTTGAGACCAGGCTGGCGCAGCTCGGCGTGACGAGGGGCTTATTCGAGGACGCGCTGGACTGGGCGGCCGCGCAGGCGCGGATGTGTACCGAGTTCGACGCCCCCGCGATGGCCGGCATCACGTTCTGGAGCAGGGCCAACCGCTATCTCGCCCAGTACCTGACCGACGCCGAGAACCAGACGCCGGTGTGGAAGTGGACGCCGCGCGACAGCATCCTGCGCGTGGTGCACCCTTCCGGCAGCCACGCGATCACCGCGATCAGTGGCTCCGGAGGCGTGGGCGACCTGGACTGCCAGGTCAGGTCGAAGAACCCCAAGGGCCGCGTCATGGCCCAGCTGGTGGAGGACAACGCCCGCTACGAGCGCAGCGGGCAGTACATTATCCAGTCCCGCGACGAAGCCCGGTTCGGCCAGGAGCTCGACTCCATGCCGCTGTGGTTCCTCCTCTACGAACGCAATGAGAACGGTTTCCTCGCGGCCGAACTGGCCCTTCCCGTGAAAATGGAAGGGAAATTCGTCAACGAGTGGAGCGAACGCATTCCGCTGTTCACTCGCACCGATCCGGGGGTCGACGTGGCTCTCCTGGACGCCGCCGAGGAGACCATCGAACTCGACTTCCCGGTCCAGGCCAAGGAACAGTAAACAAGCGGCACGCACGGGAGCTGAGGAAAGTGTTCACCCCCGAAAGGCTGGTACTGGCGCGCAAGCGAAGGCGCATGACTCTGGCTGCCTTGTCCCGTGAATCGGGATACTCCGCGCAGAGCATCACCGCCTTCGAAAACGCCAGAAAAAATCCATCGGAGGAGACACTTTCCTCACTCGCCGCGGCCCTGCGCTTCCCCGTGTCCTTCTTTCACGCCCCACCGGCGCCCGAGATGGTGCCCGGCGCCGTCAGCTTCCGCGCTCCTTCCAAAATGAGCGCCGCGGAACGCGACAGCGCCCTCAGCTGCGGTGCCATCGCCGCCACCTTGAATCTGTGGATGGAAGACAACTTCTTCCTCCCCCAGCCCGACGTGCCGGCCTACCCCGAGCTATCCCCCGAGGCCGCGGCCGAACAGGTCCGCGCCGACTGGGGCCTGGGCGAAGCCCCCGCCCCCAACATGGTCCACCTCCTCGAGGCACACGGCGTACGCGTCTTCTCCCTCGCCCCCGACTGCCTGGACGCCGACGCCTTCTCCACCATCAGGCACGGCACCCCCTACGTTCTGCTCAACACCCGCAAGACCGGAGAGCGAGGACGCTTCGACGCCGCCCACGAACTCGGCCACCTCGTCCTGCACAGCGGCTACCACTCCCCCCGAGGACCCGAGGCTGAAGCCGCCGCGGACGCCTTCGCCTCCGCCTTCCTCATGCCGCGGGCCGGCATCCTCGCTCAGCAGGTGCACAACGCCAGCGTCGAACGCATCCTGAGCGCCAAACGACGCTGGGGCGTATCCGCCATGGCATTCGCCTATCGCCTCCGAACCATGAAACAACTCTCCGAATGGCGATTCCAGCAGACCGCGAAACAACTCGCACAGCTTGGCTACCGAAAAGGCGAACCAGGGTCCACTATGACCCGCGAGAGCAGCAAGCTACTCGCCAAGGTTTTCAAAGCCATTCGCGATAAAAGCATGACACCCCACGACATCGCCAAAGTTGTCAACATCTACCCGGAAGAACTCAACCACTACGTATTCGGCCTCGTTCCTCTCAGGTATGAAGGCGGAGAACAACTAAGCGCCCCTGTCCGGCCAGCGCTCACTGTCGTCAAATGAAAGAACGACTCATACTTGAAAACACACCACCCCCGTGCCTTCTCCGGGGGTGGTGTGTTTTC
>NZ_JBSVCZ010000045.1:0-22076 GCF_054072955.1 Streptomyces sp. SS8
CGGCGCCGGGACGGGCCGGGCGGACACGGCCGGTACCGCCGCGGCGACGGCCGCCAGGAAGCGGCCCACCGGGCCGGTGGCGGCCGCCGTCGCGGGCGGTACGGGTCGCTCGGCCGTCATCCGTCCCCTCCTGTCTCCCCGGTCGCCGGTCCGTGGCGCGGGGACCGGCGGGTTATCGCTCCCGCGCCGCCGGGCGGTCCGCGGCCAGGTCGCGGACCGCGGCGGCGAAGGCCTCCCCGCGCGCGTGGTAGTTGGTGAACATGTCCATCGAGGCGCAGGCCGGAGCCAGCAGGACGGTGTCCCCGGGGCGGGCCAGCCGGGCGGCCTCGCCGACCGCCGCCGCCATCGCCCCAGTGTCGGTCCGGTCGAGATCGACGACCGGGACATCCGGGGCGTGTCGCGCCAGCGCTTCACGGATCAGGTGCCGGTCCGCGCCGATCAGCACCGCCCCGCGCAGCCGCTTCGCGGCCCCGGCCACCAGCTCGTCGAAGACGGCTCCCTTGGCCAGTCCTCCGGCGATCCACACCACCGGGTCGTAGGCGTTCAGCGACGCCTCGGCTGCATGGGTGTTGGTGGCCTTGGAGTCGTCGACGTAGGCCACCTGCCCCGCCTCGGCGACATGCTCGATGCGGTGCGGGTCGGGCCGGAAGGCGCGCAGGCCGTCGCGTACCGCCGCCGGCTCCACGCCGAAGGCGCGGGCCAGGGCCGCGGCGGCCAGGGCGTTGGCGATGTTGTGCGGGGCGGGGGGCTCGACGTCCGTGACCTCGGCCAGCTCCTGGGCCTGCCTGTGCCGGTCGGGGACGAAGGCCCGGTCCACCAGTACGCCGTCCACGACGCCGAGTTGGGACGGTGCGGGGGCGCCGAGGGTGAAGCCGACGGCCCGGCAGCCCTCCACCACGTCGGCGCGGCGCACCAGCTCCTCGGTGAGGGGGTCGGCGGTGTTGTAGACGCAGGCGACCTCGTTGCCCTCGTAGATCCGGCCCTTGTCGGCGGCGTACGCCTCCATCGAGCCGTGCCAGTCGAGGTGGTCGGGCGCCAGGTTGAGCACCGCGGCCGAGTGGGGGCGCACCGAGGAGGACCAGTGGAGCTGGTAGCTGGACAGCTCCACCGCGAGCACGTCGTACGGTTCGCCGCCCAGGACCGCGTCCAGCAGTGAGACGCCGATGTTGCCGACCGCCGCGGTGCGCAGCCCGGCGGCCTCCAGGATGGAGGCGAGCATCCGCACCGTGGTGGTCTTGCCGTTGGTGCCGGTGACGGCCAGCCAGGGCGCGGCGCCGGGGCCGCGCAGCCGCCAGGCCAGCTCCACGTCGCCCCACACCGGTACGCCCGCGGCCTCGGCCGCCGCGAACAGCGGCTTGTCCGGCCGCCAGCCGGGCGTGGTGACGACCAGCTCGGTGCCCTCGGGCAGGGTGGCCCCGTCGCCGAGGCGCACCGCGGCCCCCAGCTCCCGCAGTTCGGCCGCCTGCCGCCGGGCGCGTTCGTCGTCGCCGTCGTTGACGACCGTCACCTCCGCTCCCAGGGACCGCAGTACGCGCGCGGCGGGGATCCCGGAGACGCCGAGGCCGGCGACGGTGACGTGCTTTCCGGCGAACTCCTCGCCGACGGGGCCGCGCGTCATTTCCCGGCCGCCCAGCCGGCGTAGAACAGGCCGATTCCGACGATCACGCACATGCCCTGGATGATCCAGAAGCGGACCACGACCAGCACTTCGCTCCAGCCCTTGAGCTCGAAGTGGTGCTGGAGCGGCGCCATTCTGAAGACCCGCTTGCCCGTCAGCCGGAACGAGCCGACCTGGATGACGACGGACATGGTGATGAGGACGAACAGACCGCCGAGCAGGGCGAGCAGCAGCTCGGTGCGGGAGACGATGGCCAGGCCGGCCAGCGCGCCGCCCAGGGCCAGCGAGCCGGTGTCGCCCATGAAGATCTTGGCGGGCGAGGTGTTCCACCACAGGAAGCCGAAGCAGGCGCCCATCAGGGCCGAGGCGACGACCGCCAGGTCCAGCGGGTCGCGCACCTCGAAGCAGCTCGGACTGCCGGTGATGGCGCAGGAGTCCTGGTGCTGCCACACCCCGATGAAGGTGTAGGCGCCGAAGACCATCACCGAGGCGCCGGTGGCCAGGCCGTCGAGGCCGTCGGTGAGGTTCACGCCGTTGGACATCGCCAGGATCATGAACAGCGCCCAGATCACGAAGAGCACCGGCCCGATCGACCAGCCGAAGTCCTGGATGAAGGAGAGCTTGGTGGACGCCGGGGTCTGGCCGCGGGCGTCGGCGAAGTTCAGCGACAGGACCGCGAAGGCGATGCCGACGATGAGCTGGCCGAGCATCTTGGCCTTGGCCCGCAGGCCCAGGCTGCGCTGCTTGACGATCTTGATGTAGTCGTCGAGGAAGCCGACCAGGCCCATGCCGGCCATCAGGAAGAGCACCAGCACGCCGGAGAACGACGGCTGCTCGCCGGTGATGACCTTGGTGAGCGCGTAGGCGATCAGCGTCGCCAGGATGAAGGCGATACCGCCCATGGTGGGGGTGCCGCGCTTGCTGTGGTGGTCCCGCGGGCCGTCGTCGCGGATGTACTGCCCGTAGCCCTTGCGGGCCAGCAGCTTGATCAGCAGCGGAGTGCCGATCAGGGTCAGGAAGAGCCCGATGACCCCGGAGAAGAGGATCTGCCTCATCATCGGCCGGCGACCTCTCCCCTGCCCTCGGCGGAAAGACCCCTGCCCTCGACCAGCGCGAGCGCCACCTGTTCCAGGCCGGCCGACCTGGAGGCCTTCACCAGCACGACATCCCCCGGCCGCAGATCGTCGCGCAACAGGTCGATTGCCGCCTGCGCGTCGGACACGTGCACCGACTCCTCACCCCACGAACCCTCGTTCTTGGCGCCCATGTCGATCCAGCGGGCCTCCCGGCCGCCGACCGCCACGAGCTTGCTGACGTTGAGCCGGACGGCCATCCGTCCGACCGCGTCGTGCTCGGCGAGCGACTCCTCGCCGAGCTCGGCCATCTCGCCGAGCACCGCCCACGTGCGACGCCCCTTGCCCATGGCTGCGAGCGCGCGGAGCGCGGCCCGCACGGACTCGGGGTTCGCGTTGTAGGCGTCGTTGACGACGGTCACGCCGTCCGAGCGCTCGGTGACCTCCATCCGCCAGCGGGAGAGCGTGCCGGCCTCGGAGAGCGCGGTGGCGATCCCGTCGGCGGGCATGCCCAACTCGTGGGCTACGGCGGCCGCGGCGAGCGCGTTCGACACGTGGTGCTCACCGTACAGGCGCATGGTCACATCGCTGCACCCGGTGGGGGTGTGGAGGGTGAAGGCGGGCTGCCCCTTCGGGGTGAGACGGACATTCTCGGCACGGATGTCGGCTTCCTCGGCCTCTCCGAAGAGGAGGACGCGTGCCTCGGTGCGGGCGCGCATGGCGCGCACCAGGGGGTCGTCGGCGTTGAGGACGGCCACGCCGCCCTCGTCCGCCGCCGGTAGGGACTCCACCAGCTCGCCCTTGGCCAGGGCGATCTGCTCCCGGCCGCCGAACTCGCCGATGTGCGCGGACCCGACGTTGAGGACCACGCCGATGCGCGGCGGGGTCAGCTCGGTCAGGTAGCGGATGTGGCCGATGCCGCGGGCGCCCATCTCCAGCACGAGGTGGCGGGTGCCCTCCTCGGCGCTCAGCGCGGTCAGCGGCAGGCCGATCTCGTTGTTGAGCGAGCCGGGGGTGAAGACGGTCGGGCCCAGCCGCCGCAGGAGCTGGGCGATCAGGTCCTTGGTGCTGGTCTTGCCGGCGGAGCCGGTGAGGGCGACGACGGTGGTGCCCAGACGCCGCACCACATGGCGGGCCAGGGCCCCCAGGGCGGTCTCCACGTCGTCCACGACGATCGCGGGCACACCGACGGGCCGGGCGGCCAGTACGGCCGCCGCGCCGTCCGCGACGGCGCGGGCGGCGAAGTCGTGGCCGTCCACCCGGGCCCCGCCGAAGGCGACGAAGAGCGCGCCGGGGCGCACCTCCCGGGAGTCCTTGACCACGGGGCCGGTGACGGTCGGCTCCGGGTCCGGTATGTCGTGGACCCGGCCGGAGACGATGCCGGCGATCTCCGCGGGGGTCATCGGGATCACGGCGCGCTCTCCCCGGTGTCCCCGCCGCCCGCGGCGTTCCGGCCCGCGTCCCGCCGGGCGGCCATCGCGTGCTCGACGGCCTCGCGCAGCACCTCGCGGTCGTCGAAGGGGCGGACCACTCCGGCGATGTCCTGGCCCAGCTCGTGGCCCTTGCCGGCCACCAGCACCGTGTCCCCGGGCTCGGCCCGGGCGACGGCCGCCGCGATGGCCGCGGCCCGGTCCTCCTCCACCAGCACGGTGCCGCGCTCGTGGACGGGGACCTCGGCCGCGCCCGCGAGCATGGCGGCGAGGATGGCCAGCGGATCCTCCGAGCGCGGGTTGTCGGAGGTCAGGACGGCGGTGTCGGCCAGCCGGGCCAGCGCCGCGCCCATGGCGGGGCGTTTGTGCGGGTCGCGGTCGCCGCCGCAGCCGAGCACCGCGTGCACCCGGCCCTCGGTGACCTTGCGCAGGGCGCGCAGCACGGAGTCGACGGCGTCGGGCTTGTGCGCGTAGTCCACGACCGCCAGGTACGGCTGGCCGGCGTCCACGCGCTCCAGGCGGCCCGGCACGCCGGGCACCGCCGCGACGCCCTCGGCCGCGGTCTTCAGGTCGATCCCGGCGGCGACCAGGGCGGTGATGGCCGCGAGCGCGTTGGCGACGTTGAACGGGCCGGGCAGGGGGGCGCCGGCGCGGACCGTCTCGCCGTCCGGCCCGATGACGGTGAAGGTGGAGCCGAGCGGGCCGATCTCCACGTCGTCCGCGCGCCAGTCGGCGTCCGGGTGGCCCTCGGCGGAGAAGGTGGTGACGGGGACCTCGCTGACGCCGGCGGCCAGCCGCTGCCCGTACTCGTCGTCGATGTTGACCACACCGGCGCGGGAGCGGGCCTTGGTGAACAACTGCACCTTCGCCCGGAAGTAGTCCTCCATGTCCGGGTGGAAGTCCAGGTGCTCGGGGCTGAGGTTGTTGAAGACGGCGATGTCGAAGACGCAGCCGTCCACCCGGCCCAGCACCAGTGCGTGGCTGGAGACCTCCATGGCCACCGAGCGCACCCCGCGCTCGCGCATCACGGCGAACAGCGCCTGGAGCTCGGTGGCCTCGGGGGTGGTGCGCTCGGACTTGATCCGCTCGTCGCCGATCCGGGACTCGACCGTGCCGATCAGCCCGGTCGGCTCCCCCTCCCCCGCCGCCGCGCGCAGCCCGCCCTCGATGAGGTAGGCGGTGGTGGTCTTGCCGGAGGTGCCGGTGATGCCGATCTGCAGCAGGTCGCGGCCCGGATCGCCGTAGATGGCGGCGGCCAGGTCGCCCGTCACCTCGCGCGGCTCGGCCACCGTCAGCACCGGCAGACCGGTGGCGGCGGCCCGCTCGGTGCCCGTGGGGTCGGTGAGCACCGCGACGGCGCCCAGGCGGGCCGCCTGGACGGCGAAGTCCGCGCCGTGGAAGCGGGCGCCCGGACGCGCGATGTAGATGTCGCCGGGCCGTACGGCGCGCGAGTCGTGGGTGATGCCGGTGACGGCCGCGTCGCCCTCGGGGGCCGCGACCCCCAGCCGCCGGGCCAGCTCCGCCAGCGGCACGGGACGGACCCGCTCCGGGCGGGGCGGGGCGGACAGGGATGGGGTCTGATCAGCGTGTGGCACGGCGGTGAGCGTACCCGCCGTGGTGGGCCCGCCGCGAAGCGAGGGGCCGGGTGTGCCGGGCGCGCCGCCGGTGGCGCCGGGGCTGTTGCGGGGGAGGTCGTCGATGGTTCTCACGGTCGCTTTCCGGTCGGTTCCCGGGTCAGTCCCGGGGGTCGAAGGTGACGGGCAGACGCGGGGGCTCGGCGCCGGTCGGGGGGATCCGCAGGGCCTTGAGCGTGTACTTCATGACCTGCTGGTACACCGGGCCGCACACCTGGCTGCCGAAGTAGCTGCCCTTCTTGGGGTTCTGCACGGCGCAGTAGACGGTGACGCGGGGCGCGTCGGCGGGGGCGAACCCGGCGAAGGAGGAGGTGTAGCCGTTGTAGCGGCCCGTTTCGGGGTCCACCCGGTTGGCCGTTCCGGTCTTGCCCGCCACCCGGTAGCCGGGGATGCGCGCGGTGGTGCCGGTGCCCTCCATGTCCGCCACCACCGACTCCAGCATGGTGGCGAGCGTCGTGGCGGTCTTCTCGCTGACGACACGGTTGCGCTGCGGCTTCGGCGCGGGCTTCCACTCGCCGTCGGGCCCGGTGGTGCCGCGCACCAGGGAGGGTTCGACGCGCACTCCCCCGTTCGCGATGGTGGAGTAGACCGAGGCCGCCTGGACGGCGTTGATCGACAGGCCCTGCCCGAAGGGGATGGTGTACTGCTGCGAGGCGTTCCAGTCCTCGGGGTCGGCGAGGATGCCGGGGGTCTCGCCGGGGAAGTCCAGTCCGCTCCTTCGCCCGATGCCGAACTCGCGCAGGTAGGAGTGGAGCACCCGGTTGGCCTCCGCCTGGGTGTCGCCGAGCTGCTCGACGGCCAGGATGGTGCCGATGTTGCTGGACTTGGCGAGCACTCCGTTGAGGGTGAGGTACCAGGTGGGGTGGTCGACGTCGTCGGCGAAGCTGCGGTCCGCCCGCGGCAGCCGGTTGGGCACCACGACATGGGTGCCCGGGGTGGCCGCGCCCTCCTCCAGGACCGCGGCCATGGACATCACCTTGCTGGTGGAGCCGGGCTCGTAGGCGTCCTCCACGGCGCCGTTGCGCAGTGCCGAGGCGCTGGCCGTGGACAGGTCGCCCGGGTCGTAGCCGGGCGCGTTGGCCATGGCCAGGATCTCGCCGCTGCGGACGTCCTGGACGATCACGTAACCGCTGTCCGCGTCGGACTTCTCGACCTGCTCCTCGATGGCGCTCTGCGCGGCCCACTGGATGTCGCGGTCGAGGGTGAGCTCCACGTCCGACCCGGGGCGCGCGGGCTGCTCGCGCTCGTCCCCGGTGGGCACCTGGCGGCCGCCGGACTGGGCGTAGGTGATCTTGCCGTCCTTCCCGGCCAGCACCTTGTCGAACTTCGCCTCCAGGCCGCCGCGGCCCTCGCCCTCGGAGTTGACGAAGCCGAGCACGGCGGCCGCGAGCTCCCCTCCCGGGTAGACCCGCTTGGCGTGCTCCTCGGAGTACACCCCGGCCAGCACGTGGTGGCCCCCGCCCGCGCGCTGCCGTCCGGCCAGCACGCGCTTGAGGTCGGTGATCTGCCGCCAGACCTGCGGGGACTGCTGCCGGGCCAGGAGGACGTAGCGGGTCCCCTTCCGGGAGAGCCGCTCGGTGAGCGTCTTCTCGTCCACGCCGAGGACGGGGGCGAGCAGCTCGGCCGCCTGGGCCGGCGCGTCGGGGACCTTCGTCTGCTCGGGGGTGAACAGGTAGGGGTCGGCGGTGATGTCGTACGCGTCGACCGTGGTGGCCAGGGCGACGCCGTCGCGGTCGGTGACGGTGCCGCGCTCGGCGGCGAGCGGGACGGTGATGTAGCGGTTGACGTCGGCCTTGGCCACGTAGGTGCTCGCGTCCACGGCCTGCACCTGGAGCAGTCGCACGGTGAAGGCCAGCATCACCAGGGTCAGCAGTACGCCGAACAGCCTCAGCCGGGGCCGCGGACTGCTCAGCCGTACGGTGCCCGGCCGGGACCGGGGCACGCGGGCCGTGGGCCTGGCGGCGGGCCTGGGCGCACGGGCGGAACGGGGGGCGGCGGAACGGGGGGCGGGCTGGGTACGGCGGGGACGCCGGGGGCGCTCGCTCACGGGGCGTCCTCCCCCTCGGGCCCCCGGGGGGCGGCGGGGGCCGGATCGGGCATGCCCCGGACGGTGCCGTCCGGAAGGATGAAGGCGGGGTTCCCGCCGGGCACCATGCCCAGCTCCCGGGCCCGCTCCGCCAGTGCGTCCGGAGCGGAGTAGGAGTCCAGCTCCTGCTGGAGCGCCTGCTCCTCGTCGGCCAGCTCCCCGGCCCGTTTCTCCAGCTCCCTCAGCTCGAAGGACCCCTGGTTGACGGATGCGTTGAGCAGCAGCAGGGTCAGCAGCCCGGAGCCGAGCAGCAGGACCACCAGCAGCACGAAGGGGGCGCGGGCCGGTCCGGAGGGCGCGCCCGCGGGGACCAGCCGCGCCAGTCGCGCCAGCCGCTGCTGGGGGGTCGGGCCGGCCTGTTTCCCGGTGGCCCCGGGCGTGGCCTTCGGTGTGTCCTTCAGGGCTCCTCCCGGATGCGCTCGGCGCCGCGCAGCCGGGCGGGGGCGGCGCGGCGGTTCTCGGCGACCTCTTCCTCGGCGGGGAGTTCCGCCCCCCGGGTCAGCAGCCTCAGCCGGGGCTGGTAGCGCTCGGGGACCACCGGCAGCCCCGGCGGCGCGGTGCTGGTGGCGCCCGCGGCGAGCACCTGCTTGACCAGGCGGTCCTCCAGCGAGTGGTAGGACAGGACGGCGATCCGGCCGCCCACCGCCAGCGCGGCGACGGCCGCCGGCAACGCCCGCTCCAGCACGGCCAGTTCGCCGTTGACCTCGATGCGCAGCGCCTGGAAGGTGCGCTTGGCGGGATTGCCTCCGGTCCGCTTGGCCGCCTGCGGCAGGGCCTCGCGGATCAGCTCGACCAGCCGGGCGCTGCCGGCGAACGGCTCCTTCTCGCGCTCGCGCACGATCGCGGAGACGATCCGCCTGGCCTGCTTCTCCTCGCCGTAGGCGCGCAGGATGCGCACCAGTTCGCCGGGCGGGTAGGTGTTGAGGACCTCGGCGGCGCTGACGCCCCTGCTCTGGTCCATCCGCATGTCCAGCGGCGCGTCCCTGGAGTACGCGAAACCGCGCTCGGCCTCGTCGAGCTGCATGGAGGACACGCCGAGGTCGAACAGGACCCCCTGGACGCGCGGCACGCCGAGCCGTCCCAGCACCCCGGGCAGTTCGTCGTAGACGGCGTGCACCAGGGTGGCCCGGTCGCCGAAGCGGGCCAGGCGCTCGCCGGCCAGTTCCAGCGCGGCCGGGTCCCGGTCCAGGCCGACCAGCCGGACGTCCGGGAACCTCGACAGCATCGCCTCGCTGTGCCCGCCCAGCCCGAGGGTGCAGTCCACGACGGTGGCGCCGGGCTCGCGCAGGGCGGGGGCGAGCAGGTCCAGGCAGCGCCCGAGCATGACCGGGACGTGCCGCTCGTTGGTGCTCACTGGACTCTCCTTGAGCGGGCCCGTACGGCCTGGTCCCCGCCCGCTCGCGAAGGGGAAGAACGGCGGCCGGTGCCGGGGAAGGGGCACCGGTCGGCCGGGAGCGGGAGGAGGCCGGGCCGTACGCGGCCGTACGCGCGCCCGCGCACATGGGATCTGGGGGTTCGGCAGCGGGGAGCCCGGCGCCTGCCCGGCTCCCGCTTCGCGTCACTTTAGTCCACTCGTCCCCCCGGTCAACCAACTGGTCAGGCGCGTCCCGGCCGCCTCCCCGCGCGGGCGCGCCGCGGATCCCCGCGTCCGGTTCCACCCGCACGGGGGATCGGACACCACCGGCGTGGGTTACCTCACACACCATGCGCGTTGACCGGCTTTGCCCTGCCCCAATCCGGGCCGGAGCGGGACGGGGCGGTTACGGTCATAGGCATGCCATCGTCTTCCTCCGAGGGGCCGGTCATCGACCGCCTCGTCACAGCCAACCAGCGTTACGCAGCCGAGTTCACCGACCCGGGGATGGACGCCCGGCCGGTGCTGAAGGTCGCCGTCGTCGCCTGTATGGACGCCCGGCTCGACCTCCACGCCGCCCTCGGTCTCGAACTCGGCGACTGTCACACCATCCGCAACGCCGGCGGCGTGGTCACCGACGACGTCATCCGCTCGCTGACCATCAGCCAGCGCGCCCTGGGCACGCGCTCCGTCGTGCTGATCCACCACACCGGCTGCGGCCTGCTGAACCTGACCGAGGACTTCCGGCACGAGCTGGAGATGGAGGTCGGCCAGCGGCCGTCGTGGGCCGTCGAGTCCTTCAAGGACGCCGACCAGGACGTGCGGCAGTCGATGGAGCGGGTACGCACCTCTCCGTTCCTGCTGCACACCGGCGACGTACGGGGCTTCGTCTTCGACGTCACCACGGGTCTGCTCCGGGAGATCGACCCGGCGGACGGCCCGGAATCGTGACGCGCGGGGCTGTGTAAGTGAAGAATGCCTGAGTGACGGCTCTCCCCCGCGGGTACCTCCCGCGGGGGACGCGCCGGTTGTTCGGGGATGGGCCGGCCCGCCGCGGGGCGGACCGGCCCGTGAGCGGGCCGAGGAGGGCCGGGTGACGACCTATGACGAACGAGCTGATCTCAGCGATCTGACCGCCACGGCGGACCGGGTGCGCCGGTCGGTGGAGAGTGTGATCGAGGGCAAGCCGGAGGTCGTACGGCTCTCGCTGACCGTGCTGCTGGCCGAGGGCCACCTGCTGATCGAGGACGTGCCGGGCGTGGGGAAGACCATGCTCGCCAAGGCGCTGGCCAGGTCCGTGGACTGCTCGGTCCGCAGGATCCAGTTCACCCCCGACCTGCTGCCCTCCGACATCACGGGGGTGAGCGTCTACGACCAGCAGCAGCAGGAGTTCGAGTTCAAGCCGGGCGCCATCTTCGCCCAGGTCGTGATCGGCGACGAGATCAACCGCGCCTCCCCCAAGACCCAGTCGGCCCTGCTGGAGTCGATGGAGGAGCGGCAGGTCACCGTCGACGGGCGCAGCTACGAACTGCCCGACCCGTTCATGGTGGTGGCCACCCAGAACCCGGTCGAGATGGAGGGCACCTACCCGCTGCCCGAGGCGCAGCGCGACCGCTTCATGGTGCGGGTGTCGATCGGCTACCCCAGCCCCGAGGCCGAGCTGCGGATGCTCGACGTGCACGGCGGGACCTCCCCGCTGGACGACCTGCGGCCGGTCGCCCACGCGCACGAGATCGCCAAGCTGGTGGAGGCGGTGCGCGGCGTGCACGTCTCCGAGCCGGTCCGCCGGTACGCCGTCGACCTGGTGGCCGGCACCCGCGGCCACCCCGAACTGCGGCTGGGCGCCTCGCCCCGGGCCACCCTGCACCTGCTGCGGGCCTCGAAGGCGGCGGCGGCCCTGGCCGGCCGGAACTTCGTGCTGCCCGACGACGTGCAGGCGCTGGCCGTGCCCGTGCTGGCGCACCGGCTGCTGCCCACCGCCCAGGCCCAGCTCGGCGGGCGCACCTCGGAGCAGCTCGTCCTCGACATCGTGCGGCGCGTCCCCGTGCCCGCGTCCAACTACCGGGAGGCGACCTCGCAGTCCCCGCTGTACGGCCGGCCTTCCCAGCGGGGACTGTGATGGACGGCCCCGGCACAGCCGCCCCGGGCGCCGGCGGAGGCACGGACCGGGGCACGGACGGGGGCCCGCGGGCAGGAGAGCGCCGGGCTTCGCCGCGCGCCGCGCTCGCCGGCCTCACCACCAGGGGGCGCTCGTTCCTGGCCGCGGGGGCGGCCGCGGTGGTGTGCGCCTACGTGCTGGGCCAGGGCGACCTGCTGCGGGTGGGGGTGCTGCTGGCCGCGCTGCCCCTGGTCTGCGTGATCGTGCTGTACCGCACCCGCCACCGCGTGGCGGCCTCCCGGCGGCTGTCCCCGGTCCGCGTGCCCGCCCGGGAGGAGTCCCTGGTGCACCTGCGGCTGGAGAACGTCTCGCGGCTGCCGACCTCCCTGCTGATGCTCCAGGACCAGGTCCCCTACGTCCTGGGCCCGCGCCCGCGCTTCGTCCTGGACCGGGTGGAGCCGGGCGGCCGGCGCGAGGTCTCCTACCGGGTCCGCTCCGACCTGCGGGGACGCTATCCGATAGGTCCGCTGCAACTGCGGCTGACGGACCCGTTCGGCATGGTGGAGCTGACCCGGTCCTTCAGCTCCCGCGACACCCTCACCGTCGTGCCCCGGACCGAGGAACTGCCCCCCGTACGGCTGGCCGGGGAGGCGGCCGGCCTGGGCGAGGGACGGCACCGCTCCCTGGCCGCGGCCGGCGACGACGACGTGATCCCGCGCGGCTACCGCCACGGCGACGACCTGCGCCGGGTGCACTGGCGCTCCACCGCCCGCCACGGGGAGCTGATGGTGCGCCGCGAGGAGCAGCCGCAGCGGCCGCGCTGCACCGTGCTGCTGGACACCCGCCGGACGGCCTGGGCCGGCTCCGGTCCGGAGTCGGCGTTCGAGTGGGCGGTCTCGGGGGCCGCCTCGGTGGCCGTGCACATGCTGGAGCGCGGCTACGCGGTACGGCTGCTGACCGACACCGGCGCGGCCGTGCCCGGGCCGGACGGAGCGGGCGCGGACATCGCCGCCTCCGACACCGCCGGGCTGGTCCTGGACGCCCTCGCGGTGGTGGAGAACTCCGGCGAACCGGGCCTGGCCCAGGCGTACGAGGCGCTGCGCGGCGGCAGCGGCGGTGGCGGGCACGAGGGGCTGCTGGTGGCCTTCCTCGGTTCGCTGGACGGCGAGCAGGCGGTGCTGGCCGGCCGGATGCGGCAGCGCGCGAGGGGCGCGGTGGCCCTCCTGCCCCGCGGACCGCGCGAGCCGGCCGTGCGGGAGGAGGGGGAGCGGCTGCTGCGCGAGGCGGGCTGGACGGTGCTGCCGTACACGCCCGGGGAGGCGCTGCCCGATCTGTGGCGGCAGGCGGACCGGTCCGCGGGCAGGGCGCCCGGGCGGACGGCGAGGAGTGGACGGTGATGAGCGGACAGGCCCGGCTGGCATTCTGCGCCTGGGCGGCCACCCTGGCGGCGGCGTGCGCGCTGCTGCCGCTGGTCGCCCCGGCCGGCTGGCTGTTCCAGGCCGCCCTGCTGCTGGGCGTCCAGAGCGCGGTGGGCACGGTGGTGCGGCGGGCGACACCGTCCGGACCGCCGGCGGTGGTGGCACAGGCGGTGGTGTCGCTGCTGCTGCTCACCTTCGTCTTCGTCCGCGGCGACGCCGTGCTCGGTGTGCTGCCGGGCCCGGACGCCTTCGAGGCCTTCGGCGCGCTGCTGGCACAGGGCACCGCGGACGTCGGCCGGTTCTCGATCCCGGCCCCGGTCACCGACGGCATCCGGCTGCTGCTGGTGGGCGGTGTGGTCGTCATCGGCCTGCTGGTGGACATGCTCGCGGTGACGTACCGTGCCGCGGCCCCCGCCGGGCTGCCGCTGCTGGCGCTGTACTCGGTCGCGGCCGGGCTGTCCCCGGAAGGGGGGAGCCGGCTGTGGTTCCTGTGCGCGGCGGGCGGCTATCTGCTGCTGCTCCTGGCGGAGGGCCGGGACCGGCTGTCGCGGTGGGGCCGGGTGTTCGGCGGCGGGTTCGGCACCGCGCGGCCCGGCGGCACGGCGCCGCCGCCGGTGCGCACCGGGCGGCGGATCGGCGCGGTCGCGCTGGGCATCGCCCTGGTGGTGCCCGCGGTGCTGCCGTCACTGGGCGGCGGGCTGCTGGACACCGCGCGCCAGGGGCGGGGCACGGGGAGCGGCGGCGGCACGATCTCGGCGGTCAATCCGCTGGTCGCGCTGCAGGACAGCCTGAACCAGCCGGACAACCGCACGGTGCTGACGTACACCACCGACGCCGGGAGCACCTCGGACATGTATCTGCGGATCGTGGCCCTGGACCGGTTCGACGGCACCTCCTGGAAACCGTCGGAGCGCCGGATCACCGATCTGCCGCGCCCGCTTCCGCCGGTGCCCGGGCTGTCGCCGTCCGTCGGCACCGAGCGCGTCACCACCTCCTTCCGGGCGGCCGGATGGTACGCCCAGAACTGGCTTCCCATGCCCTACCCGGCCGCCGAGGTGCGCATCGACGGCCGGTGGCGCTTCGAGCCGGAGGGCCGCACGCTCGTCGGCGACCGCGGGCAGACCACCCGGGGCGTGCGGTACGAGGTGGACAGCCTGGTGGTACGGCCGACCGCGCGACAGCTGGCTGAAGCCCCGGCGCCCCCGCCGCAGATCATGGAGGAGTACACCGGCGTACCGGAGTCGCTGCCGTCCGTGGTGGCCGAGACGGCGCGGAACGTCACCGAGGGGGCCTCCGGCGACTACGAGCGGGCCGTGAGGCTCCAGGACTGGTTCTCCTCCCAGGGCGGCTTCCGCTACGACACCCAGGTGAAGGCCGGCAGCGGCAGTGCGGCCATCGCCCGCTTCCTGGAGGACCGGGAGGGCTTCTGCGTCCACTTCGCCTTCTCCATGGCCGCCATGGCCCGCACCCTGGACATCCCGGCGCGGGTCGCGGTGGGGTTCACGGCCGGGAGGGCCGACGGCAGCGGCGAGATGACGGTGGGGCTGCAGGACGCGCACGCCTGGCCGGAGCTGTACTTCGAGGGCGTGGGCTGGACCCGCTTCGAGCCCACCCCCAGCCGGGGCAGCGTGCCGGAGTACACCCAGCCCGACCTGCCCTCCCCGGAGGAGCCTGACGCCCCCGCCCCGCGTCCGGAGGACAGCGCCCGGCCGCTTCCGGAGCCTTCGGAGTCCGAGGAGTGCGTTGCGGGACAGGGCACGGAGGACTGCGGCGCGGCGTCCGCTCCGCGGGACGGCGGGGCCGGCGGCGGTCTCCCGGTGGGCAGGGTCCTGCCGGTGGCGGCGTCCGTGCTGCTCGCCGCGGGGATCCTGGCACTGCCCGCCCTGTGGCGGGGCAGGGTCCGGTCCCGGCGTCTGGAGGGCGGTGGCGACCCGGGTGCCCGTACGCTCGCCGCCTGGCGGGAGGCGACCGACTCCGCCTGGGACCTGGGCGTCCTCCCGCAGGAGTCCGCCACCGTGCGGACGGCCGCGGCGCGCGTCGTACGGCTGGGGGGGCTGGAGGGCGAGGCCGCCGAGGCCCTGCACCGGCTGGCCACGGCGGTCGAGCGGGCTCTCTACGCCCCCGAGCCGCGGTCGGCGCAGGGGCTGGCCGGGGATGTGCGGCGGGTGCGGGCCGGGCTGCTGGCGGCCGCCGGGCGCGGCGCGCGGCTGCGGGCCCTGCTGCTGCCGCGGTCGGCCGTACGGGTGGTGTGGGCCGTCCCGGAGCGCTGGTCGGCGGCGGCCGGACGGTGGGGCGGCCCGGCTCGGCGGGCGCTGGCGCGGATCAGGCCGTCGCGGCAGCGGGTCTGAGGCCGGGCGGGCTCGGTGGGCGCCGAGCCGGGCCGCGGAGGACGGCCGCTCAGGACGCGACAGCGGGCGGTCTGCCGTACGGGGGCGGTGCGGCGGGGCCGTCGGGTCGCGGCGGCCGTGCGCGCCGTCCACCGGCAGGGGCGGCGGCAGCGCGTGAGCGGACCGTTACTGCTGCTCGTCCCGGCGGCGCTGCCAGCGGTCCTCGATGCGGTTCATCATCGAGCGGCGCGGCCTTCCCTGCCTTCGCGCGTGCGGACGGTCTCCGCCGGCCTCGTGCCCCTGGTCGGCGAGGGGCTGCTCGCCCGGCTTGGGCGTCTTGCGCCAGCCCGTCACCGCCAGGACGGCGCAGCCGAGCATCACCAGGAAACCCAGCACACTGACGATGACCAGCTTCGCGACCATCCCGGCCATGAGGAGCGCGACGCCCACCAGAAAGCCCGCGACCGCCTGGTAGACCCGTCGCCGGGTGTACGTGCGCAGCTCGCTTCCCTCGAGCGCTGTCGCGAACTTGGGGTCTTCGGCGTACAGCGCTCGCTCCATCTGCTCGAGCATCCGCTGCTCGTGCTCAGAGAGCGGCACGGAGTCCTCCTACTCGTCGGTCGCGGGGGCGACCGGATGCGACCCTTCAAGGATAGGCAGGGATTCGCCCCCGTGAAACCCGCCCCTCTACGCCAGTTCGTGCCACCGGGACCGGGAACCGGATGGCGGTGTCGGGCTTCTCATTCCCCCGCCGCCACGCCGTCATGCCGATCGGTGTGCTTCGATCATACGGCGGGTAGCCGCCGTTCGGGTCGCCTGTGGCCTACCGCACCCCGCCGGTGGACGGGGCGGAGCCCTCCCGGGTACGCGCCAGTACGTGGAGGTGCGCCGCGACGGACTGGAAGGCGGGCAGTTCGGCCACCGCCTCCTCCAGCGCCGCCAGTGCGTCCGAGGCGCCGGGCTCGGCGTCCAGCAGCGCCCCCGGCACCAGGTCCGCGAAGACCCGCACGCCGTGGACCGCGCCGACCTCCAGCCCGTTGGCGGCCACCAGGGAGCCGAGCCGCTCGGGGGTGAAGCGCCGGGGCACCGGGTCCCCGCCGCCCCACCGGCCGTCGGGGTCGCTCAGCGCCCGGCGGGCCTCGGTGAAGTGCCCCGCCAGGGCGCGGGCGAGCACCGCGCCGCCCAGTCCGGCGGCGAGCACGCTCAGGGTGCCGCCCTCGGGGCGCAGCGCGGCCGTGACGTTGCGCAGCCCTTCGGCCGGGTCGTCGACGTACTCCAGGACGCCGTGGCAGAGCACCACGTCGTAGCCTCCGCGCTCGGCCACGTCGAACAGCCCGTGCGCGTCTCCCTGCACGCCGCGCACCCGGTCGGCCACGCCCTCCTCCGTCGCGCGGCGCTCCAGGGCGAACAGCGCGTCGGGGCTGGGGTCCACCACGGTGACGCGGTGGCCGAGCCGGGCGACGGGCACGGCGAAATTGCCGGTGCCGCCGCCGGTGTCCAGGACGTCGAGCGTCTTCCGGCCCGCGGCCTCGGCCCGGTCCTCGAGTGCTTCCCGCAGGACCTCCCAGACCACGGCGGTGCGGAAGTGTGCGTGGGGGCGGGACATGGCGGACGCTCCTAGGCGGCTCGGACGGGGCTGGCCCAAGCCTATTGCGTCGCCGTCCCCGTCCGGCCGGCCGGGCCGGGAGAGGGGGAGCCCCGCCCCGGCCTCAGCCCGCCCGCAGCCGCGGCCCCTCACCTTCCGGGCGGCCGCGCTCCCCGGGCTCCCCCTGGCTTCTGGGAAGGGGCAGCACGGGCTGCCTCACCAGCATCTGCTCGACGATGCGCAGGAACATCCCCGCGTCGCGTATCAGGTCGTCGCTGTCGCGCCGGCCGGCCGCGCCGGCGATACCGGCCTCGGCACGGGCGCGCCTGGCCGCTCCTGCGGCGAACAGCCTGCACCACTCGTCCAGCTCGGGCGCCACCTCGGGCAGCACCTCCCAGGCGCTGCGTATGCGCCGTCTGGCGCGTGCGGTGGACTCGGGGCGGCCGCGCACGGCGAGCACCGCGGCGGCGGTGCGCAGGGCGGCCAGATGCGCGGTGGCGTACCGGTCGTTCGGGTGCTCCAACTCCGCCGCCTCGTCGAGGCCGCGCCGCGCCTGGGCGAGCAGGTCGAGTGCGGCGGGCGGGGCCGACGCCCTGCGCAGCACGGGGTGGACATCCTCCGGGGGCCCGTTCATCTGCGAACCTCCTGTCATCGTCATGACCGTCACGACTGTGCTGTTCGCGTGCTGCCCGCCGTGCTGCCCGCACGCGCGGGTCGCGACCGTCGATCGCGATGGGAACATCGTTGCGCATGCCACTGACAATCGGCCCCGACCTGGGCAAACGCCTCCTGTCGGGGCTCGTCCGGCGTACCGGGGGACTCCGCCCGGCAGGCCGGGCGGAGTCAGCGGCGCGGGCGGGCGCGGGAAGTGTCCGCGACGGCCCCGGAGCGGATGACGTCCTCGGCCGGAGGGGCCGCCGGGAAGGCCACCGAGGAGGAGGTTGCCCGCGCGCTGCCGCGGCTGCCGGGCGGCCGGGGCGGGAGCGCGGAAATGGCGGGAGCGGGCGGCCCGGCCGATGGCCGTGCCGCCCGCTCCCGTCCCCCGTGTCCCCCGAGCGTTCCCCCTACGGACGGTCGCCGCGCCGCTCCGCCGCCCCGTGCCGGCGGTGCGGCGCCACGTTTCCCGTCGTCTCCGACTCTGCCGTCCACGCCTGGTGAAGCCCATCCGTACGGCTACTCAGAACCGGACTCAGGTACTTCTACTCATCTACTGCGTACGGCCCTTCGAAGCTGTTACCGCGCCCCGGTTAGAGTGCCTGGTCATGGCACGGACTGTGGTGATCGGCGCCGGTATGGGCGCCATGGCCGCCGCCGCCAGGCTGGCCGTGGCGGGCCACCGGGTGACGGTGTACGAGCGGGCGCGGACCCACGGCGGCGCGGTGCGCCGCCTGGAGCGGGACGGGTTCGGCTTCGACACCGGCCCCGGGCTGCTGTACCTGCCCGCCGTCTGGCGGGACCTCTTCGTCAAGACCGGGCGCGAGCCGCTGGAGGAGTGCGTCGCGCTGACCGAGGTGGACCCGGCCGTCCGCCACGTCTTCGCCGACGGCACCTCCGTCCTCCTGCCCGGAGGTTCCCGGGCGGGCACGGTCGACGCCCTGGACTCGGCCCTGGGCGCGGGCGCGGGAGAGCGGTGGAGCGAGCTGCTGGGCCGCGGCCGCAGGACGTGGGAGGCCACCCGGCGCCCGCTGCTGGAGGAGCCGCTGACCGAAGCCGTCGACCGCGCCCGGCTCGGCACCGACCCGTATCCGGCGCCGCGGCGCGGGCTGCTGCGCCGACGCGCCCCCTTCCTGTCCGAGATCGCCCGCGCCGAACTGCGCGACCCGCGGCTGGTGGCGCTGCTGGAGAGCCATGCGCTCGCCCACGGCCTCGACCCGCGCCGCACCCCGGCGAGCGCCGCCGTCCTGCCGTATCTGGAGCAGACCTTCGGCATCTGGTACGTCGGCGGGGGGATGCGCGCGCTGGCGGACGCGGTGTACGAGCGGTGCCTGGCCCGCGGGGTGGAGTTCCGGTTCGGCGCGGCGGTGTCCCGGATCACGGTGGAGGGCGGCCGGGCCGCCGGGGTGGAACTGGCCGACGGGTCGCGGGTGGGCGCGGACACCGTGGTCTGCGGGATCGACCCCCGGCCGATGTACGGCGGCCGGGCCAGCGCGGCGGACGGCGGCCCCGGCTACGCGGCGGGACGGCTGACCGTGCTGCTCGCGCTGCGCGGTCCCCGGCCCGGGGACACCGTCCACCGCACCGTGGTGCACACCGGGGGGCCGGGCGGGGCGGCACGCACCGTCACCGTGCTGCGGCCCGGCGATCCGTCGCTGGTCCCCGGCGCGGAGCACGAGTCGGCGGTGCTGTCGGTGACCGTTCCGCCGCACCGCGCGGGGGCGGCCGCCCCGCCGGCCGACGGGGCCGGCGCGGGGGGCGAGGACGGCGGGGCCGTGGACTGGACGGCGCCGGGCGCGGCCGAGCGGGCCGCGGACGAGGCCCTGGCCGCCGCGGACGCTGCCGGGCTGGGCCTGGGCGGGCGGGTGCTGTGGCGCGAGGTGCGCACCCCCGCCGACACCGAGCGGGAGACCGGGGCCCCGGGCGGCGCGGTGCCCGCCCCCGCCCTGGCGGGGGCGGACGGGGCCTTCCTGCGGGCGGCCAACTCCACGGGCACCGCCGGGCTGTACCGGGTGGGCGGATCGGCCCACCCGGGCGGCGGGCTGGCGCACGCCGGGATGTCGGGGGCGCTGGCCGCCGGGCTGATCGTCGAGGGGGACGACTGGCGCGGCTCGCGGTGACGCGGCCGGGCGGAAGCCCGGGCGGCCGGGCGGCTCAGTGGCGGGGCTGCTCGCCGTAGGGGTGAGCCGCTCCGGCGGCCGGGTCGTACCCGCCCTCGCCGTAGCCGTACCCGCCGTACCCGCCGTCCTCGGCGTACTGCCCGGGCTGCGGCTCGGAGCCGCGCTGCTGGGGCACCCAGACCCCGCCGGGAGGGGTCTGCCCGGCGTACGGGTCGGCGGGGTAGCCGGTGCCGTACCCGTCGGTGTGGGAGGGATCGGAGGCGTACCCGTGGCCGTCCTGGCCGCCGTACGCGTCGTGGGCGGGCCGGCCGGAGGCGTCGGCGTACGGGTCGGAGTAGGCGGCGTACTGCTGCTGCCCGTCTCCCGCGTCGTAGCCGTAGCCGTACGATCCGGCGTACTGGCCGCCCTGGTCGTAGCCGGGGTGACCGGTGTAGTCACCGGTGGTGTACGGGACGGAGTGGGCGGGGTGCTGCCCCTGCTCCTCGTACCGCCCCTGCTCCTCGTACCCCTCCTCCGGCTGCCCCGGGGAGGCACCCCGCTCGTAGACGCCGTAGCCGCCGGTGTCGTCGGGCAGCGGCTCCGGGCTGTACGCGGGGGGCTCCGGCTCGTGGACCTCCAGCCCGGAGACCTCCAGGTGCGGGTCGGCGTCCCGGGGCGGCATGGGGCGCACCTCGCGGCGGCGCCTGCTGGTGCCGGGCATGCCGCCCAGCGCCCAGCCGGCGGTGAAGCCGCGCCGGTAGGAGAGGGTGACGAAGGTCTGGCCGACCGTGAAGGCCGCTCCGCCGAGCGCGATGACCGTCAGGGACAGCGGCACCGAGGAGATCGCCACCACCCCGAGGACCACCATGGCGAACCCGCCGAAGGCCAGCAGCCGCCAGCGCAGCCTCGCCTTGTACTGCAGCAGCACCTCGGCCAGCAGCCATACCGCGACGATGCCGAACGCGATGTAGAGGAGCGTCCACCCCATGTACGTCCTCCCACCCCGTCTTCTAGCCCCGCCGGTGCAGGCCCAGATTCTCGTAGATCTCCAGCGTCGCCGTGGAGTGGTTGAGGGTGATGAAGTGGAGTCCGGGGACGTCCTCGGACATCAGCCTCGCGCACAGCTCCGTGGCGTACTCGATTCCCAACGAGCGTACAGCGGCCGGATCGTGCTCCACGGCGAGGATGCGTTCGGCCAGGTCCGGAGGGAAGGTCGCGTTGCTCAGCTTCGCGAACCGCTCGATCTGCCGCACGCTCGTGACGGGCATGATCTCCGGAATGATCGGGACGTCGCAACCCGCCGCGGCAACCTTGTCGCGCAGCCGCAGGTAGTCGTCGGCGTAGAAGAACATCTGCGTGATGGCGTAGTCGGCGCCGGCCCGGCACTTGTCCACGAAGTGGCGGATGTCGCTGTCCCAGTCGGTGGAGCGCGGGTGCATCTCGGGGAAGGCGGCCACCCCGACGCAGAAGTCCCCCGACTCCTTGATGAGCCGGACGAGCTCGGCGGCGTAGGTGATGCCCTGCGGATGCGGTACCCACTCGCCGGTGGGGTCGCCGGGCGGGTCGCCGCGGACGGCGAACATGTTGCGGATGCCGGCGTCCGCGTACTGGCCGATGACGTTGCGCAGCTCGGCCACCGAGTGGTCCACCGCGGTGAGGTGGGCGACGGGGGTGAGGGTCGTCTCGGTGGCGATCCGCTCGGTGGCGCGTACGGTGCCCTCCCGGGAGGAGCCTCCGGCGCCGTAGGTCACCGACACGAAGGTGGGGGCGACGGCCTCGACGCGGCGGATGGCGTTCCAGAGGGTGCGCTCGCCCTTCTCCGTCTTGGGCGCGTAGAACTCGAAGGAGTACGAGCGCTCACCGGAGGCGAGCAGCTCGCGGACGGTGTGAGCGCGATCCGTCCTGGTGGAAGGGGTACCGAGGGCCATGTCGGCAGGCTAACCGGCGCCCCGGCCGCGCACCGCATCACCGGGGTGATATGCCCGTTTGACCCGTTTGCCGTCCAGTGGGTGGACACCCGCCCCGGGCCGGGCCGCCTCAGACCGACCGCAGGCGCGCGGCGAGGTCCGCGGCGGCGGCCCCCGGGTCGTCCGCCCCGGTGATCGCGCGGACCACCACGACCCGCCGCGCCCCGGCCTCCAGCACCTGCTCCAGGTTGGCGGCGTCGATCCCGCCGATGGCGAACCAGGGCCGCCCGGGCCGCAGCCGCGCGGCGTACCGCACCAGGGAGAGCCCCGGGGCGGGGCGGCCGGGCTTGGTGGGGGTGGGCCAGCAGGGGCCGGTGCAGAAGTAGTCCACGCCCGGCTCGGCCAGCGCCGCGTCCACCTCGGCCTCGGTGTGGGTGGAGCGGCCGATCAGGACGCCCTCGCCCAGGATCGCGCGGGCGGCCGGCACCGGCAGGTCGCCCTGCCCCAAGTGCAGCACGTCGGGGCCGGCGGCGTGGGCGACGTCCGCCCGGTCGTTGACCGCCATCAGCTTCCCGTGACGGCGGCAGGCCTCGGCGAGGACGGCCAGGTGCTCCAGCTCCTCGGCGGCCTCCAGGGACTTGTCGCGCAGCTGCACGATGTCGACGCCCGAGGAGAGTACGGCGTCCAGGAACTCCGCCAGGTCGCCGCGCTCCCTGCGCGCGTCCGTGCACAGGTACAGACGGGCGTCGCCGAGCCGCTCGCGTGCGGTCGCTGCCATGCGGGAATCCCCCCG
>NZ_JBSVCZ010000046.1:0-20353 GCF_054072955.1 Streptomyces sp. SS8
GGCGCCCCCCCCCCCCCGGGGGCCCCCCCCCCCCCCCCCCCCCCCCCACCCCCCCCCCCCCCCGGCGGGCCCCCCCGCCCCCCGGCCCGCTCGGCCCTGCTCGCGGCCCGGCAGCGCGAACGCGACCGGCTGCCGCCCTACTGGTTCGCGCACCGGCTGGTGCTCGTCCTCAGCGGGCTGCGGCCGGTCCACCTCCTGCTCGGCCACACCCGCGACGAGGCGTACGAGCAACTGGTCCGGCTCGCCCCGCTGACCCCGCTGCGGTCGGCACAGGCGGGCGGACCCGCTCCGGTGGTCAGGGAGGTCGGCTGGTCGCAGCCCCGCCCCGGCGCGGTCGAGGCGTTCGCCCGGATCGCCGCAGGCGACCGGCTGCGCGCTCTGGCCTTCCGTCTGGAGCACTCCCGCGACCGGCGCTGGCTGTGCTCCGCCGTCGAGCTCGACACCGTCTCCTGACCGGCGGGACCGCCATGACCGGTGGCCCGCCCGGCGGGACGACACCGTGACCGTGCCGCACGGGACACGGGGGACCGTGCGGCACGGAAGACGCCCCGGGGCCGGGCGCCCTCCTCGGACGCCCGGCCCCGGACCGGTATCGAAGCGGACCGCCCGCCGCCCCGCGGCGGCGGCCGCCGGGTCACTTCTTGCGGCGGCGGCCCTTCTCCTTCTGGGCCCTGCGGCGCTCGGCGCGGGTCATGCCGTCCGCGGGCGAGCGGACCGGGCCGCCGTCCTCGCCGCTGGCGAAGTCGCCCTCGACGACACCGCCCTCGCCGTCCACGGTCGGCGCGGAGAAGTGCAGCCGGTCCGGACGCTGCGGGGCCTCCAGGCCCTTGGCCCGGATCGCCGGACGCCCGCCCGCCGCGACGGCCTCCTCCCGGGGGGCCTTCTCCAGGGAGGGGGCGGGCCCGGCCTCCTCGACCGGCACCTCCTCGACCTGCTGCTCGACCTGGACCTCCAGGTTGAACAGGTAGCCGACGGACTCCTCCTTGATGCCGTCCATCATCGCGACGAACATGTCGTAGCCCTCGCGCTGGTACTCCACCAGCGGGTCGCGCTGCGCCATGGCGCGCAGGCCGATGCCCTCCTGGAGGTAGTCCATCTCGTACAGGTGCTCGCGCCACTTGCGGTCGAGGACGGAGAGGACCACACGGCGCTCCAGCTCGCGCATGATCTCCGAGCCGAGCTGCTTCTCGCGCTCCTCGTACCGCTCGTGGATGTCGTCCTTGATGGCGTCGGCGATGAAGTCCGCCGTGATGCCGTCGCGGCCCCCGGCGGCCTCCTCCAGGTCCTCGACGGTGACCGTCACCGGGTAGAGCTGCTTGAAGGCGCCCCACAGCCGGTCCAGGTCCCACTCCTCGGCGAATCCCTCGACCGTCTCGGCCTGGACGTAGGCGTCGATGGTGTCGTCCATGAAGTGGACGATCTGCTCGTGCAGGTCCTCGCCCTCCAGGACGCGGCGGCGCTCGCCGTAGATGACCTCGCGCTGCCGGTTGAGGACCTCGTCGTACTTCAGGACGTTCTTGCGGATCTCGAAGTTCTGCTGCTCGACCTGCGACTGCGCCGAGGCGATGGCCCGGGTGACCATCTTGTTCTCGATCGGGACGTCGTCGGGCACGTTGGCCATGGACATCACACGCTCGACCATCTGCGCCTTGAACAGCCGCATCAGGTCGTCGCCGAGCGAGAGGTAGAAGCGGGACTCGCCCGGGTCGCCCTGGCGGCCGGACCGGCCACGCAGCTGGTTGTCGATACGGCGCGACTCGTGCCGCTCGGTGCCCAGCACGTACAGGCCGCCGAGCTCGGTGACCTCCTCGTGCTCCGCCGCGACGGCCTGCTCGGCACGCTCCATGGCCCCGGGCAGGGCCGCCGCCCACTCCTCGGCGTTCTCCACCGGGTCCAGGCCCTTGGCGCGCAGCTCGGTCTCGGCCAGGTCGTCGGGATTGCCGCCGAGTTTGATGTCGGTACCGCGGCCGGCCATGTTGGTGGCGACCGTGACGGCGCCCTTGCGGCCCGCCTGGGCCACGATCACGGCCTCGCGCTCGTGGTTCTTGGCGTTGAGCACCTCGTGCGGCACGCCGCGCTTCTTCAGCTGCTGCGACAGGTACTCGGACTTCTCGACCGAGGTGGTGCCCACCAGGACCGGCTGGCCCTTCTCGTGCCGCTCGACGATGTCCTCGACCACCGCGTCGAACTTGGCGACCTCGGTGCGGTAGATCAGGTCCGACTGGTCCTTGCGGATCATCGGCCGGTGGGTCGGGATCGGCACCACGCCGAGCTTGTAGATCTGCTGGAACTCGGCGGCCTCGGTCATGGCCGTGCCGGTCATGCCCGAGAGCTTGTCGTAGAGGCGGAAGAAGTTCTGGAGGGTGATCGTGGCGAGCGTCTGGTTCTCGTCCTTGATCTCCACCCCCTCCTTCGCCTCGATCGCCTGGTGCATGCCCTCGTTGTAGCGGCGGCCGGCCAGGATGCGGCCGGTGTGCTCGTCGACGATCATGACCTCGCCGTCGAGGACGACGTAGTCCTTGTCCTTCTTGTAGAGCTCCTTGGCCTTGATCGCGTTGTTGAGGTAGCCCACCAGCGGGGTGTTGACCGACTCGTAGAGGTTGTCGATCCCCAGCCAGTCCTCGACCTTGGCCACACCGGACTCGTGGATGGCGACCGTGCGCTTCTTCTCGTCGACCTCGTAGTCGCCCGTCTCCGGCTGCTGCTTGAGCGGGTTGGCGGCCTCGCCGCGCTCCAGGCGCTTCACCAGCTTGGCGAAGTCGCCGTACCACTTGGTGGCCTGGTCGGCCGGACCCGAGATGATCAGCGGGGTGCGGGCCTCGTCGACGAGGATCGAGTCGACCTCGTCGACGATCGCGAAGTTGTGGCCGCGCTGCACCAGCTCGTCCTTCGACCACGCCATGTTGTCGCGCAGGTAGTCGAAGCCGAACTCGTTGTTGGTGCCGTAGGTGATGTCGCAGGCGTACTGCTCACGGCGCTGCGCCGGGGTCATGTTGGCGACGATGCATCCGACCGTCAGCCCCAGGAACTTGTGGACCCGGCCCATCAGCTCGGAGTCGCGCTGGGCCAGGTAGTCGTTGACCGTGATCAGGTGGACGCCCTTGCCCGACAGGGCGTTGAGGTACGCGGGCAGGGTGCCCACCAGCGTCTTGCCCTCACCGGTCTTCATCTCGGCCACATAGCCCATGTGCAGGGCGGCGCCGCCCATCATCTGCACGTCGTAGTGGCGTTGGCCGAGTACGCGCTTGGCCGCCTCGCGGACCGTCGCGAAGGCCTCGGGCAGCAGGTCGTCCAGGGACTCTCCGTCGGCGAGGCGCTCCCTGTACTCGTCCGTGAGCGCCCGCAGCTCGGCGTCGGTGAGGTTGACGAAATCCTCTTCGATCGACGACACCTGGTCCGCGATGCGGTGCAGTTTGCGCAGGATCTTGCCTTCACCTGCACGCATGATCTTGCCGAAGACGGACACGTAGGCTGGCTCCTTGCCGGTCGGGCCGGGCACGGTCTGGGTGCTCTGGCACGGCGGGCCTCCTCCTTGCGTCGGGCCCAGCCGCACCGGCCATCGTATGCGAGGGGCACCGGCCCCTGTACCCCCCAACGTGCCGGAGACTCGGAAGGTGCCGGTTCCGCCCGATTGGATGACCGGCACAATCATCTCCATGCGACCCGTCACCCTGGGCACCGAGCGCCTCCTGCTGCGTCCCTTCCAGCCGCAGGACGTCCCCGCCGTCCACGCCGCCTGCCAGGACCCGGACATCCTGCGCTGGACCACCCTCCCCGAGCCGTACGAGCGGCGGCACGCGCAGGAGTTCGTGCTCAACATCGGCCCGGCGGGCTGGCGCGAGGACACCGCGTACAACTTCGGCGTCTTCACCCGGGGCGGGGAGCTGGTGGGCTCGATGGGCCTGGTGCGCGTCACACCGCCCGGACCGGAGGGGCGCCTGGCGGAGCTGGGCTACTGGACGGCCAGGGAGTGGCGGGGCCGCGGGTACACCGTGGAGGCCGCGCGGGCGGTGGCCGACTGGGCCTTCCGCGAGCTGGGCGTGGAGCGGCTGGAGTGGTTCGCCGAGGCGGGGAACACCGGGTCGCGGGCCGTGGCCGAGCGGCTGGGCTTCGTGATGGAGGGGACCCTGCGGGCGCGGATCACCTTCCGCGGGACCCGGCGGGACGCCTGGGTGGCGTCGCTGCTGCCCTCGGACCGGGGGCTCGAGGCGGCCGTACCGTATCTGCCCGCGCCGTAGGGCCGCGCTCCCGCGGGCGGGGTCCGGCCGTTTCCGGGCCCGCTGTCGGTGGCAGGCCCTATCGTCGGCGCATGACCTCCGTCTCACTCTCACTCTCCGCCGACGAGGCCCGCCGGATCGCGCTGCGCGCACAGGGGCTGCTGGGAGCGCCGGACCGCCGGGCCGGGGTGGAAGGGGTGCTGCGCCGCCTGGGAGCCGTGCAGCTGGACACCATCTCGGTACTGGCCCGCTCCCATGAGCTGGTGCCGTACGCGCGGCTGGGCGCGGTCGGCCGCGACACGGTGGAGGCCGCGTACTGGGCTGGAGGGCGCGCCTTCGAGTACTGGTCGCACGCCGCCTGCGTCCTGCCGGTCGAGGAGTGGCCGTACTTCGCGTTCCGGCGCCGGGCGTTCCGGGCCAGGGGGCACCGCTGGCACCGCATGGAGGACTCCGAGCGCTCCTGCGCCGCCGTGCGGGACCGGCTGAAGGCCGACGGCCCGCTGACGGCCACCGAGCTGGGCGGCGCGAAGAACGGCGGCGAGTGGTACGACTGGTCCGAGACGAAGATCGCGGTGGAGTGGCTGCTGGACACCGGCGAGGTGGTCTGCACCGAGCGGCGCGGCTGGAAGAGGGTGTACGACCTGGCCGAGCGCGCCGTCCCCGGCGAGCTGTTCCACGACGACCTGACCGACCACGAGTGCCTGCGCCGGCTGGTCGCCCAGGCCGGGCGGGCGATGGGTGTGGCCACCCGCGCGGACCTGGCCGACTACCACCGGCTGAAGGGCGAGCAGGTCGACGCGGTCGTCGCCGGGACGGGCCTGGTGCCGGTGGAGGTGGCGGGGTGGGGCAGGCCGGCCTGGGCGGACCCGGCGGCGCTGGAGGCCGAGTCGTCCGGGAGCCGGGGGCGGCACCGCACCACGCTGCTGTCGCCGTTCGACTCGCTGATCTGGGATCGCAGGCGCACCGAGAGAATCTTCGGTTTCACCCACCGGCTGGAGGCGTACGTGCCCAGGGCCCGGCGGATACACGGCTACTTCGCGATGCCGCTGCTGTCGGGGGGACGGCTGCTGGGCCGGGTCGATCCGGCCCGCGAGGGGAGGACGCTGGTGGCGCGGCAGGTGTCGATGACGGGGCGCGGGGCGGTGGAGCCGATGGCGCGGGCGCTGCGGGAGGCGGCGGGATGGGTGGGCTGCGACGCGGTCCGCGTCGAGCGCTGCGACGACCCGACGCTGGCCGCGGCCCTCACCGCGGCCCTCGGCTGACGCGCCCGCCGCGTCCGGCACGGCCGGCCTGTCCGGTTCACTCGGCGCGTCCGGCACGGCCGGCCCGGCGCGGGCCGGCCCGCCTCACCTGATCTCCAGGATCTTCTCCCGCATCGCGTAGACCACCGCCTCCATCCGGGAGTGGAGCTGGAGCTTCTCCAGGATGTTGCGGACGTGGTTCTTCACGGTGTTCTCGCTGATGAAGAGTTCCTTGGCGATGTCGCGGTTGTTCATGCCGGTGGCGACGAGCTTGAGCACCTCCAGCTCCCGGTCGGTCAGACGCGGCGCGGGCACCAGCCGCTTCTCGTCGGTGCGCTGGATCATCGATTTGAACTCGGTGAGCAGTTTGGCCGCCATCGACGGGCTGATCTGCGACTGCCCGTCGGCGACCGCGCGGATCGCGGTGGAGACCTCGTCGGTGGAGATCTCCTTGAGCAGGTAGCCGGTGGCCCCCGCCTTGATCGCGTCGTAGAGATCGGCCTCCTCGTCGCTGATCGTCAGCATGATGATCTTCGCGCTGGGGGCCACCTCCTTGATCGAGGTGCACGCCTCGATACCGCCGCGCCGGGGCATCCGCACATCCATCAGCACGATGTCGGGAAGCAGGTCGGCGGCCTTGTCCACGGCCTCGGCACCGTCCCCCGCCTCGCCGACGACCTCGATGTCCTCCTCCTGCGCGAGGACGATCTCCAGCCCGCGTCTGAAGAGGGCGTGGTCGTCGACGACCAGGACTCGGATGGGCTCCTTGCGCAGGTCCGCCGTCCCCGCGCCCACGGGCGCGGCGCCTCGGCCGCCGTCCCGCGCGCCGGGCGTCACGGGCCCGAAGCTGTCCGCCATCGTTCCTCCCCCTGCAGCCAGGCTACGCAGCGCCAACCGGCCGGTGCAGGGCGCCGGTTGGACGTGGCCATGATTCCATGCCCCCGCCCCCGGCCGAATTCCTCGTTCGGCCGGGGGCGGGTCCGGTGCGCGGTGTCAGCGACTGTTATCAGCCACGCAGAGCGCCTCCGGCGCCGTGCGGGGCCTCCTCCACGAAGGGGTCGGGTTCCAGATGGATGACGCCGTAGTCGTAGCCGTGCCGTCGGTAGACGACGCTCGGCAGCTTGGTCTCGGAGTCGACGAACAGGTAGAAGTCATGCCCGACCAGCTCCATCTCGTACAGGGCCTGGTCCAACGACATCGGGGCCGCCGCGTGGGTCTTCTCCCGGACGACCAGGGGTCCCTCCCCCTGAACCTCCAGCGGTCCCACCTTGGTGGTGGCGGGCGGTTCCTCGACCGCCGTGCGCTGCGGTCCGAGCCGGCCGTCCTCGCCGATGGTCGCCGCGTTCGGCACGGTCACGGCCACATCGTGCGCCGGGATCCGGTGGTGGCCGTTCCCCTTGCGCGCGGAGACCCGCTTCTCGTGCTGCCTGCGCAGCCGCGACTCCAGCTTCTCCGTGGCCAGATCCAGCGCCACGTAGGGATCGGCCGCCGCCGCCTCGGCGCGGATCACCGGACCGCGGGAGCGCAGTGTGATCTCAACCCGGTCGGAGCGGTCGGCCTGACGCGGGTTGGGCTCCTTGGACACCTCGACGTCGAGGCGGATCGCCTTGGCGTCGATCTTCTGGATCTTGTCCAGCTTGAGCTTGTCGACCACGTGCTTGCGGAACCGCTCCGGCACCTCTGTCTTACGGCCCTTGACGACGATGTCCACGCAGAACTCCGTTCCCGGGCACCCCCGCCGCCTGAGCGGCGGAGCACGCCCTTTGTGCACTGAGTCCGGAAAGTGCGGGCTCCCGCCCGTCACCGTCCGGCCCTACGTCGGGTTGCGACTTTCACCTCCTCCTCCCCGGTCGGGAAGACCGCCACTCTCCCGTTTCCGGGAGATTGGCCGGCAAAGCCGGGTGAACGCCCTGGAGCGCACATGTCCCGCCGTACGGAACGACTCCCGCCATTCCTCACAACCGAACCTACCCCTGCCGGAGGAAACTCGGCACCCCCTGTCGGCACCTGCCTCCGATCGCGGGCGGCTCCGCCTTCACACCGGGAGGCAGAGGCCCCCGCCGACGGTTCCACCCGTACGGACCACACTGCCCATTCCCGGCCGGGGTACGCCCCCGCGGACCACCTGCCGGAGGAACGCCCGCACACCGGTGCGAGACCCCCCGGAGCGGCGAGCGGGGTGGACTCCGGCCGATACGGCCCTAGGAGGCGCCGGGCCGTGAGGCCGCCACCACCGCCGCGCCGGCCACTGCTCCGCCGGCTCCGCGCAGCGCCCGCGCCGCCTCCGCGAGCGAGGCGCCCGTGGTCACCAGATCGTCCACCACGACCACCGGGCCCCGCGCCAGCAGGCGTTCCGCACCGGCGGCCGTACCCAGGGCTCCGGCCAGGTTGACCAGGCGCTGCCGGGCGTCCAGCCCCGCCTGGTCCGCCACGGTGCGCCGCTGCCGCAGCACGGGCAGGACCCGCGCCGGCCGCCCGGCGCGTCTGAGTTCGCCGGCCGCCGCCAGCGCCATCCTCCGTACCGGGTCGTGGCCGCGTGCCGCCACCGAGCGCCGCGCGGAGGGCACCGGAACCAGCAGCAGCGGCCCCCCGCCCTCCCGCGCCGTTCCTCCCGGCGTCGCTCCCCCCGGCGCCGCCGCCCGGGCCGCCGCACACACCGCGCCGGCCAGCACCACCCCCAGCGGAGCCGCCAGCCGCAGGGCGCCGCGTTCCTTGTGCGCGAGCAGCACCGCCCGTGCCTCGTCGGCGTAGGCCAGGCACGCGTGGACCGGCGGCAGGCCGTCCGGCGGCGGGTCCGGCCGCACCCGCCGCGGCCGGGAACCACGCAGCAACTCCTGACACCGCGCGCACAGACCGGTGCGCGGCAGTCCGCACCCGGCGCAGTCGGCAGGCAGCGCCAGATCGGCCAGCTCCCGCCACCATTCCCGCATACCGAACATACCGGGACGACTACCCCGGGTAGACAGGCATCGACCCCTTGTCCGTGACCAGTTCCCACTCGGCGCGATCGAGCCGGGCAATGCCCTCCCCGGTGTCGGCCAGCAGCGGTCTGTCACCGTTCTCCGAGGCCGCCACACCGGTCACCCCGTTGAGTCCGGGCAGCGTCGAGGGGCCGGCCGAGGAGCCGTCCGTCGCCGTGTAGCGCAACTGCTGCACGCCCTTCGACTCCCGGCCGACGACCACCAGCCTGCTGTCGCCCGCCCAGGAGGCGTCCAGCACCTCCTCCATCCGCGGAGCGATGGGCCGCAGACCCTCCACGGTCGCCATGGGCTCCCCGTCCTCGGACTCCTCCCGCTCGATGCGTCCGAGCCGCAGGGTCGTCCGGTCCCCGTCGCTGACCAGCAGTGCCATGCGCACACCGTCCGAGGAGACCCTCAGCGCCTCGATCCGGCCGCGGCCGAGGCCGGCCACCTCGACCTCCCTCGCCTCCTCCTGGCCCCCGCGCAGCCACAGCAGCCGGGGCCCGTCCGAATCGCGGTCGGCCACCCACAGGTCGCCGAGCCCGTCCCAGCTCGGAGCCGTCAGCCCGTCCCTCTCCCGCTGCGCGCCGCTGGTCACCACGGGATCGCCGAGCCCGGTGTCGGCGGCGAGCGGTGCGACGAACAGCGACCGGCCGTCCAGCGACACCCCCGCACCCCGCTTCTCGTCCCGGCTCACCGAGACCGCGCTCATCCTGGTCAGCCCCGCACCGAACGGGCCGCCGACGGGCGCGGTCCGGTCGCTGTCCCCCAGCACCACGGCCAGCCGGTCGCGGTCGTCGACGAAGTACTGGCCGCCGCCGACACCGCCCAGCCGGCCCGGCGCGTACGCCTCGGCCTCGTCACCGGTCAGGGAACACAGCTCGGCGCCGCCCTCCCCCCTGGTCAGCCGGACGCGGGAGGTCCTGGCCGACACCTGGCCGCCCACGGTGTGCAGCACCTGGGCGGCCATCCGGTCGCACTGGGCGCTCCCCACCCCGAGCGGACGCTCACGCCCCTTCCCGTCGCGCACGACCAGCGGGACGGTCAGCGTGCCGGAGTCGTTCGGGGAGAGCCTCGTGCCGGCGGCGAGCCGTGTGCCCTCGGGGAAGGCCGAGCCGACCACCGGGGCCAGCCAGCCGGTCGGCCCGTCCAGCAGCGCCTCGACCGCCTCGGTCAGCGGGTCTATGCGCTCCCGGACGTAGACCGGATCGGCGACCAGGACGTCCTCGCCCCGCGTCACCGCGCCGGTGTCCGGGCCCAGGTCGGCGTAGTGGTAGGTGTTGACCGACTCGTAGTTGCGCTCGAAGTCGGCCTCGGCCACCACCAGCCCGTCCGCCAGCTGGTCGATGCGCCACTCGCCTCCGACCCGGACGAGGTGGAACACCTCCCGGTACGTCCCTTCGCTGGGCTGGTAGGCGTGCTCGCTGTCCACCAGCGCGACGGTCGGGCCGGTCACCTCCACGGTGGTGCCGTCCTCCTCATCGGTGGAGGAGCGGCCGGAGGCGAACACGGTGGGGGCGACGTCGAGCACCGTCGTACGGGCGAAGGGGTCCCAGCCGCGCGCGGCCCTGCCGGTGAGGTACTCGCGGGCGGTGGCGAACCCCGGCTCGTCGCTCGTGGTGGCCTCCAGGAAGCCGCGCACGATCTGCCAGGGATCCGCGCCCTTGCGCGGGCTCATCCCGAACACCCGTGCCTGGGAGTCGGTGTCGGCCCGGGAGAGGGGATCCACCTTGCGGACCTCCCCTTCGGAGGGCATCGACGCGCACCCGGCGAGCAGCAGGACGAGAGCGCCGAGCGCCGCCACGTACCCGCGGCGCGTACGGGACGAGCGTGGAGGACGGAGATCCTCGCGGGGACGCTCAGTCTCCTTACCGGTCGCCATGTCCACCCTGCTCCTCCTCCGGCTCAGCCGCCGTCCGCCTCCGCGCCCCCGGCTCTCCGCCACCCGGCCCGCCCCCGGTGTCCCCGGCCTCCCGGGGCGGTGCCGCCACCGCGCCGCCGGGCGGGCGGCGCGGCTCCCGCGCCGCCCCCGGGGACGGGACCGGGGACCGCACGGGGGCGTTCGCCCCGCCGGGCCGGTCCTGGGCGGCCTCCCTGCGGCGACGGGAGTCGGCCGGCTCCAGGGGGATGGGGGAGCCGCGCAGCGGCTCCCCCGCGGTGCGCGGGATGGTCAGCCGGAACTGCGAACCGCCGCCCTCCTCGCCCCATGCCTGCAGCCAGCCGCCGTGCAGCCTGGCGTCCTCGACCGCGATGGACAGGCCCAGGCCGGTGCCGCCGGTGGTGCGGGCGCGGGCCGGGTCCGCACGCCAGAAGCGGTTGAAGACCCGGTTGGCCTCGCCCGGCTTGAGCCCCACACCGTAGTCGCGCACCGCCACGGCCACCGCGCCGTCGCCCGAGGCGAGCCGGACCACGATGTCCCGGCCCTCACCGTGCTCGACCGCGTTGACCACGAGGTTGCGCAGCACGCGCTCGATGCGCCGGGCGTCCGCCTCCGCCATGACCGGTCGCTCGTCGCCGTGGACCAGGAAACGGCTGCCCTTGCGCTCGGCGAGCGGCTCCGCGCCTTCCAGAACGCGCCTGACCACATCGCGCAGGTCCACCGGGTCGGCCTCCAGCGCGGCCGCCTTGGCGTCGAAGCGGCTGATCTCCAGCAGATCCGCCAGCAGCGACTCGAAGCGGTCCAGCTGCCCCAGCAGCAGCTCGGCCGAGCGGGCCGTCACCGGGTCGAACTCGTCGCGCGCCTCGTGGATGACGTCGGCGGCCATCCGCACCGTGGTGAGCGGGGTGCGCAGCTCGTGGGAGACGTCCGAGACGAAACGGCGCTGCATCCGGGACAGCTCCTCCAACTGCTGGATCTTCGTCTGGAGGTTCTTCGCCATCTTGTTGAACGCCTCGCCCAGCCGGGCGATGTCGTCCTCGCCACTGACCTTCATCCGCTCCTGGAGGCGCCCGGCGGCGAGCCGCTCGGAGATCCTGGCGGCCATCCGGACGGGGGTGACCACCTGGCGCACGACGAGCCAGGCGATGGCGCCCAGCAGCACCACCACGAAGACACCGGCGGTGGCGAGTGTGCCCTTGACCAGGCTGAGGGACTTCTCCTCCTGCTGGAACGGGAAGAGGTAGTACAGCTGGTACGGGTCGCCGTTGGGGTCGTTCAGGCGCTTGCCTATGACCAGCGCGGCCTCGGTCCGGCCGCCCTCCAGCACGATCGTGCCGTACTGCTCGTAGGTGTCGGGGCTGTCGTCCAGTGCCTCGCGCAGCTGCGGCGACACGCTCTCCTCGGGCTTGAGGTCGAAGGACGCACGGGGTCCGTGGCTGCCCGATCCCTCGTCCGAACCGAAGGTGTCCGGCCCCTCCTCGGAGCTGAGTGCCACCAGGTAGTAGACGCCCTGGCCGCCGCTGGCGAGCTGTGTCACCAGGTCGTTCAGCCAGGTGCCGGTGTCCTGGCGTCCGTCGCGGACGTTGCCGGTGCCTCCCGAGGCCACGTCGTCGGCCGCGTCGTCGGCCAGTTGCTCGGCCACCGCGAAACCGCCGGCGGCCTGGCTCCGCGCGGCCTGCTGCTTGGCGTCCAGGAGCCCGTTGCTGACCTGGCCGATGACGACCAGGCCCAGCAGCAGGACGACCGCGAGGGACATCAGCAGCGTGGCGGTCACCACCCGCAGCTGGATGTTGCGCCGCCACAGCCGTACCACGGCCAGCAGCGGGCGCCTCACCCAGCGGACGAACATCCGGAACAGGGGATGCGCCCGACTGCCCGTCGCCCCTTCGGACAGCAGCCCGTCCGGGAGGAATCGACCGCCGCGCCACATGTCAGCTTGGTCCGGCCTTGTACCCCACGCCGCGTACGGTCACCACGATCTCGGGCCGTTCCGGGTCCTTCTCGACCTTGGAGCGCAGCCGCTGGACATGGACGTTGACCAGCCGGGTGTCCGCCGCGTGGCGGTACCCCCACACCTGCTCCAGGAGCACCTCGCGGGTGAAGACCTGCCACGGCTTGCGGGCGAGGGCCACCAGCAGGTCGAACTCCAGGGGAGTCAGCGCGATGGACTGCCCGTCCCGCTTCACCGAGTGTCCCGCCACGTCGATGACTAGATCGCCGATGGCCAGCTGCTCGGGGGCGGGCTCCTCCGAGCGGCGCAGCCGCGCCCGGATGCGGGCCACCAGCTCCTTGGGCTTGAACGGCTTGACGATGTAGTCGTCGGCCCCCGACTCCAGGCCCACCACCACGTCGACGGTGTCGCTCTTGGCCGTGAGCATGACGATCGGCACCCCGGACTCGGCGCGGATCAGCCGGCACACCTCGATGCCGTCCCGGCCCGGCAGCATCAGGTCGAGCAGCACGAGGTCGGGCTTGGTCTCGCGGAAGGCGGCGAGAGCCTTGTCCCCGTCCGACACGAACGACGGTTCGAAGCCTTCGCCGCGCAGCACGATGCCGAGCATCTCTGCCAGTGCGGTGTCGTCGTCGACGACCAGGACGCGTCCCTTCATGCGTCCATCATCCCATTACCCGATCGTGACTTTTCCCGGGGTGACGGTGAGGGCGAGCACAGCTCGGCCAGCGCGCCTCCCGTGACCGGTGAGACCACCCCCCGCTCGGTGACGATCGCCGTCACCAGTTCCGCCGGAGTGACGTCGAAGGCCGGGTTGTACGCCTGCGCGCCCAGCGGAGCCACCGGGATGCCGCTGCCCGGCTCCGCCCCGGCTCCCGGCACCGTGGGCGGCGCGAACTCCGTCACCTCGTGGCCGGGGCGCTGCTCCACCTCGATCGAACCGCCGTCGGCCGTCTCCAGGTCCACTGTGGTCATGGGCGCCACCACCACGAACGGCACATGGTGGTAGCGGGCCAGCACCGCCAGCGGATAGCTGCCGATCTTGTTCGCCACCGAGCCGTCGGCCGCGATCCGGTCCGCGCCGACCAGCACCGCGTCCACCTCGCCCGCCGCGAACAGCGAACCGGCGGCGTTGTCCGCCAGCACCGTGTAGGCCATGCCCTCCCGGGCCGCCTCGTACGCCGTCAGCCGCGCCCCCTGGAGCAGCGGCCGGGTCTCGTCCACCCACAGCCTGCGCAGCTCGCCGGCACGGTGCGCGGCCCGCACCACCCCGAACGCGGTGCCTCCCCCGCCGGACACCAGCGCCCCGGTGTTGCAGTGGGTCAGGACGCGGTAGCCCCCGCCCGGCAGCAGCTCGCCCAGCAGAGCCAGGCCGTGCCCGGCCATCCGCTCGCTCGCCTCGGCGTCCTCGCGGTGCAGCGCCCGGGCCTCGGCCAGCGCCGCGGCGGCCGCCCGCTCGTACCCCGCGCCGGCATCGGCAGATGCCTGGAAGGCCCGCTCGGCCCGGCTCACCCCGTGCCCGAGGTTGACCGCGGTCGGACGCGCGTGCCTGAGCTGCTCGGCCGCGTCGGTCACGTCGTACCCGCGGGCGGCCGCCAGCGCGACGCCGTACGCACCCGCCAGCCCCAGCAGCGGCGCACCGCGCACCGCGAGCGAGCGGATCGCCTCCACCAGGGCGGGCACGTCGGTGCAGACGAGCTCGACCTCCTCGGCGGGGAGCCGGGTCTGGTCGAGCAGCACCACCACCGGCCCCTCGGGAGGTTCCTCCCAGCGCAGCGCGGGAACGGGAACCGGTGCGCCACCGGACGCCGAAGCCGTGGATCGTTCCTCAGTCTGGTCAACCATTCGGACAGTCTGCCCCTTCTCCCTGCCGTCAGTCGAAGGCAACCGGGAGCCGCAGGGCCCGCGCCGTTCCACGGCGGCCCATGGCACGATGGCTGCCAACCAGCCGATACATCCCCACGAACGGGCCGCGAGAACACGAGGTGAACCGCTGTGAGTGACTCTCCGGGCTGGGCCTCGCCCGGATCCTCCCCTTCCGACCCTCCCCCCGCCTCCGGTGGGGGCGCATCCGGTGGCGGTACCTCCGGGCAGCCCGCCGACAAGGTGCCCACGGACAGGACTCCACCGGGGCAGCCGCCCGCGAACTGGTCGCCGCAGCAGCCGCCCGCCGCCCCGCAGGGCTGGGGCGCTCCTCCTCCCCCGCCACCGGGCGGGCCCGGCTGGGGCAACTGGAACCAGCCGCCCGCGGCCAAGCCCGGCGTCATCCCGCTCCGTCCCCTGGGCGTAGGCGAGATCCTGGACGGGGCGGTCTCCACCGCGCGGGCCCACTGGCGGACGGTACTGGGCATATCCCTCGCGGTCGCGATCATGATCCAGCTCGCCTCCACCGTGGCCACCGGCGTCTGGATGCGGGACAACAGCGGCCTCCAGGCGCTGGAGGCCAAGGCCGAGCCGACCAGGGACGAGGTGCTGGACGCCTTCAGCGGTACGTTCAGCGCCCTGGGCGTCGAACTGCTGGCCTCCCTGATCGGCACGGTCATCGCCACCGCGATGCTCACCGTGGTGGTCAGCCGTGCCGTTCTGGGCCGCCCGGTGTCCACCGGGGATGCCTGGCGCGACTCCCGGCCGCAGCTCGCCCGCCTGCTCGGGCTGACGCTGCTGGTGGGACTGATCGTGAGCGGTGCGGTCGCCCTGGGCTTCCTGCCCGGCATCCTCCTCGGCATGGCGGGTTCGGAGCTGGCAGGCGTGGGCATCGCCCTCCTCGGCGGCCTCGCGGGCACCGTGGCGGCCGTCTGGCTGTGGGTCCGCTACTGCCTCTCCGCGCCCGCCCTCATGCTGGAGCGGCAGGGTGTCTTCGCAGCGCTGCGGCGTTCCGCCAGGCTCGTGCGGGGCTCCTGGTGGCGCATCTTCGGCATCCAGCTCCTCACCACCGTGCTGGTCTTCATGATCGCGATGATCATTCAGCTGCCCGCCTCCTTCCTGGCCCCCGTACTGGGCGGCGACGGCATCGAGAGCTTCATGACCGGCGGCGTCGCGGACATCACCTGGACCTACCTGATCGTCGTCGGCATCGGGGCGGTCATCGCCTCCACCATCACCCTCCCGATCAGCGCGGGCGTCACCGCCCTCCTCTACATGGACCAGCGCATCCGCCGCGAGGCCCTCGACCTCGAACTCGCCCGTGCCGCGGAAGTGCCCGGCTACGAGCGGCACACCGGCGACACCGCCCCGGGGAACTGATGTGGTGACGCGGTCAGCGGGTGTGCGCGCGGCGGTACGGGAGACCCCGTTCGCCATACGCGCCGACGGCTCCGGCAGCTCCGACGACGGGGCACCGGTGACGATCCCGCGTGCCCCGGCACGCGAGGCCGCCGAGGACGAGTTGTCCAAGCCCATGTACCACGAGAACGACCCGAGCCTCCTGCGGCGCCTCCTCGACTGGGTGTGGGAGCGGATCGGCGATCTCCTCGACACCGCCGCGGGGGCCACCCCCGGAGGCTGGGTCGGCCTCGCGGCCGTCGCCCTGCTCGTCGTGCTCCTCCTGGCCGGCCTGCGGCTGCGCATGGGCGCACTGCGCCGCGCGCCCGGGTCAACCGGGCGCGGCGGACTCTTCGACGACCGCCCGCGCAGCGCCGACGAGCACCGTGCCGAGGCCGAGCGGTACGCCTCCGCCGCCCGCTGGAGCGAAGCACTCCAGGAGAGGATGCGCGCCCTCGTCCGCTCCCTGGAGGAACGCGCCCTGCTCGACCCCCGTCCGGGCCGCACCGCCGACGAGGCAGCGTCCGAAGCCGCCCGGGTCCTCCCGGACCACGCCACGGCCCTGTACGCCGCCGCTCTCGCCTTCGACGAGGTCACATACGCCGGACGCCCAGCCGACCAGGCCGCGTACCTGCGACTGCGCGACCTCGAGGAAGCCGTCCGGCGCAGCAGGCCCCGCCTCACCGGCGACCCCACACCCGCGGCCCCCGGCGGAGGCGCCGTATGACGACCGCACCACCCGCCCCCTCCACCGGCGCGGACACCTCGGTATCGCCCACCGCGCGCCAACTGTGGGGGCGCGCCCGCGGCCTGCTGCTGGCGGCTGCCGTCCTGGCACTGGCCGGCCTGGTCATCGCCGCCCTCCGCTCCGGCGAGCAACACGGACTGCTCGACCCCCGCTCCGCCGACCGCTACGGCAGCCGCGCCACCGCGGAACTCCTCGCCGACCGTGGTGTGAACACCACCGTCGCCACCGGCATCACCGAGGCCACCGAGGCGCTGGGCCCCGACACCACACTGCTGGTGGCCAACCCGGACCTGCTCAGCGCACGTCAGCAGTACGCGCTGCGCGCCGCCGCGTCCGACAGCGGAGGCCGCACCGTCCTGCTGGCCCCGGGCCCGGCCTCGCTGGGCACCCTGGCCCCGGACGTACGCGCCGTGGAACCCGCCTCCGTCGAGGCGCTCCGCCCCGGCTGCGACGCCCCGTACGCCCGGCGCGCGGGCGCGGCCGAACTCGGTGGCATCACCTACACCACCTCCGCCGCCTCGGTCGAGGCCTGCTATCCCAGCGGCGAGCTGCCCACTCTGCTGCGGCTCCCCGCGGAAACCGGTGACGGCGACACCGTGGTGCTCGGCGCCCCGGACCTGCTGTACAACCACCGCCTCGACCAACACGGCAACGCATCGCTCGCACTGCAACTCCTCGGCTCCCGTCCTCATCTGGTCTGGTACCTCCCCTCCCTGGACGACGCCACCGCCACCGACGGAGGGGACGAGAGCTTCTTCGATCTCATCCCCTCCGGCTGGAGGTGGGGCGCCTTCCAGCTCGCGATCGCCGCGGTCCTCGCCGCGCTCTGGCGGGCCAGGCGGCTGGGCCCTCTCGTCCCCGAACGCCTGCCCGTGGCCGTCCCGGCGTCCGAGGCGGCCGAGGGCCGTGCCCGTCTCTACCGCCAGGCGAACGCACGTGAACGCGCCGCCGAAGCCCTGCGCTCGGCCACCCGCACCCGGATCGCCCCTCTCGCCGGCGTACCCACCGCACAGGCCCACCGCTCCGAGGCCCTGTGCCCGGCCATCGCCGCCCGCACCGGAGACGACGGCATCCGGATCCACGGTCTCCTGTTCGGCCCGGCACCCGCCGACGACGAAGCCCTCGTACGGCTCGCCGACCGGCTCGACCTCCTCGAACGCCGCATCACCCCATCTCCGAGAGACAAGGACCGCACCCCGTGAGCGCCCCCTCCGCAGACAGCGCCCGCGCCGCCCTCGAGGCTCTGCGCGGCGAGATCTCCAAGGCCGTGGTCGGCCAGGACGCCACCGTCACCGGCCTCGTCGTCGCCCTGCTCTGCCGCGGACACGTACTGCTGGAGGGCGTCCCGGGCGTTGCCAAGACCCTCCTCGTCCGAGCCCTGGCCGCCACGCTCGAACTCGACACCAAGCGCGTCCAGTTCACACCCGACCTGATGCCGAGCGACGTCACCGGCTCACTCATCTACGACAACCGCACGGCCGAGTTCTCCTTCCAGCCCGGCCCGGTCTTCACCAACCTCCTCCTCGCCGACGAGATCAACCGCACCCCGCCGAAGACCCAGGCGTCTCTGCTCGAAGCCATGGAAGAGCGGCAGGTCACCGTCGAGGGCACCGCACGCAAGCTCCCCGATCCCTTCCTGGTGGCCGCCACCCAGAACCCCGTCGAGTACGAGGGCACCTACCCCCTCCCAGAAGCCCAGCTCGACCGGTTCCTGCTCAAGCTCCAGGTGTCGCTGCCCTCCAGAGAGGAGGAGATCAAGGTTCTCTCCAGGCACGCCGAGGGCTTCGATCCCCGCGACCTCACCGCCGCCGGCGTACGCCGTGTGGCCGGCCACGCTGAACTCGACGCGGCCCGAGCCGCGGTAGCCAAGACATCCGTCTCACCCGAAGTCGCCGGCTATGTCGTCGATATCTGCCGTGCCACCCGTGAATCCCCCTCGCTCTCCCTGGGCGCCTCACCCCGCGGCGCCACCGCACTGCTGTCCACCGCCCGAGCCTGGGCCTGGCTCACCGGACGCGACTACGTCACCCCCGACGATGTGAAGGCACTCGCCCTGCCCACCCTGCGACACCGCATCCAGCTACGTCCCGAGGCCGAGATGGAGGGCGTCACCGCGGACAGCGTGATCTCCTCGCTGCTCGCCCACGTCCCCGTGCCCCGCTGAGACGACGCGAACCGACCGATGGCTCTCACCGGACGTACAGCCCTCATCGCCGCCCTCGGCGCGCTTCTCGTCGGCTTCCTGCTCCCGAGCTGGACCGGCCTGCTCGCCGTCGAACTCACCCTGCTGCTCGCAATCCTGTACGACCTGGGACGCGCGGCACCAGTCCGAAAGCTCCTTTTCACCCGTTCCGGTGATACATCAGTTCGACTCGGTGAGCCTGCCGAAGTCCGGCTCACCGTCACCAACCCCACCGGACGTCCACTGCGCGCACACCTCCGCGACGCCTGGCCACCCAGCGTCTGGGCCGCCGGCTCCGAGATCACCGCGTCCCGGCACCGGCTGACCGTGCCCGGCGGGGAACGCCGCCGCCTCACAACACGGCTGCGCCCGACCCGGCGCGGCGACCACCACGCCGCCCGGGTCACCGTTCGTTCGTACGGCCCACTCGGCCTCGCCGCCCGCCAGGGCAGTCACTCCGTCCCCTGGACGGTGCGCGTCCTACCGGCCTTCACCAGCCGCAAACACCTGCCCGCGCGGCTCTCCCGGCTCCGTGAACTCGACGGGCGCACCAGCGTCCTCACCCGTGGCGAGGGCACCGAGTTCGACAGCCTCCGTGAGTACATCCCGGGCGACGACACTCGGTCCATCGACTGGCGTGCCACCGCCCGCCAGAGCTCCGTCGCCGTCCGCACCTGGCGGCCCGAACGCGACCGCCGCATCCTGGCCGTCCTCGACACCGGGCGCACCTCGGCCGGCCGCGTGGGCGACATCCCGCGTCTCGACGCCGCGATGGACGCCGCCCTGCTGCTGGCCGCCCTCTCGGCACGCGCGGGCGACCGCTTCGACCTCCTGGCCTACGACCGCCAGGTGCGCGCCACGCTCCGGGGCCGCACCGCCCACGATCTGCTGCCGGCGCTGGTCACGACGATGGCGCCGCTCGAACCGGCCCTGATCGAGTCCGATGCCCGGGGCATGGCATCGACCGTCCTCCGCAATGCTCCTCAGCGCTCGCTCGTAGTCCTGTTCACAGGCCTCGACTCCTCTCCCGTGGAAGAGGGCCTGCTCCCCGTACTCCCACTCCTCACCCAGCGCCACACGGTGGTGGTCGCTTCGGTGGCCGACCCCCGCATCGAGGAGATGGCCGCCGCGCGCGGCACACTCGACGCCGTCTACGGGGCCGCGGCCGCGGCACGGACGCAGGCAGAACGGCGCCACACCGCGTCCCGGCTCCGTCGCCGCGGTGTCACCGTCGTGGACGCCACCCCCGACAAGCTCGCCCCGGCCCTGGCCGACGCCTACCTCGCCCTCAAGGCCGCCGGCCGTCTCTGAGCCCTCAGAGCTGAGGCCTGAGCAGCTCCATCTCGTGAGCCGTGAACGCCGAAGCGCGGGGGTCCGTGTCGATCCTCCCGGTGCGCCGAAAACCCCGGCGGCGGTAGAAGGCCTCCGCCCGGTGGTTGTCCTCGTGCACGTACAGCCGTACCCCCTCGACGGCCGGGCGCGTCCATGACCACTCGACAGCCGCTTCGAGGAGCCGCGTCGCCAGTCCCGTGCCCCGGTGCTCGGGCTTCATGTAGACGCCGACCAGTTGCGTCCGGTCCCCCTCGACCAGAACGGTCAGCTTCCCGCACCACAGCCCGCCGCCGGTCTCCCCGATGAGCGTCAGTCTGTCCCCGTGCCCCTCGCCGTCGGCGGCTCTCCGCCGCCACACGCCGTCCGGGTACGCGGCGGCCTCCTCGTGCCGCTCCAGGAACGCCATGACCGCCACAGGATCGGCGAGGGCCTCCAACCGAAGTTCCCTCAGCCCCCGCCATTCGTCGGCCCGGACCGCTCTGACCCTGTATTCCGCCATCCGCCGATCCTGGCAGCACACCATGCTGGACCTCAACGCAAAAAAGCCTCGGTCTTCGAGTCGTAAACTCGAAGACCGAGGCT
>NZ_JBSVCZ010000047.1:0-19700 GCF_054072955.1 Streptomyces sp. SS8
GCTCATGGCGCGCCTGCGCTGAACACACCCGCGTTCAGCACGTCCGCGCCGGGCGAACGGGGCGTTCCCCGCCCCGCTTCCACCCGCTACCCGCGGGCCACACCTCCACACATGCGCACGGCAGGGCCCCGCACACCGCGAGTGTGCGGGGCTTACCCTTGAGTGTCATCTCCCACCCGCGATCAACGAGGGGCAGCACCACCCGTGCGCATCGCCAGATTCTCCATCGACGGCAACGTCGCGTTCGGAGTCGTGGAAGGGGACGCCACCAGCGGCGACGGCCTCGTCCTCGACATCATCAAGGGCCACCCCTTCGCCGAGTTCGAGCGCTCGGGCAAGAGGGTCCCCCTGGACAAGGTGCGGCTGCTGCCGCCCGTGCTCCCGAACAAGGTGGTGGCCATCGGCCGCAACTACGCCGAGCACGCCGCGGAGATGGGCGGCGAGGTCCCCGAGGTGCCGGTCGCGTTCTTCAAGCCCTCCACCTCGGTGATCGGCCCCGGCGACCCGATCGTCTACCCGTCCTTCTCCCGTGAGGTGCACCACGAGGCCGAGCTGGCCGTGGTCATCGGCCGGATGTGCAGCCAGGTGCCCCGGGAGCGGGTGGCGGACGTGATCCTCGGCTACACCTGCGCCAACGACGTCACCGCCCGCGACGTCCAGCGCACCGAGTCCCAGTGGGCCCGGGCCAAGGGCTTCGACAGCTCCTGCCCGCTGGGCCCGTGGGTGGTCACCGACGTCGACCCGGCGGACCTGGCCGTCATGTGCACCGTCAACGGCGAGCAGCGGCAGCTCGGCCGCACCGGCCAGATGGTCCGCTCGGTGGAGGATCTGGTCGTCCACATCACCGAGGCGATGACACTGCTCCCCGGGGACGTCATCCTCACCGGCACCCCGGCGGGCGTCGGCCCCATCAACGTCGGCGACGAGGTCGCCGTCACCATCGAAGGCATCGGCACTCTCACCAACAAGGTGATCAAGCGTGGCTAGCGCATCTGACGTACGCGTACGGTTCTGTCCCTCGCCGACCGGCAACCCCCATGTGGGCCTGGTCCGCACCGCCCTGTTCAACTGGGCGTTCGCCCGGCACCACGGCGGCACCCTGGTCTTCCGCATCGAGGACACCGACGCGGCCCGCGACTCCGAGGAGTCCTACGAACTGCTGCTGGACTCGATGCGCTGGCTGGGACTGACCTGGGACGAGGGTCCCGGGGTCGGCGGCCCGCACGCCCCCTACCGCCAGTCGCAGCGCATGGACGTCTACGCCGACGTCGCCGGCAAGCTGATGGAGGCCGGCCACGCCTACCGCTGCTACTGCACCGCCGAGGAACTGGAGGAGCGGCGCGAGGCGGCGCGCAGGGCCGGGAAGCCCTCCGGCTACGACGGCAAGTGCCGCACCCTCACCGAGGAGCGGAGGGCCGCGTACGAGGCCGAGGGCCGCGCCTCCATCGTCCGCTTCCGGATGCCGGACGAGGCGATCACCTTCACCGATCTGGTCCGCGGCGAGCTGACCTTCACCCCGGAGAACGTCACCGACTACGGCATCGTCCGTGCCAACGGCGCCCCGCTGTACACGCTGGTCAACCCGGTCGACGACGCCCTGATGGAGATCACCCACGTCCTGCGCGGCGAGGACCTGCTCTCCTCCACCCCCCGCCAGATCGCGCTGTACCGGGCGCTGGCGGAGATCGGCGTGGGCAACGGGAGCACTCCTCGGTTCGGGCATCTGCCGTATGTGATGGGGGAGGGCAACAAGAAGCTCTCCAAGCGCGACCCGCAGTCCTCGCTCAACCTCTACCGCGAGCGCGGCTTCCTGCCCGAGGGCCTGCTCAACTACCTGGCCCTGCTGGGCTGGTCGATCGCCGAGGACCGCGACATCTTCTCGCTGGAGGAGATGGTCGCCGCCTTCGAGATCGGCGACGTCAACGCCAATCCGGCGCGCTTCGACCTCAAGAAGTGCGAGGCCATCAACGCCGTCCACATCCGGGACCTGGACACCAAGGAGTTCATCGCCCGCTGCGAGCCGTGGCTGACCGCCCCGCACGCCCCCTGGGCGCCCGGGAGCTTCGACCGTGCCGCCTTCGAGGCGCTCGCGCCCCTGGCCCAGACCCGTCTCACCGTCCTGTCCGACATCACCGCCAACGTCGACTTCCTTTTCCTGGACGAGCCGGTCGAGGACGAGGCGGCCTGGGCCAAGGCCATGAAGCCCGGCGCGGACGCCCTGTTGCGCACCGCGCGGGCGAAGCTGGCCGAGGCGGAGTGGAACGCCGACGCCCTGAAGGCGGCCGTTCTGGCCGCCGGCGAGGAGCACGGGCTCAAGCTCGGCAAGGCCCAGGCCCCGGTCCGCGTCGCCGTCACCGGCCGCACCGTCGGGCTGCCCCTTTTCGAGTCCCTGGAGGTCCTGGGCCGGGGGCGCACCCTGTCCCGCGTGGACGCCGCCCTGGCCAGGCTGGGGGCCGCCGCGCAGGCGTGAGCCCCTGATCGTGAGCCCCCGATGAGGGCCGATGGGGGCGTGAAGCCTCGCGAGGGAGGCCGGGAGCTCCGCTCCCGGCCTCCCCGGGCTTTTCCGGGACGGACTCCGCCCGCACCCGCGCGGGCGGAACGCCTCCGCCGACGGCGGTCGGGAGCGGACGCCGCCCGCCGCGGCGGCCGGGCCCGCGGCGGAAGCGGAGGCGGGGCGCAGCGGTCACCATGCGTGCGGGAGCGGTGCCGGTGGCGGGTGTTTCCGGCCGCCGGCGACCCGGCGGGAACTCGTTTTGGAGCACGGGCTTCCATCGGGTAATGTTCTTCCCGTCGCCAGGCGGAACGGGCCGAAAGGCCAAGGAAGCAAGGCGGTCACCAGGACAAAAGTTCCGCAAGAGCTTGAGTTCCGGTGGGGTATGGTGTAATTGGCAGCACGACTGATTCTGGTTCAGTTAGTCTAGGTTCGAGTCCTGGTACCCCAGCGCGATCTTCCCAGCAAGATCCAAGCCCCCGTTGTGTAGCGGCCTAGCACGCCGCCCTCTCAAGGCGGTAGCGCCGGTTCGAATCCGGTCGGGGGTACTCGCGGTCCTTCGGGATCGCCGCTGGGGCCCCCGTTGTGTAGCGGCCTAGCACGCCGCCCTCTCAAGGCGGTAGCGCCGGTTCGAATCCGGTCGGGGGTACAAGCGAGACGATGAGAGGCCCTCCGCTTCGGCGGAGGGCCTCTCATCGTCGGGACGTTCAGCCGCCGTTGCGGCGCAGTGCCTCGGTGAGGCGGCCGGCGGCCTCCACGATCGCCTGGGCGTGCATCCGGCCCGGGTGGCGGGTCAGGCGCTCGATCGGCCCCGAGACCGACACCGCTGCCACCACGCGGTTTGACGGGCCGCGCACCGGTGCCGAGACCGAGGCGACACCGGGCTCGCGTTCGCCGATGGACTGGGCCCAGCCGCGCCGCCGCACGCCCGAGAGGGCCGTCGCCGTGAAGCGGGCGCCCTGCAGCCCGCGGTGCAGCCTCTCCGGCTCCTCCCAGGCCATCAGGACCTGGGCCGCCGAGCCGGCCTTCATCGGGAGGGTGGAGCCGACCGGCACGGTGTCCCGCAGTCCGGACAGCCGCTCCGCCGCGGCGACGCAGATCCGCATGTCCCCCTGGCGGCGGTAGAGCTGGGCGCTCTCCCCGGTGATGTCGCGCAGGTGCGTGAGCACCGGGCCCGCCGAGGCGAGCAGCCTGTCCTCGCCCGCGGCGGCGGCCAGCTCGGCCAGCCGCGGCCCCAGGATGAAGCGGCCCTGCATGTCGCGGGCCACGAAGCGGTGGTGTTCCAGTGCCACCGCGAGCCGGTGCGCCGTGGGGCGCGCGAGCCCGGTCGCTCCGACCAGCCCGGCGAGGGTGGCCGGACCGGACTCCAGAGCGCTCAATACCAGAGCCGCCTTGTCGAGTACGCCGACGCCGCTAGAGTTGTCCATGCAACGATATTCGCGTCTCACATTACGAAACGCAAGTTCCTTTTCCCCGGGAACCCGCCAAGCTGGGGTGACAGTCGCCACCCCGCCCGTGCGGAGGCGGCGGCACGGATGTCGAGACGAGGCCGGCAGTGCGGCCGGTCGGAGGGAAAGCGATGGGACGGACACTCGCGGAGAAGGTCTGGGACGACCACGTCGTCCGGCGCGCGGAAGGCGAGCCCGACCTCCTCTTCATCGACCTGCACCTGCTGCACGAGGTCACCAGCCCCCAGGCGTTCGACGGGCTGCGCAAGAACGGGCGCCGGGTGCGGCGCACCGACCTCACCATCGCCACCGAGGACCACAACACCCCCACCCTCGACATCGACAAGCCCATCGCCGACCCCGTCTCGCGCACCCAGCTGGAGACACTGCGCAAGAACTGCGCGGACTTCGGGGTGCGACTGCACCCGCTGGGCGACGTGGAGCAGGGCGTCGTCCACGTAGTGGGACCGCAGCTGGGACTGACGCAGCCGGGCATGACGGTGGTCTGCGGCGACAGCCACACCTCCACGCACGGCGCCTTCGGCGCGCTGGCGTTCGGCATCGGCACCAGCCAGGTCGAGCACGTCCTGGCCACCCAGACCCTGCCGCTGGCGCCCTTCAGGACCATGGCGATCACGGTCAACGGCGAGCTGCCCGAGGGGGTGACCGCCAAGGACCTGATCCTGGCGATCATCGCCCGGATCGGCACCGGCGGCGGGCAGGGCTATGTGATCGAGTACCGCGGCGAGGCCATCGAGAAGCTGTCGATGGAGGCGCGGATGACGATTTGCAACATGTCCATCGAAGCCGGCGCCCGCGCGGGCATGATCGCCCCGGACGAGACCACCTTCGCCTATCTCGAAGGGCGCGAGCACGCGCCCAAGGGCGCCGACTGGGACGCGGCCGTGGAGTACTGGCGCACCCTGCGCACCGACGAGGGAGCCGTCTTCGACCACGAGGTGGTCATCGAGGCGTCCGAGCTGGCGCCGTTCGTGACCTGGGGCACCAACCCCGGCCAGGGCGCGCCGCTGAGCGCGAGCGTGCCGGACCCGGCCTCCTTCACCGACCCCAGCGAGAGGCTGGCCGCCGAGAACGCGCTGAAGTACATGGACCTGACCGCCGGGCAGCCGCTGCGCGAGATCGCCGTGGACACCGTGTTCGTCGGCTCCTGCACCAACGGCCGCATCGAGGACCTGCGCGCGGCCGCCGCCCTGCTCAAGGGCCGCAGGGTCGCCGACGGGGTGCGGATGCTGGTGGTGCCCGGATCGGTACGGGTGGCGCTCCAGGCCGTCGAGGAGGGCCTGGACAAGGTGTTCACCGAGGCCGGCGCCGAGTGGCGGCACGCGGGCTGCTCGATGTGCCTGGGCATGAACCCCGACCAGCTCAAGCCCGGTGAGCGCGCCGCGTCCACCTCCAACCGCAACTTCGAGGGCAGGCAGGGCAAGGGCGGCCGTACCCATCTGGTCTCCCCGCAGGTGGCCGCCGCCACCGCGGTCCTGGGGCATCTGGCCTCGCCCGCCGACCTGTCCGACGTACGCGAGCCCGCGGGAGTCTGAGGAAAAGCCATGGAAGCCTTCACCACCCACACCGGCCGCGCCGTCCCGCTGCGCCGCTCCAACGTCGACACCGACCAGATCATCCCCGCGCACTGGCTGAAGAAGGTCACCCGCGACGGCTTCGAGGACGGGCTGTTCGAGGCCTGGCGCAAGGACGGGGAGTTCGTGCTCAACCGGCCGGAGCGGCAGGGCGCCACCGTCCTGGTGGCCGGACCCGACTTCGGCACCGGCTCCTCGCGCGAGCACGCCGTCTGGGCGCTGCAGAACTACGGCTTCAAGGCCGTGATCTCCTCCCGCTTCGCCGACATCTTCCGCGGCAACTCGCTGAAGAACGGCCTGCTGACCGTCGTCCTGCCGCAGCCGACCGTGGACGCGCTGTGGGAGCTGACGGAGGCCGACCCGGCGGTCGAGATCACCGTCGACCTGGTGGCCCGCAAGGTCACCGCGCCCGGCGTCGAGGCCGGCTTCGAACTGGACGAGAACGCCCGCTGGCGGCTGCTGGAGGGGCTGGACGACATCAGCATCACCCTGAGGCACGAGGAGGACATCGCCGCGTACGAGGCGAAGCGCCCCTCCTTCAAACCGCAGACGCTCCCCGTCTGACGACCTGTACCCCCGTACGCCCGCCGCGGCGGGCGTACGCGAACCCCTTAGGGCGCCCCCGGCTCCACGAGCCGGGGGCGCTCGGGCGTACGGGCGGGCACGAGGGGAAGGAGGAAAGCGCCAAGTTCCATGTGGCTGCGCACAGTTGCCTCACCCGTACGTGTCCACCCGCGGCGTGTTGGGGCCGGTCGGGGTGACAACTCACCTTCAATGGCACAATCGGTGCATGGAAAGCGACGGCCAACTTCCCCTCTACGACCTCGTCGCCGCCCGACTGAAGGACGCGCACACCATGGTGCGCGCGCTGCAAGTGCCCGACGACGTACGGGCGGCGCTCGTCCGCAGGCTCCTGGCCGTCACGGCAGCCGCGAAGCACGACCTGGGCGGCGCGGTACGGCGGCTGGACCGGCTGATGGAGGACATCGGGGCCGGTGACGGCCCCTTCCCCGGAGAAGAGGAAGACCGGCGCGCGGACCGAAGTGCGTGATGGTCTATTTCGTTGCGACACAAGGGTGATTCGCACGTTTCGCGTTTGATTTGCGGTAAATATCTCCCTAACGTGCGAAAAAGCTTGGACAGATTCGTTCCGGCAATGCCTCCGAAGGGGAAGACGTGAACAAGGCGCAGCTCGTTGAAGCAATTGCCGACAAGCTCGGCGGACGACAGCAGGCCGCCGACGCGGTCGACGTGGTGCTGGACGCGATCGTCCGTGCGGTCGTCGCCGGCGACCGGGTCTCGGTCACCGGATTCGGCTCGTTCGAGAAGGTGGAGCGCCCGGCCCGCTACGCCCGCAACCCGCAGACCGGCGAGCGCGTCAGGGTCAAGAAGACCTCCGTTCCGCGTTTCCGAGCCGGCCAGGGCTTCAAGGATCTGGTCAGCGGTGCCAAGAAACTCCCCAAGGGCGGCGAGGTGGCCGTGAAGAAGGCGCCCAAGGGCAGCCTCTCGGGCGGGGCCGGCGCCACCACCCGCAAGGCGGCCGCCAAGAAGGCCGCCGCCAGGAAGACGGCGGCCAAGGCCACCCCGGCGAAGAAGACGGCGGCGAAGAAGACCACCGCCAAGAAGACGGCGGCCAAGGCCACCCCGGCGAAGAAGACGGCGGCGAAGAAGACCACCGCCAAGAAGACGACCGGAAAGAAGAGCGCCGGAAAGACCGTCGCCAAGAAGGCGCCCGCCAAGAAGGCTCCCGGCCGCAGGACCTCGGCGCGCAAGAGGGCGGCGACCCGCAAGAAGTGAGCCGCGGGAAGTGGGCCGCGGGAAGTGGGCCGGGCACACGGGCATGCGGTGACCGCGCCGGGCCGGACTCCAGGGGAGTCCGGCCCGCGGTCCGTCCCGGGGCCGCCGTCCGGCCGGGCCGGGCGCCCGGTTCGTCCGGTGCCGCGTCGGTCGGGGTTCGCCCGGTGGCGAGGAGTCTCCCCCGGCCTCCGGCCGGGAGTGCCCCGGGGTCGGGGCCGGGGAAGCGGTCGCAGGGCGGCGGGAGGCCGCATGTGGTCGGCCCTGCCCGGGCTTCCGGCCGCCGCGGCATGGGGGCAACCCTCGGCCGGAGGCCGAAAGAGGCGGCGAGCGGGGTGAGAGCCCTGGCCGACGCGGCGCTAGGCTCGGCGCCATGCAGGCCACCGCGTACACCTACGACCCCGCGACCCGCAGCGGCAGCGTGCTCCTCGACGACGGCACGCCCCTTCCCTTCGACGCCGAGGCGTTCGACGCGGGAGGCCTGCGGCTGCTGCGCCCGGGGCAGCGGGTGCGGATCGAGACCGAGCCCCTGACCGGCACCGAAGCGGGAACCGGCACCGGCGCCGAGGGCGGGCGGCGCCGGATTACGCTGGTGACGCTGCAGACGTTCTGAGTGTGTGCGGGCCCACGCCCAGGGCCAGCGCCGCGGCCAGATCCTCGCCGGTGTCCACGTCCCGCCGGACGCTGTCCACCCCGGGCAGCGCGATCTCCGCCGCCCCGGAGCGCAGATGGCGGGTGCGTGAGGCGCCTCCGAAGGCCGGGGCCAGGGCAGCGCCGCCGGACGCGGCGAGCAGCGTGGTGCCGACCCCTGCGGCGTCGGCCAGGAAGGCCCGGCGGTGCGCCCGCGCCGCCTCCAGCACCCGGGCCAGCTCCCCGGGGCGCAGGGCGGGCAGATCGGCGTTGAGCGCGGCCACCGGAGCGCCGGGGCGCCTTGAGCGTACGACCGCCTCGCCGTGCTCCAGCGCGGCGTTCAGACCGGCGCCCGGCGCGTCCGGCACGATCCGCGCCCCCAGAGCGGCCAGCTCCGCCCCCGCGCGCGGATCGTCCGTGACGATCACCACACCCTCCACCACCGCGCAGGCCAGTGCCGCGGCGACGGTGTCCTGGGCGAAGGCCAGGGCCAGTGCGGGCCGCAGCCCGCTCCCCGCCGCCGGGGCCAGCCTGCTCTTCGCCAGCGCCAGGGGTTTGAGGGGCACCACCAGGGTCCATCCCCGGGCCGCCGCGGCCCGCGCCGCCGTGTCGTCGCGCTCCATCGGCACCATTCTCACTCGCCGCCGGAGTCGCCCGGGGCTTTACGGGGTTACGGTGTGCTCGACAGGGCGACGACCCGGGGCGACACTTGTGCGGTTGTTCCCGGCGGCGCGTGTGCCGCAGCAGGCAAGAGGAGATGGTGTCCGGGTGTCCCGCCGCAGAATCGGCTTCTGGTACCGCTTTGCCGCGGTTTTGGCGAAACCGCCCCTGGTGGTGCTGTTCAAGCGGGACTGGCGCGGAATGGAGCATATTCCTCAAGAGGGCGGATTCATCACCGTGGTGAATCACAACTCCTATCTGGACCCGCTCTCCTACGCGCACTACCAGTACAACACCGGCCGCGTCCCCCGTTTCCTGGCCAAAGACTCCCTGTTCAAGGGCGGATTCGTCGGCGCGGTGATGCGCGGTACCGGGCAGATCCCCGTCTACCGCGAGACCGCCGACGCCGTGAGCGCCTTCCGCGCCGCCGTCGAGGCGATCGACAAGGGCGAGTGCGTGGCGTTCTACCCCGAGGGCACCCTCACCCGCGACCCGGACATGTGGCCGATGGAGGGCAAGACCGGCGCCGCCCGCGTCGCCCTGATCACCAGGGCGCCCGTCATCCCCGTCGCGCAGTGGGGCGCCAACGAGGCCGTGCCGCCGTACGCGGGGATCAGGAGGATCCGGTTCTTCCCGCGCAGGACGCTGAAGGTGCTGGCCGGGCCGCCCGTGGACCTGTCCCGGTTCTACGACCGCGAACCCACCGCGGAACTGCTGCGCGAGGTCACCGACGTCATCATGGACGCGATCACGCAACTGCTGGCCGAGGTGCGCGGCGAACCCGCGCCCGCCCAGCGCTACGACCGCCGCCGGGCACTCCCGCGGAGCCGGCGCGGCCCCGCCGCGCACGGCGCCGGCGAGGAGCCGGCCGCCGGCCGGAGGACCGCCGGCCGCGCGGTGGCCGAGGGAGAGAGCGCGTGACGCGAGTCGCCGTCTACGGCACCGGATCCTGGGGCACCGCCTTCGCGATGGTGCTCGCCGACGCCGGCTGCGAGGTGACCCTGTGGGGCCGCCGCGCGGAGCTGGCCGAGGCGGTCAACACCACCCGCACCAACCCCGACTACCTGCCCGGGGTCGTCCTCCCCGAGGCCGTGCGCGCCACCACCGACCCGGCCGAGGCCGCGGCCGGGGCCCACTTCACGGTGCTGGCCGTGCCCTCCCAGACCCTGCGCGGCAACCTCTCGGCCTGGAAGCCGCTGCTGCCGCCGGACACCGTGCTCGTCTCCCTGATGAAGGGCGTCGAACTCGGCACCGCCAAGCGGATGAGCGAGGTGATCGAGGAGGTCGCCGGGGCCGGCCCGGACCGGATCGCCGTACTGTCCGGCCCCAACCTGGCCCGCGAGATCGCCGAACGGCAGCCCGCCGCCTCCGTCGTCGCCTGCCGCGACGAGGAGGTGGCCCGCAGGCTCCAGGCCGCCTGCCACACCCCCTACTTCCGCCCCTACACCAACACCGACGTCGTCGGCTGCGAACTGGGCGGAGCGGTGAAGAACGTCATCGCGCTGGCGGTCGGCATCGCCGACGGCATGGGCCTGGGCGACAACGCCAAGGCCTCGCTGATCACCCGTGGTCTGGCCGAGACCACCCGGCTCGGTCTGGCCATGGGCGCCGACGCGCACACCTTCGCCGGCCTGGCGGGACTGGGCGATCTGGTCGCCACCTGTTCCTCGCCGTTGTCGCGCAACCACACCTTCGGCACCAACCTCGGCAGGGGCATGACCCTGGCGGAGACCGTCGCGGCGACCAGGCAGACCGCCGAGGGCGTCAAGTCCTGCGAATCGGTGCTGGACCTGGCCCGGCGACACGGTGTCGAGATGCCCATCACCGAGACCGTCGTCGACATCGTCCACGACGGCAAGCCGCCGCTGGTCGCCCTCAAGGAACTGATGTCGCGCAGCGCCAAGCCCGAGCGCCGCTGACCGCCCACCACCGTCACGTCAGGTAATCTCGCCCGGATATGAGCAGCCAGTCCTTCTCCCCAGGCCCCCAGACGCCCCCGCCGCCCGGCCGGCGGCCGCGCGTCGCCGTCGTCTTCGGCGGCCGCAGCTCCGAACACGGGATCTCCGTGGTCACCGCGGGCGCCGTACTGCGCGCCATCGACCGCAGCGCCTACGACGTCCTGCCCATCGGCATCACCGCCGACGGCCGCTGGGCGCTGACCGCCGACGACCCCGAGCGCATGGCGATCGCCGACCGCGCCCTGCCGAGTGTGGAGCAGCTCGCCGAGTCCGACACCGGCTCCGTGCTGCTGCCCTTCGAGCCGGACAACCGCGAGGTCGTCTACAGCGAGCCGGGCTCGGTGCCCAAGGTGCTCGGGGAGGTCGACGTCGTCTTCCCCATGCTGCATGGCCCCTACGGCGAGGACGGCACCCTCCAGGGCCTGCTGGACCTGGCCGGAGTGCCCTACGTCGGCTCGGGTGTGCTCGCCTCGGCGGTCGGCATGGACAAGGAGTACATGAAGCGGGTCTTCACCTCCTTCGGGCTGCCCGTCGGGCCCTACACGGTGGTCAGGCCGCGCGAGTGGGAGCAGGACGAGAAGGCCGCGCGGAAGAGGATCGTGGACTTCGCGGCCGACCAGGGCTGGCCGGTCTTCGTCAAGCCCGCCCGGGCCGGATCCTCCTTCGGTATCACCAGGGTCGAGGACCTGGCGGGCCTGGACGAGGCGATCGCCGAGGCGCGGCGCCACGACCCCAAGATCATCGTCGAGTCGCTGCTGCGCGGCCGTGAGATCGAGTGCGGCGTCCTGGAGTTCGAGGACGGCCCGCGCGCCAGCCTGCCGGCCGAGATCCCGCCGGCCACGGCCCACGACTTCTACGACTTCGAGGCGAAGTACATCGACTCCGCCGAGGGACTGGTGCCCGCCCCGCTGACCGAGGAGCAGACCCGCGAGGTCCGGGAGCTGGCGGTGCGCGCCTTCGACGCGGCCTCCTGCGAGGGACTGGTCCGCGCGGACTTCTTCCTGCTGGACAGCGGCGAGTTCGTCATCAACGAGATCAACACGATGCCCGGCTTCACGCCCATCTCCATGTACCCGCGGATGTGGGAGGCCAGCGGGGTCGGCTACCCGGAGCTGGTCGACCGCCTCATCAGGGCCGCGCTGCGCCGCCCGACCGGCCTGCGCTGACCGAATCCGCGCGGATTCGGCCCGCGCGGATTCGTTCCGGGGCCGCGAGGGGAACGCGGGCCCGAACGGGTACGGCGGGAGGTCACAGCGGCTTCTCCGGGACCGTCTCCCGTACCGCGTCGGCGAGGTCGACCAGGGCGTTGACCTCGGGCGCGTACGCGTCGGGGACGGTCACCCGGACGAAGACCTCACGTTCGAGGAGGGTGAAGCGGTGGCCGCCGCCCTGCTCCTCCAGCAGCCAGGAGACCCCGTTCACCTCCACCGACTCGGAGACGGGGTTGTAGTGTTCACTGCCGGGCGTGAGGACCTCGGGCCGCGGCACTCCGCAGCCCAGTTCGATCGCGGGGTCGCCCCACACGGCGGCGAACCGCGTCTCGGGCTCGATCTCGCCCCGGGGCTGCCCGTCCACCTCCTCGGGCAGCGCGCCGTACAGCTCGCGGCAGACGCCGGCGGCCTCACCCGTCGGGCTCGGCACGGGCGGGCCGGAGCGGTCGCCGCCGGACGGCGTGCAGCCGGCCGCCGCGGCGAGCACGGCGAGCACGACGGCGGGCGTACGGAGGGCGGACGGCAGGGACCGGCGGGACACGGAGTTCACCGGGCGAGCATACGGGGAGCTACAGATGCACGACCGGGCAGGTCAGGGTGCGGGTGATGCCCTCCACGTGCTGGATGCGGGCCACCACCATGCGGCCCAGGTCGTCCACCGTGTCGGCCTCGGCCCGCACGATCACGTCGTAGGGACCGGTCACGTCCTCGGCCCGGACCACTCCCGGAATCGCGCCGACGACCTCGGCGACGGACGACGCCTTGCCGACCTCCGTCTGGATCAGGATGTACGCCTGTACCACGGAACCTCCAGGGCGGCTACGAGGATCATGTGGGAAGAAGGGACGCCACGGTACCGCGTCACCCGTACCGCCGGGGAGACCCGCACCGCGGGCGGGCGCGGCGGTACGGCGGCGCGGGGGGCCGGACCGGCGGCCGCGGCGGTACCGTTCGAGCGCACGGAAGAAGGGGCACGACGATGCTGAGTTCTCCCGGGGGGCAGCCTCCCCCTGGATTCCCTGGGGGCGCCCCCAGGACCCCCGGCCGTACCGTGGGGGAGCTCGGGGAGTTCGGACTGATCCGCGAGCTGACCTCGCGGATCACCCCCACTCCGGCCGTACGGATCGGCCCGGGCGACGACGCGGCCGTGGTCGCCGCGCCCGACCGGCGCGTGGTGGCCAGCACCGATCTGCTGCTGGAGGGGCGGCACTTCCGGCGCGACTGGTCCACCGCCTACGACGTCGGCCGCAAGGCCGCGGCGCAGAACCTGGCCGACATCGCCGCCATGGGGGCCGAGCCCACCGCGCTGCTGCTCGGCCTCGTCGTGCCCGCCGAACTCCCCGCCACCTGGCCCACCGAGCTGATGGACGGCCTCCACGACGAGTGCCAGGTCGCGGGCGCGGCCGTGGTCGGCGGAGACGTGGTGCGCGGCGAGACGATCACCGTGGCCATCACCGCGCTGGGCGACCTGCACGGACGCGAGCCGGTCACCCGCTCCGGGGCGCGGCCCGGCGACGTCGTCGCGGTGACCGGCTGGCTGGGCTGGTCGGCCGCCGGTCACTCGGTGCTCGCCCGCGGGTTCCGCTCGCCGCGGGCCTTCGTCGAGGCCCACCGCCGCCCCGAGCCGCCGTACCACGCGGGCCCGGCGGCGGCGGAGCTGGGCGCGACGGCGATGACGGACGTCAGCGACGGACTCATCGCCGACCTCGGGCACATCGCCGAGGCCAGCAAGGTCCGTATCGACATCCGCTCGTCGGCCCTCGACGTCCCCGTCCAGATGTCCGACATCGGGCAGGCGGTGGGCATCGACCCGCTGCAGTGGGTCCTCACCGGGGGCGAGGACCACGCGATCGTCGCGGCCTTCCCCGCCGACGCCAAACTCCCCGCCCGCTGGCGCCGAATCGGCGAGGTGCTGCACCCGTCCGCCGCGCCGCAGGTCACGGTGGACGGCGCCCCGTGGGACCGGGCGGGCGGCTGGGACCACTTCGGCGACTGACCCGTCGGCGCCGCCGCTCTCGCGAACCTGGGCGCTCGCCGAGGGGGTCGCTCAATCGATGGCTGCCGCGGACACGGGCGCGGGCGCCCGGTGGGGGCGCCGGGGCGGGGCGGGGCGGCTTAGGCTGCGGGCATGCGTACACCACCACCGCGCGTCCTCACCGTCGCCGGGTCCGACTCCGGCGGCGGAGCGGGCATCCAGGCCGACCTGAAGACCATGCTCGCGCTCGGCACCCACGGGATGAGCGTGCTCACCGCCGTCACCGCGCAGAACTCCCTGGGCGTGCAGGGCGCCTGGGAACTGCCGGCCGAGGCGGTGCGGCAGCAGTTCCGCAGCGTCGTGGACGATATCGGGGTGCAGGCGGTCAAGACCGGCATGCTGGCCACGGCCGAGCTGGTCGCGACGGTCGCCGGCCTGCTGGACGGTCTCGCCGCGCCCGTGGTCGTCGACCCCGTCGGGGTCTCCAAGCACGGCGACCCGCTGCTGGCCGCCGAGGCGCTGGAGACGGTGCGCGCCGAACTGCTGCCCAGGGCCACCGTCGCCACCCCCAACCTGGACGAGGTCGCCCAGCTCACCGGCGTACGGGTGGAGCGCGAGGCCGATCTGCCGCGTGCGGCGGAGGCGGTGCTGGCCTACGGGCCGCGGTGGGCGCTGATCAAGGGCGGCCACCTCAAGGACGGTGCGGACGCGGTGGACCTGCTCACCGACGGCACCACCGAGCACTGGCTGCGCGCGCCCCGCCACGACAACCGCCACACCCATGGGACCGGCTGCACCCTGGCCGCCGCGATCGCCGCACGGCTGGCGACGGGACGCTCTGTCCCGGAGGCGGTCGCCGACGCCAAGGAGTATGTGACGGGCGCCATCGCCGCGGGCTTCGCGCTGGGCGGCGGCATCGGCCCGGTGGACCACGGCTGGCGGCTGGAGCGGGAGGTTCCGGAAAGGGAGTCCTGAGCGGCCGTTCCGGCCGGCCCTCCGGCGGCGCCGGGAAACGGCAACGCGGGAAGGCCGGTCCACCCGAGGTGGACCGGCCTTCCCGCGTAACCGGCAAAGTGGCCGCGCTGGGCGTTGCGTCAGCGCGAGACCGGGTCACCCCCGCCGCGCGGCGGGGGAGAGGTCATGCGCTCAGCGCGAGACCTTGCCGGCCTTGATGCACGAGGTGCAGACGTTGAGCCGCTTCGGCGTCCGCCCGACCATCGCACGCACCCGCTGGATGTTGGGGTTCCAACGGCGGGACGTACGGCGGTGCGAGTGCGAGATGTTGTTGCCGAAGCCCGGCCCCTTGCCGCAGACGTCGCAGTTGGCAGCCACGGGTCACTCCAAAGACTTCAGATGCACTTACAGTGAAATCCCGGCGTCGGCAGGATCAGAGGATGACCGGCACTGCCAGGGAATTGGATAGAGCCCGAGCGGGTCGGGCAACCGGGGAAGCATACCTCGCCCCCGTCCGGACCACGAAATTACCACGGCCCCGCACCGCCGCCCCGGCCCCACCCCCGGTCGCGGAGCGTGCCGGGCACTAGCCTTCGCCCGTCGCAGATGTCCTTCCCGGCCGTCCGGCCGCAAGCCCTCAGGAGGCCCGTCCGTGCCGCACCCGCTCGACGCCGCCGCGGTACGGGAGTGGAGCGCCCAGGCGCTCGACGCGCTGGGCCGCGCCCGCGAGACCATCGACGCGATCAACGTCTACCCGGTCGCGGACGCCGACACCGGCACCAACCTCTACCTGACCGCGGAGTCCGCCGCCCGGGCCGTCGAGGCCGCCTGCGCGGGGGAGCCCACCCCGGCCCAGGCGGTGCGGGCCATGGCGCACGGCGCGCTGATCGGCGCACGCGGCAACTCCGGGACGATCCTGGCGCAGCTGCTGCGCGGCATGGCCGAGGAGATAGCCGAGGCCGAGAACGGCGGAAGCGGCGGAAGCGGCGAGCGCGCCGGGGACGACGGGGAACCGCTGCGGCGTGCACTGGTGCGTGCCGCGACCGCTGCCCGGGCCGCGGTCGCGCACCCGGTGGAGGGCACCGTGCTCACCGTGGCCGCGGCGGCGGCCGGCGCGGCGGCGGACACCGCCGGGGACTGCGCCGCGGTGGCCCGCGCCGCCTGGTCCGCGGCCCGCACGGCCCTGGAGGCCACCCCCGGGCAGCTCCCGGCGCTTTCCCGCGCGGGTGTGGTGGACGCGGGCGGCTACGGCCTGGTCACCGTGCTGGGCGCGCTGGTGGCCGTGCTCTCCGGGGAGCGGCCCGAGGCTCCGGCCGCCGAGCGGTCCGGAACACCCGGCCCGACCCCGCCCGCGGACCCGTCCCCGGATCCGGCCGACGGGGGCTGCGCGCCCCAGGGGGAGCAGCCCGGCCCGGCCTACGAGGTCGTCTACCTGCTGGAGGCCGGGGACGACGCCGTGGCCGCCCTGCGCACCCGGCTCGACGCCCTGGGCGACTCCCTGGTGGTGGTCGGCGGCGACGGGCTGTGGAACGTCCACGTCCACGTGGACGACGCCGGCGCGGCGGTGGAGGCCGGGATCGAGGCCGGACGCCCCTTCCGCATCCGGATCACGCACTTCGGCGTCCAGGGCGGCGGCCGGCACACCGGCCGTACGCCCGCGCACACCCCCGGCCGTGCCGCCCACCGCGCCGTGGTCGCGGTGGTGCCCGGCGACGGACTGGCCGAACTGTGCGCCGCGGCGGGCGCCACCACCGTCACCGCGCGCCCCGGGGAGCCGCCCGCCAGCGGGGAGCTGGCGCAGGCGCTGCTGCGGACGGGCGCACCCGAGGCGGTCCTGCTGCCCAACGACCCCGAGCTGCGGCACACCGCCGCCGCGGCCGCCGAACAGGCCCGCGCCAAGGGGCTGAGGATCGCCATCATCCCCACCCGCTCCCCGGTGCAGGGCATCGCCGCGCTCGCCGTGCACGAGCCCGGCCGCAGCTTCGACGAGGACGTCGTCGCCATGACATCCGCTGCCGGGGCCACCCGGTACGGCGAGCTGTGCGTCGCCGAACGGCAGGCGTGGACCACCGCGGGCATCTGCCAGGCCGGGGACGTCCTCGGCCTGATCGAGGGGGACGTGGCGCTGATCGGCGCGCAGGCGGCGGAGGTGGCCGCGACCGTACTGGACCGGATGCTCTCGGCCGGCGGCGAGCTGGTGACCCTGGTGGTCGGCGCGGGCGCGCCCGAAGGCCTGGCCGAGCACCTGGAGGACCATGTGCGCCGCAACCACCTGGCCGTCGACACCCTCGTCCACGAGGGACGGCAGAGCGGCCCGCTGCTGATCGGCGTGGAGTGAGCGGGGCGGGTGCGGTGAGCGGGGCGGGCGGGTCGCGCGGCCCGCACTGTCGGCGGCGTGGTGTGCAATGGGGGACGTGCCCGCGCTGGAAGAGAACACGCAAGACCCCCTGACGGAACCGCTGCGAAAGGTGCTCGGCGGCACCACCGCGAAGGTGATGGCCGAGCACCTCGGCCTGCGCACCGTCGGCGACCTGCTGCACCACTACCCGCGGCGGTACGCCGAGCGCGGCGAGCTGACCCGGCTCGCCGACCTGCCGCTGGACGAGCACGTCACCGTCGTCGCCCAGGTCGCCGACTCCCGGGTGCTCACCTTCAACCAGGGCCGCGGCAAGCGCCTGGAGGTCACCCTCACCGACGGCAGCGGCCGCCTCCAGCTGGTCTTCTTCGGCAGGGCCGTCCACCACCACCACAAGGAACTGCTGCCCGGCCGCCGGGGGATGTTCGCGGGCAAGGTCGGTGTGTTCAACCGGAAGCTCCAGCTCTCCCACCCCGCCTACGAACTGCTGGACGCCGGCAGCGGAGCGGAGGCGGTGGACGCCTTCGCGGGCAGGCTCATGCCGATCTACCCGGCGTGCAAGCAGCTGGAGTCGTGGAAGATCGCCAAGGCCGTCGCCACGGTGGTGGACTCCCTGCTGGCCACCGGCTGGGCGGGCGTCGCCGACCCGCTGCCCGCCGCCCTGCGCGCCGAACGCGGCCTGCCCACGCTGCCGGAGGCGCTGGAGAAGGTCCACCGGCCGCGCACCAAGGCCGACGTGGAGCTGGCACGGGCCCGGCTGAAGTGGGACGAGGCGTTCGTCCTCCAGGTCGCGCTGGCCCGCCGCCGCCTGGCCGAGGGCCAGTTGCCGGCCGTGGCGCGCAGGCCGCGCGAAGGCGGGCTGCTGGACGCCTTCGACGCCCGGCTGCCCTTCACCCTCACCGACGGCCAGCGGGCCGTCAGCCGGGAGATCTTCGGCGACCTGGCCACCGAGCACCCCATGCACCGCCTCCTCCAGGGCGAGGTCGGCTCCGGCAAAACACTGGTGGCGCTGCGTGCCATGCTCGCGGTGGTGGACGCCGGCGGGCAGGCCGCGATGCTCGCCCCCACCGAGGTGCTGGCCCAGCAGCACCACCGCTCGATCACCGAGATGATGGGCGAGCTGGCCGAGGGCGGGATGCTCGGCGGCGCCGAACACGCCACCAAGGTCGTGCTGCTCACCGGCTCGATGGGAGCCGCCGCCCGCCGCCGGGCCCTGCTGGACCTGGCCACCGGCGAGGCCGGGATCGTCATCGGCACCCATGCCCTGATCGAGGACAAGGTGGGCTTCCATGACCTGGGTCTGGTCGTGGTCGACGAGCAGCACCGCTTCGGCGTCGAGCAGCGCGACGCTCTGCGCTCCAAGGGCAAGCAGCCCCCGCACCTGCTGGTGATGACCGCCACACCCATCCCGCGAACGGTCGCCATGACGGTCTTCGGCGACCTGGAGACCTCCGTGCTGGACCAGCTCCCGGCCGGACGCTCGCCCATCGCCAGCCATGTCGTGCCCGCGGCCGAGAAGCCCCACTTCCTCGCCCGCGCCTGGGAGCGGGTGCGCGAGGAGGTGTCGGCCGGGCACCAGGCCTACGTGGTCTGCCCGCGCATCGGCGACGAGGAGGAGCCCGCCGCCGCCCGGCGGGGCGGCGGAGGCGTCCAGGACGGCGAGGAGGGCGGGGGCGCCGACGGAGGGGACGAGCGCCGCCCGCCGCTGGCCGTGCTCGACGTCGCCGGACAGCTCGCCGACGGGCCGCTCAAGGGCCTGCGGGTGGCCGCGCTGCACGGCCGGATGCAGCCGGACGCCAAGGACGAGGTGATGCGCCGCTTCGCCGCGGGCGAGCTGGACGTCCTGGTCGCCACGACCGTCATCGAGGTCGGGGTGAACGTGCCGAACGCCACCGTGATGGTGATCATGGACGCGGACCGCTTCGGCGTCTCCCAGCTCCACCAGTTGCGCGGCCGGGTCGGACGAGGCAGCGCGCCGGGCCTGTGCCTGCTGGTCAGTGAGGCCCCCGAGGGCAGCCCCGCCCGCGCCAGGCTGGGAGCCGTCGCCGCGACGCTGGACGGCTTCGAGCTGTCCCGCATCGACCTGGAGCAGCGCAGGGAGGGCGATGTGCTGGGCCAGGCGCAGTCCGGCACCCGCTCCTCCCTGCGGATGCTCGCCGTCATCGACGACGAGGAGGTCATCGCGGCCGCCCGGGAGAAGGCGACGGAGATCGTCGCCGACGACCCCGGGCTGGAGCGCCTGCCGGAACTGCGCGCGGCCCTGGAAGCCCTGCTGGACGCCGAGCGCGAGGAGTACCTGGAGAAGGGCTGACGGGGGCACGACGCGCCCGCGCGCCTATCGTGGTGGGGCGGCGGGGCGCCCCGGCCCCCCCCCCCCCCCCCCCCCCCCCCCCCCCCCCCGCGCCGCCGGGGGGGGGGCCCCGGGGGCCCCCCCCCCCCCCCCCCCCCCCCCCCCCCGGCGGCCCCCCCCCCCCCCCCCCCCCCCCCCTTCACCCCCCCCCCCCCCCCGGGCCCCCCCCCCGGCGCCCCCCCCACCCCCCCCCCCGCACGCCCCCCCCCCCCCCCCCCCCGGCCCCCCCCCCCCCCCCCGGCCCCCGGGGGGGGCCCCCCCGGGGGGGGGGGGGCGCC
>NZ_JBSVCZ010000048.1:0-19249 GCF_054072955.1 Streptomyces sp. SS8
CCCCACCCCCGGGCACCGTTGTGGGTGTTTTGGGGGGGGGGGGCCCGCCGGGGGCGGCGCCGCCCCCCCGGGGGGGGGGCGGGGGGCGGCCCGCCCCCGCCCCGCCCCCCCCCCCCCCCCCCCCCCGCCCCCCGGGGGGGGGGCCCCCCCCCGGGGGGGGGGGTTCCGGCCCTCCGGCATGCGCGGACGAGCCCGGTGGACGGGTCAGTCGAGGTAGTCCCGCAGAACCTGCGAACGGGAGGGATGGCGCAGCTTCGACATCGTCTTGGACTCGATCTGGCGGATCCGCTCGCGGGTCACGCCGTAGACCTTGCCGATCTCGTCCAGCGTCTTGGGCTGGCCGTCGGTGAGGCCGAAGCGCATCGAGACCACGCCGGCCTCACGCTCGCTGAGCGTGTCGAGCACGGAGTGGAGCTGCTCCTGCAGAAGCGTGAAGCTGACCGCGTCGGCCGGGACGACCGCCTCGGAGTCCTCGATGAGATCGCCGAACTCGCTGTCGCCGTCCTCGCCCAGCGGGGTGTGCAGGGAGATCGGCTCGCGACCGTACTTCTGGACCTCGACGACCTTCTCCGGGGTCATGTCGAGCTCCTTGGCCAGCTCCTCCGGGGTGGGCTCGCGGCCCAGGTCCTGGAGCATCTGGCGCTGGACGCGCGCGAGCTTGTTGATCACCTCGACCATGTGCACCGGGATGCGGATGGTGCGCGCCTGGTCGGCCATGGCACGGGTGATGGCCTGGCGGATCCACCAGGTCGCGTAGGTCGAGAACTTGTAGCCCTTGGTGTAGTCGAACTTCTCCACCGCGCGGATCAGGCCCAGGTTGCCCTCCTGGATCAGATCCAGGAAGAGCATGCCCCGGCCGGTGTAGCGCTTGGCCAGCGAGACCACCAGCCGGAGGTTGGCCTCCAGCAGGTGGTTCTTGGCCCGGCGGCCGTCCTCGGCGATGATCTCCAGCTCGCGCTTGAGTTTGGGGGCGATCTTGTCGCTGTTGGCGAGCTTGTCCTCGGCGAAGAGACCGGCCTCGATGCGCTTGGCCAGCTCGACCTCCTGCTCGGCGTTGAGCAGGGGGACCTTGCCGATCTGCTTGAGGTAGTCCTTGACCGGGTCGGCGGTGGCGCCCGCGGCGGCGACCTGCTGGGCGGGTGCGTCGTCCTCGTCCTCGTCGGACAGGACGAAGCCCTCGTTCTCGTTCTTGGGCTCCGCCGCGGAGTCCTCGGCCTTGCCGCCCTTGACCGCGGGCTCCTCGATGACGTCCTCGTCACCCTCGAGCAGCTCTTCGACGTCCGACTTCTTCGCCGTGGTCTTCTTCGCCGCGGTCTTCTTGGCGGGCGCCTTCTTGGCCGCGGTCTTCTTGGCGGCGGCCTTCTTCGCCGGCGCCTTCCTGGCCGGCCTCGCCGCGGCCTCCTCGGCGGTCCCCTCAGCGTCCTCGGCGGGGTCCTCGGGAGCGGCGGCGGGGGCGGCCTTCCTGGCGGTGGTCTTCTTCGCGGCGACCGTCTTGGTCGCGGTGCGCTTGGCCGGGGCCTTCGCTGCGACGCTCTTCCGGGTGCGCTTGGGGGCCTCCGCGGCACTCACCATCAGCGTCACACCCTCCTCGTCGAGGATCTGGTTGAGACTGCGCAGGACGTTCTTCCACTGGGTCGGCGGAATCTGGTCGGCCTCGAAGGCCCGACGCACATCGTCGCCGGCGATCTGCCCCTCGGCCTTTCCCCGCTCAATGAGCGCCATCACAGACGCGGACTCGGCGATCTCCGCAGGGAGCGTACGGGATGTGCTGGCCGACACGAACAACCTCTCGGAACGATGGAAACGGCTTCGGCCCCGCCCACGGGGGGATCCGGGACCTGCAAGCCCCGGCGGGGATGACCGGCGGCTCGGGCGGAGCGACGGAGGAACTACAGCGCCGGATGCGGCGTCCGTATTCCCCCGGTAGCTGCCACCTCTTGAGTCATCGTGCTGCCACGCGAAGCGTTACGCCCAGCCGGAGTGTCCCGGGTCACACGACATAGGAGGACAGAAATACCCATACGGCGACTTATAGCCGGACCGCGCCCCGGGACGACGCCTCGGGTGGGGGCTGACCGGCCGCAAGGAGACGTCGCCGGATCCCGCTCGGCGGGATCCGGCGACACCGTGCGGGTGCGGCCGGTACCGGACGTCAGTGTTCGCGGGGCGCCGGCACCACATGATCGGCGGCTCCCCCCGCCGGAGCCGCCTGAACCTCGGACTGCTCGGCAGGGGTGCCCGCGGCCGGAACGGGCGCGCCGGGCGCCGCGGGGACGGCCGCCTCGGAGGAGACCGCGAGCAACTGGCGCATCGCGTTCTCCGCGGCGGCCGCCTCACCGGAGGCGACGGCTTCGGCGATCCTGCGGTGGTGGGCCAGCGACGCCTCGGTGGGGCGCTCACATCCGGCGGCAGGAGCCCCGGACACCTGGAGGGCCGCGCCGACGATGCCCGAGAGGTGCTCCAGCATCCGGTTGCCGGCGGCCTGCAGAAGCAGGGCGTGGAACTCGGCGTCGGCCCGGGAGAAGGTCAGACCGTCGCCCTGGGCGAGCGTGTGGCCCATGATCTCGACCATGTCCGCGAGGCGCTGCTGCACCTCGTCCCGGCTGCGGTCCGCGGCGAGGCGGGCGGCCAGCGGCTCGATGGCCCAGCGCAGCTCGCACAGCTCGCGGCGCTGGTCGTCACGCTGCGGGCCGAAGGCACGCCACTCGATGATGTCGGGGTCGAGGAGGTTCCAGTCGCTGACCGGGCGGACCCGCGTGCCGACATTGGGGCGGGCGCTGACCAGGCCCTTGGCCTCGAGAACCCGGAGCGACTCGCGGACGACGGTCCGCGAGACCTCGAAGCGCTGGCCGATCTCCTCCGGCACGAGGGGACGGTCGGCCCCGAGATCTCCGGAGACGATCATCTGCCCGAGTTGCTGTACGAGTTGGCCGTGCAGTCCGCGCCCCCGGTTCCCGGCGGCACGTCGCCCGGCCCGGGCCATGTCCGCTTCACCGCCGTCCCACGCGGGGACGGTGGTGGTACGGGTCGTGCCGGTCGACTCTGCGTAGGCGTAACGGTCCGGCTCGCCCGAACCCGTGAGGCCGGAGTCGGCGGAGCGAGCCGAGGTCATCATGGTGTGCGCAAGGGTAGTCACGCATCCTTTGTCGGCGGTGCTCCGGACGGCCTTGAGGGCTTTGGTGAAAAGCACACGAAAGGGTGATCAGTGGTCTCCCCGCGATTGACGCCTTATCGGAAAGAAACGGTCTTCCGACCGGGCATACGCGGCAGACGGGGCGACCTGCGGCGAAGCGGTATCACCGAGGGTCCCGGATCCGCTGGTGAGAGCCGCGCCGGCTCCCCGGCGGGCCGGTCCGCGGGCCGGGCATCGCCCTGGAGGGGGGCGAGGGATCGCCTTCTCCCCCCTCAGACGTCCGGGCGCAGCATCGGCGGGTTCAGCACCGTGGCGCCGCCGGCCCGGAACAACTGTGCGGGCCGACCACCCTGACGGGTCGTCGTACCGCCTGTGGGCACCAGGAAGCCCGGAGTGCCGGTGACCTTGCGGTGGAAGTTCCTCGGGTCGAGTGCGACGCCCCACACCGCTTCGTAGACCCGTCGCAGTTCTCCCACGGTGAACTCCGGCGGGCAGAAGGCGGTGGCGAGCGAGGAGTACTCGATCTTCGACCGCGCCCGCTCCACACCGTCCGCGAGGATTCTGGAATGGTCGAAGGCCAGCGGAGCGGGCTGCCCGCCGCTTCGGTCCGGGCCGGCCACGGAAGGCTGCCCGGGAGGCAGCAGGGTGTCCACCGGCGCCCAGCGGACACTGTCGGCGTCGCCGCCGGCCGTGGGGGCCGGCAGATCGGGGGCCAGCACCAGATGGGCGACGCTGACCACCCGCATCCGCGGGTCCCGTCCCGGATCGCCATAGGTGGCGAGCTGTTCGAGATGGGCACCGGTGTGCCGGTCGTCCGGCCCCTGGACGTGCAGCCCGGTCTCCTCGGTGAGCTCACGGGCGGCCGCGGCCCCGAGATCCTCGTCGATGCGCACGAACCCTCCGGGCAGCGCCCACCGCCCCTGGTAAGGAGACTCGCCCCGGCGTACGACCAGCGCGCACAGGGCATGCCTTCGCACGGTGAGCACGACCAGATCGACGGTGACGGCGAAGGGAGGGAAGGCCGACGGGTCGTAGGGCATGACATGATCATAGTCGTCTGCCTGACGATAAACAGAGGCTTGCGCTGCTCCACCATCAGCCCTGGGTCGCCGGGGTGCCGGGACCGCGCGCGGCCCGCTGCCTCCGCAGGCACTGCCTCAGCGGTTCGGGGTCGAGCCCGCTGTTGCACGCGCCGTGGAGCAACCGCGCGAAGACGTAGCCCGGATCCAGGTCCAGCGCCCGGCCCAGCGCCACACGCGCGCCCGGCTCGTCCCCACCGGACCAGGCGACCCAGCCGGCGAGGGTGAGCGGTGCCGCGGCGTGCTCGGCGTAGGCCCCGACGCACCGCCTGGCCAGCGCCCTCCACAGCCGCAGCGCGGGGGCGGCGTCCTCGCCCTCCATCCACTCCGCGGCCCAGTCCCGGGCGACCCGGTCCTGGAGACCGAGGATCACGGTGGCGGCCTCCTCATGGGTCAGGAGGCGGTCGTCCCGGGCGTCGCCCCCGGCCACCCCCTCCTTCCGGGCCGCCGCCGACGCGTTCCGGTAGCGGTCGAGCAGCCGCCCGGCGAGCGCCAGGGTCTCGGCACGCACCGTCCCGCGGTCGGCCTCACCCAGCATCCGGGGCACCAGGGCCGCGCCCGCGATGTCGAGGGCCCGCTCCTGCGGCCCGGCGGTCGGCGGCCCCAGCGGTACGAGCCTGGCAGTCATCTCCTTCAGGGTCCCTTCCACCCGCAGCCCGGCGTACGCGGCCGCGGCCGCGATGGCCGAGGTGCCGGGCACGCCCAGCGGCGTGCCCTCGGCGGGACAGCACCTGGCGTCGGGGCAGGAGTAGGACCAGTAGCGGCCGCCGGAGACGCACAGCGCCTCGTACACCGGCATGTCCAGCGCCCCGCAGGCGGTCCGCAGCCGCTGGGCGAGAGGCCGGAGCCGTTCCATGACGGCCCGGCCACTCTCACCGTCGGCCGGGTCCTGGCACAGGAAGACGAGCGCCGCGTCGGGGCGGTCGCCGCGCGGGAGCCCGCTGCCGCGCAGGCAGTCGGCGAGCTGTTCGGCCAGCTCGGACCATTCCCCTTCCCCGGCGGGAATGCCCACGCGGAGCCGGCCGCCGAAACGGCCGCTCGGGCCGTGGAGACCGACCAGGACGACGGAGTCGTCGGGGTGGTAACCGAGCAGGTAGGGGAGGGAGTCGACCAGCTCGGCCGGACCGCGCAGAGTGACCTGGGCGGTGGCGGACGGCTGCCGGGTGGATTCGCTGTGCTGTGTCATACCCCGACAGTGACGCGGGCGGACGGGGCGGCGTGCGGCTCCGTCCACAGGCGGCTCCAACAGGTATATGTGTCGATATACCTGTGATCACATTGACTGTACGGACCTCTGGTCGTCCACAGGCGGTTCGCACGGTGTCGGTGTCATCGGGTTGCATGGACGCATGAGCGAGGAGAATCTGCGCGCCGCCGCCGACGCCGTACTGGCCCGCCTCACCGGCGACACCACCGGCACGGCGAGACTGCGCGCCGACCAGTGGCGAGCCGTCGAGGCTCTGGTGGTGGAGCGCCGGCGGACCCTGGTGGTGCAGCGCACGGGCTGGGGCAAGTCGGCGGTGTACTTCGTGGCGACCGCGCTGCTGCGCGAGCGCGGCGAGGGCCCGACGGTGATCGTCTCCCCGCTTCTGGCACTGATGCGCAACCAGGTCGAGGCCGCGGAGCGGGCGGGCGTCCGCGCCCGGACGATCAACTCCGCCAACACCGAGGAGTGGGAGACGGTCCACGCCGAGGTGGCCGCGGGCGAGGTGGATGTGCTGCTCGTCAGTCCGGAGCGCCTGAACAATCCCGACTTCCGCGATCAGGTCCTGCCGAGGCTGGCCGCCACGACCGGACTGCTGGTGGTCGACGAGGCACACTGCATCTCCGACTGGGGCCACGACTTCCGGCCCGACTACCGGCGGCTGCGGACGATGCTCGCCGAGCTCCCCCGGGGCGTCCCGGTACTGGCCACCACCGCGACGGCCAATGCCCGGGTGACGGCCGACGTCGCGGAGCAGCTGGGCACCGGCGGGAGGGAGACGGACGCGCTGGTGCTGCGCGGCCCGCTGGACCGGGAGAGTCTCAGCCTGGGGGTGCTGCGCCTGCCGGACGCGGCACACCGGCTGGCCTGGCTCGACGGCCACCTCCACAAGCTGCCGGGCTCCGGCATCGTCTACACACTGACGGTCTCGGCCGCCGAGGAGGTGACGGCGTTCCTGCGGCAGCGGGGGCACACCGTCGCCTCCTACACCGGGCGGACGGAGAACGCCGACCGGGAGGCGGCCGAGGCGGACCTGCTGGGCAACAGGGTCAAGGCACTGGTGGCCACCTCCGCGCTGGGCATGGGCTTCGACAAACCCGATCTGGGCTTCGTCGTCCATCTCGGCTCCCCCTCCTCCCCCATCGCCTACTACCAGCAGGTGGGCCGGGCCGGGCGCGGGGTGGAGCACGCCGAGGTGCTGCTGCTGCCCGGCCCGGAGGACGAGGCGATCTGGCGGTACTTCGCCTCTCTGGCCTTTCCTCCCGAGGAGCAGGTGCGCCGCACCCTGGACGTGCTGGCGTCGGCCGGGCGGCCGCTGTCACTGCCCGCTCTTGAGCCACTGGTGGAACTGCGCCGCTCACGGCTGGAGATGATGCTCAAGGTGCTCGACGTGGACGGGGCGGTGCGGCGGGTGCGCGGCGGCTGGGTCTCCACGGGCGAGCCCTGGTCCTATGACACCGAGCGGTATGCCTGGGTGGCGCGGCAGCGGGAGGCCGAGCAGCGCTCGATGAAGGAGTACGCCGCCACCTCCGGATGCCGGATGGAGTTCCTGCGACGGCAGCTGGACGACGCGGAGGCGGCGCCCTGCGGGCGGTGCGACAACTGCGCGGGCCCCCGGTTCGGCACCGACGTCGATCCGGCGGCACTGGAGGCCGCCAGGGGGGAACTGGGGCGCCCCGGCGTGGAGGTGGAGCCCCGCAGGATGTGGCCGACGGGGCTGCCCGCGATCGGCCTGGACCTCAAGGGCCGCATCCCTCCGGGCGAGCAGGCGGCTCCCGGCAGGGCGCTGGGCCGGCTGTCCGACATCGGATGGGGCAACCGTCTGCGCCCGTTGCTGGACCCGCCCTCGCAGGACGGACCGGTACCCGACGACGTGGCCGGCGCCGTGGTCTCCGTACTCGCCGACTGGGCGCGGGGGCCGGGCGGCTGGGCCTCGGGGGAGGAAGACTCACCGGCCCGCCCGGTGGGGGTGGTGACGATCGACTCGCGGACCCGGCCACAGCTGATCGGGTCCCTCGGGGAACGGATCGCGGCGGTCGGCCGGATACCGCTGCTGGGCACCGTGGAATACGCCGACAGGGCGTCGGACACCCGTATCCCGCGCAGCAACAGCGCGCAGCGGCTGCGGGCCCTGCACGGTGCGCTGACAGTGCCCGGACCGCTGGCGGACGCGATCGCGGCGGCCGGCGGCCCGGTGCTGCTGGTGGACGACGTCACGGAGACCGGCTGGACCCTGGCCGTGGCCGCGCGGCTGCTGCGCCGGGCCGGGGCCCAGGGGGTGATGCCACTGGTGCTGGCCGTGCGGGGGTGAGCCGCAGCCGACCCTCCGGTCCGCCGGGCCGCCGCGGAGGGGCCCGGCGTGACCGGGGCGACTCGGTACTCCATTGCCGCAGCCGTGTTCACCCGTGAGAATTGGTGCGGTGCCACGGAGGGAGGACCATGACCGTCGGCTTCGTCTCACCGCCGCCCGCCGAGACCCCGTCCCATGCCGGACGCGTCCTCGAACCCGCCGAGTGGGCCGCCGCCGGGATCCCTCTGCTGCGCAGCCCGCGCGAACTGGTGGCCGGGCTGCACGCCCGCCACCGGCCCGGGCCGGCCACCTCCGTCGTCGCGGTGCTCGGCCCGGACGAACGGATCATCGCCAGCGCGTCGTTCTCGCGGGCCAACTCCACTCCGGACGGCTGGGAGTGCCGCAATGTCCTGCTGTCCCAGATGCGCAGGATCGTCCCGCACGACCTGCGCCGCCGCAGTCCCTCGCGGACCGCGGTCCTGCTGTGCTGCCGCGAGGACGGCCCGGGCTGGAGCGACGAGGACGGCCCGTGGATGTGGGGACTGCGCGACGCCTGCATACTGCACGGCCTGCGGTGCGGGGCGTACATCACCGTGACCCGTACCGGCTGGCAGGTGCTCGGCGAGGACCGCGGTGGGCGACGGCCGTATGTCGGCGGCCCGGCCGTCTGGGACACGCAACCGGAGAGCGGGGGCCGGGAAGACGGGGCGTTCGAGGAAGGCGGCCCGTAGGGAAGCGGCCCGGGAAGAGGGCCCGGAGCGCCGGGACGCGGCGGGGTACGGCGGCCCGCTGACCCGCCGGGTGGCGGGCCCGCGGGCCGGAACGCCGGCTCAGAGCAGGCTGCGCAGCCGGCCCGGGTCACCGCAGACGATCAGCCGCGACCCCGTCCTGGCCAGGGCGGCGGGCAGTGCCCGGGCAGCCTGCTCGTCCGTCCCGCCGTTGACCGCGAGCACGACGAGCGGACGGCCGGTGGTGCGCTCCGCGGCCGACGCGTGGGCGTAGAAGACGTCATCGCCCTCGGCCTGCTGGCGCCAGTAGGCGTCCTCGCCGAAGGTGAGCTCGTGCTGCGCCCAGGGGTGCTGCTCACCGGTGGTGAACACCAGGACGTCGGCGGGCGAGCGGCCCTCGTCGAGCAGCCTGTCGACGGTCTCGTCCGCGACCTCGACCGCGGTGGCGTCGGTGGCCTCGACCAGCTGGATCTGCGGTGCGGCCTTCCCCGGGGCCGTCTTCGTGCCCACCCCCTCGGCCGCGGGGCGCGAGGGCCCGGCGTTACGCGCCGGCGCCGGCCTGCCGGGAGCGGGACGGCTGCGGTCGGCCCGCTGCGGAGTCGGCCGGGGGCCGGGAACGGGTGCGGAGGGGCGGGGAACCTGTGGGGCCCGGGCGGTGCCCGTCATGTTGCGGGGGCCGGGGACATTCGGGTGGATCTTGGGCTCCTCGGAGCTGTGCGGCATGGGGTGTTGTCTATCAAACGCCGGCGCCGGACGCGCCAGCGGGTTCGGAAAAAGATTCGGTTTCGGCTCAGAAGAGGCCGATCTGCTCGGTCCGCTCGGCACGCGCCCGTTTCAGGTGCCGCCAGCGCGGCAGTGCGTCCAGATACGACCACGACAGCCGGTGGTGGGGCGTGGGCCCCAGCTCCTCGAGGGCCGCACGGTGAACGGGCGAGGGATATCCGGCGTTGCGGTCGAAGCAGAACTCGGCGTGTTCAGCGCCCAGTTCGGCCATACGGGCGTCCCGGTGCACTTTGGCGATCACGGACGCCGCGGCCACCGGGACACACGACCGGTCGCCCTTGACCACCGTGCGGACCCGCCAGGGCGCTCCCAGATAGTCGTGCCCGCCGTCGAGGATGACCGCGTCGGGACGGACCGGCAGCGCCTCCAGCGCGCGTACGGCGGCGAGCCGGAGGGCGGCCGTCATGCCCACCTCGTCGATCTCCTCCGGGGAGGAGTGCCCGAGCGCGTGGGCGGTCACCCAGTCGGTGAGCCGCCCGGCGAGTTCGGTGCGGCGGGCGGGCCCGATGAGCTTGGAGTCCGTCAGCCCGTCGGGTGGCCTGCGCAGCCCTGTGACCGCCGCGCAGACGGTGACGGGCCCTGCCCAGGCGCCCCGGCCGACCTCGTCGATCCCGGCGACGACCCTCGCTCCCGTGGTGGCCCGCAGGGAGCGTTCGACGCGGTGGGTGGGAGGCTCGTACGGCATGGCGTCAGCCAGGGTACGCCCACCTTCCGGAGGAGGTCCCCCCCGGGGTCGGGGAGGCCCTCCGGGTCCTGAGGGCCTGCCTCCTGCCGTCCCCCGTCTCCCGCCGGCCCGGCCCGGCCCGGCACCGTTCAGCGGGACTCCGAGAGCCGCCCCTCCCGGTCCAGCCGCCCGCAGGGCGGACCGATCCGGTCGACGGGACGTTCGGTGAGCGTGGTGCGGGCCCGCACCTCGCCGTAACTGGTCGCGTACCAGGGCTTGTCGGCGCCGAGGACGTCCTCGGCGATGTCCTGCAGGGCGCAGGAGCGCTGGGGCTCGGGCAGGGCGTCGAGGGCCGGTACGGCGTCCGCGGAGAGCCCTCTCAGATACACCAGATCGATCTGCCCGGTGCGTTCGAAGCGCCGCACGTTCTGCTCGGCCACCAGGGCGTCCGGCGAGACCAGTCCGAAGCACAGCACGGCGCCCGCCGCGCTCGCCACCACCGCGCGCGGCAGCCAGCGCCCGCCGAACACCCCGGCCGCCATGATCAGGGCGATGACGACGCCGAGCCACAGCTCGGCCCCGGCCACGGACACCCTCAGCCTGGTCAGGCCGTACGCGTCGACGTAGAGTTCCATCCGGCGCAGGGCCGAGAGCACCACGACGAGGGTCAGCGCGCACAGGACGCCCAGGACGGCGCGGACCAGAGTGCGGTCGCGGGCCGCGCCGCGCGGCGCCCAGCGCAGGGCCAGCGCGATCACGGCGAGGGTCAGGAGGGTGACGGTCAGCAGCTGCCAGAAGCCCTGGCGGGCGTACTCCGAGTAGGTCAGCCCGGTCTCTTCGAGGACCTTGTCGTAGCCGCCGAAGAGGACCGCGAGCTGGACTGCGATGAAGACGGCGAACAGCGCGTTCAGCACGATCAGGGGAAGCGCCCATTCCACACGTCCCCGGGGCCGCCCCCGACCGCCCTCGACGCGGTCCCAGCGCCAGGGGGCCGCGGCGGTGCGGGCCGCTCCCAGCGCGGCCGCCAGCCCCAGGACGGTCAGGAGGGCGTGTGCCGGTCCGTCCGACACCGACACCTCGGGCACCAGCCCGGCCAGCAGGTCCGCGAAGGCCGCGTCCGCACCGGCGAACAGCGCGCCGAAGACGGCCAGCAGCGCGGCCGCGACGCCGGCCGTCCGGACTGCCGGCCACCAGCGGTCGCGCGAGCCGTCCGCCCGCTCGCGCAGCCCGCGCCAGGCCCACAGGGCGCCCGGCAGGACCTCGCCGAGCACACCGACGCAGCCGATCAGCGTCCCTCGCCAGGTGCGCGTGCCGTGCAGTGCCAGCGACCCCGACGCGAGGGCCGCCGCCAGCGCCAGGAAGGTCGGCCATCCCGCGTCCCGCAGTGCGGGCACCAGCAGCAGTGCCGCCCCGCCGGCGGCCCACACCAGCGACCACGGGCGCACACTGCGCCCCGCGGCCCGTCCGGCGAGGTACGCGGCGAGGGCGGCCGGCGCGGCGACCAGCAGCACGTTGAGGCCCAGTCCGTCACCGAGCAGCAGCCCGGCGAGCGCCCCGGCGGCCAGCACCGCCCAGAGCGCGGCTGCGCCGATCGGGCCGGGCTCCTCCGGTCTCGCGGCCGTCACCCAGGCGGGCGGGGGTGGTGGCTCGTACGCGGCCCAGGAGGACGCCCCGTGGGTCGTGCCGTGGACCGCGCCGGATCGCCGCCCGCCGGGGACGGTGGCTCCCCCCGGCGTGTGGGCGGGCTCCCCCGGCGTGTGGGCGGGCTCCCCCGGCGTCCGGACGGGCTTCTCCGCCGGCTCGGCGCCGCCGGGTGCGGCCTCCTCCCGCCGGGCGCCCCCGCGCCCGTTCTCCTCCTGGACGGCGCCCTCCGGCGGGGTGTCGTCCACCTCGTTCGCCGCGGGCGCGCCGGACGACTGATCGGACATGGGTTTCCCCTCCCCTCGCCGCGCATCCCCCCTACCGGCTTGCGGTGATCAACGCGGTGACTCGGGCGCCACCGTAGTGCGCCTCCGGCGCGCACCCGTGTCCCGAGCGCCGCTCTGTGACAGAGCGGTGACAAGGGGGCGGCGGGGAGCCCGCCCGGCACGCGCCGGAAGGGCCGGCGCGTGCCCACCGCGCCGCCGGCGCCTCACCGGAGCCTTCCGGGACGCCCGCGCACCCCGGACATCCCGTACGTCTCCCCGGACTCTCCCTCGTAGGGCCCCGCGTACGACTCGGGGGTGCACCAGCGCTCGAACGGCCGGTCCAGGTGGTACCGCCCGTCCGTTCCCAGCTCCAGGGCCCGCATCTCCCCGTTGCCCGGATTGGACAGCGACTCGAACTCCGCGACCGTCCAGTGCAGCCACCTCATGCAGAACAGCCGCATGGTCAGCCCGTGCGTCACCAGCAGCACGTTCGGCGGATGGTCGGGGGACTCGAAACTGCGCCACAGGCTCTCCAGGAAGGCCCCGACCCGGTCGTAGACGTCCGCGCCCGACTCGCCCTGCGCGAAGCGGTAGAAGAAGTGCCCGTACGCGTCGCGCGCCGCCTTCTGCCGCCGTACGTCCTCGCGGTCCTGCCAGTTCCCCCAGTCCTGCTCGCGCAGCCGGGGCTCCTCGCGCATCCGCACCCGCGTGGGGTCCAGACGCAGTGCGCGGAAGGTCTGGTGGGTGCGGCGGTACGGCGAGACGTAGGCCGAGATCCGCTCGTCGCCGAAGAGGGCCCGCAGCCGCTCCCCCGCCGCCTCGGCCTGCCGGAATCCGCGCTCGGTGAGGCTCAGGGCGTGGTCGGGCACCCGCTCGTAGACCGCGTCGTCGAAGTTTCCCTCCGACTCGCCGTGCCGGACCAGGACGATGCGCCGGGGTCGTGCCATGCACCCACCCTAAGCACGCAGAGGCTCCACGGCCCAACCACAGGCCCGCATCGGCACCGGCAGCAAACGGAACCGGCACCGGCACCGGCACCGGCACCGGCATCAGACCGTCCAGGACGGCTCGAGGTCGATCACGTCCCCGCCGACCGCCGTGACGTCCGCCCCCAGCTGGGCACGGAGCGCCAGCCGCTCGATCCGCTCCGTGCGGTACTTGCCGTGCTCCGCCGCCGAGTCCCACATCGACAACACCAGGAACTCGTCCTCGGCCTGCGCCTGTGCGAAGACTCCCCGCAGCATCCCTGGCGACCCCGCCATCGCCGGGTTCCACACCTTCTCCTGCATCAGGGTGTAGTGCTCGATCCGGTCGGGGCGCACCCGGCAGTGGGCGACGCGCAGCAGGTCCGCGTCCGTGAACTGCGGGCGGAAACCCACCTTCACATCGAAGCGGTACTCGAAGAGCCGGACCTGGGCGTCCTTGTGGGTGCCGTTCTGCGAGGCCGCCAGCCGGTTGTGGGAGCGCGCCATGAACGAGTCGTAGAAGGCCCGGCTCTCCCAGAAGCCGAAGAGGTGCGCCACGCCCGGCCGGGAACGGCTCCAGCCGCCGCCCTGCGCGCGGAAGCCCGGCTCGCCGAGCAGGCCGGCCCACTTCCGCTGTCCCCGCTCGAAGCCTCGTCGGTCCACCACCGTGCAGCGCATCCACTTGACCAGCACCGCGCCATCGTACGGCCATATCGGTGACTGATCGCATGGCTTGCCGCGGGCGGGGGCGGCCGGCGCGCGGGGCCCGGTCCCGCGTTCGACCACCTCCGCGGCCACCGGGCGCCGGCCCTCGCGCAGGGCTCCTCCGAGCCGGCGGCGCGCCCTGGGGCGGGCCGCCCCGCACCCACCGGGCGCCGTGGACAAACCGCCTGGTAGGCAGGAGAGTTGATGTGCTGTCATGGCGGTCGCACCGCGCCGGCCCCCGGGCCGGGAGCGGCCGTGTCCCGCAGCAGCTCAGTTCCTAGGAAGGGGAGCCTGGTGAGCAGTCCCAACAAGGGGGTGGAGAAGGTCGAGGTGGCGGTCAGGTGGGATCCCAGCCCCTCCGAGTCCTCGCCCCACGACCTCGACATCATCGCCGCGACCTACACCGCGGACGACCCGCACGGCGAACCCGCGTACGTCGTGCACTTCGACAGCCGCTCGCCCGACGGCACCATCGACCTCAGCAGGGACAGCCGGACCGGTCTGGGTCTCGGCTACGACGAGGTCATGACCCTGGAGCTGGGCCGGCTGGCCTCCTCCTACGCCCGGGTGGTCGTGGGCGTGGCGGTCCAGCAGCACAGCGGGCGCCGGACGTTCGGCGACATAGCGCGCACCGGCGTGCGGATCAGGGAGGGCTACGTCGACCTGGCCGAGCACGACTTCTCCGGCGTGTCCGGGGCGACGGCCGCCACCGTCGCGGAGTTCACCCGCAACGGCACGGGTGCCTGGGAGTTCCGCGAGCATCTGCGCGGGTTCGACGCCGACCCGGAGTCCTTCACCCGTCTGATGGGCGGCGCCCCCGTCTGACGTCCCGGCCCACCGCGGGAGGCCGTCAAGGGCGCGGAGGGCGCCGGCCGCTTCGGCCGGCGCCCTCCTGTCGTCCCCTCGGTGCGGTGGCGGTCCCCGCCACCGCACCGCGGATCAGCTGCAGCCGCTGGTGGAACCGCAGCCCTCGCACAGGTAGCAGCTGCCCGCGCGGCGCATCTTGGTGCCGCAGGAGAAGCACAGCGGCGCGTCGGCGTTGAGGCCGAGCTGCATCTCCACCAGTTCGGTGGAGCTGTGCGCCTCCTTCGGCGCCGGGACCGGAGCCTGCGGCTCGGAGGTGCTGCTCACCGCCTTGGGCGGCTCCACCTGGCGCGGGGCCGACTGGGCCAGGCTCTCGACGTCCAGCTCGTCGTCGGCGGGCTCGTAGGAGCCGGTCTCCAGGTGGCGCTGGCGCTCCTCGGCCGAGTGGATGCCGAGGGCCGAGCGGGTCTCGAAGGGCAGGAAGTCCAGCGCCAGGCGGCGGAAGATGTAGTCGACGATCGACTGCGCCATCCGCACGTCCGGGTCGTCGGTCATACCGGCCGGCTCGAAGCGCATGTTGGTGAACTTCGAGACGTAGGTCTCCAGCGGCACGCCGTACTGAAGGCCCACCGAGACGGCGATCGAGAAGGCGTCCATCATGCCCGCGAGGGTCGAGCCCTGCTTGGACATCTTCAGGAAGACCTCGCCCAGCCCGTCGTCCGGGTAGGAGTTGGCGGTCATGTAGCCCTCGGCGCCGCCGACGGTGAAGGAGGTCGTGATGCCGGGCCGGCCCTTGGGCAGGCGCTTGCGCACCGGGCGGTACTCGACGACCTTCTCGGCCTCGGGCCGTGCCTCGCCCTTGCCCTCCTTCTTCTTGGCGGAGAGCGGCTGGCCGACCTTGCAGTTGTCGCGGTAGATCGCCAGCGCCTTCAGGCCGAGCTTCCAGCCCTCGAAGTAGATCTCCTCGACCTCCTCCACGGTGGCCGACTCGGGCATGTTGACCGTCTTGGAGATCGCGCCGGACAGGAACGGCTGGGCGGCGGCCATCATCCGCACGTGCCCCATCGGGGAGATGGAGCGCTCGCCCATGGCGCAGTCGAAGACCTCGTAGTGCTCGGGGCGCAGGCCCGGGGCGTCGATGACGTTGCCGTGCTCGGCGATGTGCTCGACGATCGCCTCGACCTGCTCGGGCTGGTAGCCGAGCCGCTTGAGGGCCTTGGGCACGGTGTTGTTGACGATCTGCATCGAGCCGCCGCCGACCAGCTTCTTGAACTTGACCAGGGCCAGGTCGGGCTCGATGCCGGTGGTGTCGCAGTCCATCATCAGGCCGATGGTGCCGGTGGGGGCCAGCACGGACGCCTGGGCGTTGCGGAATCCGTTCTTCTTGCCCAGCCGGAGCACGTCCTGCCATGCCTCGGTGGCCGCGGCCCACACCGGGGTGTCCAGGTCGTCCATGCGCCTGGCGTCGGCGTTGGCGTCGGCGTGCTGCCTCATGACGCGCTGGTGGGCGTCGGCGTTGCGGGCGTAGCCCTCGTACGGGCCGACGATCGAGGCCAGTTCGGCGGAGCGGCGGTAGGAGGTGCCGGTCATCAGGGAGGTGATCGCACCGGCCAGCGCCCGGCCGCCGTCGGAGTCGTAGGCGTGGCCGGTGGCCATCAGCAGGGCGCCGAGGTTGGCGTAGCCGATGCCCAGCTGGCGGAAGGCGCGGGTGGTCTCGCCGATCTTCTCGGTGGGGAAGTCGGCGAAGCAGATGGAGATGTCCATCGCGGTGATGACCAGCTCGACGATCTTCGCGAAGCGCTCGGCGTCGAAGGACTGGTTGCCGGCGTCGTCGTCACGCAGGAACTTCATCAGGTTCAGCGAGGCCAGGTTGCACGAGGAGTTGTCCAGGTGCATGTACTCGCTGCACGGGTTGGAGGCGGTGATGCGGCCGCTCTCCGGCGAGGTGTGCCAGTGGTTGATGGTGTCGTCGTACTGGATGCCGGGGTCGGCGCAGGCCCAGGCGGCCTCGGCCATCTTGCGGAACAGCGCCTTGGCGTCGACCTCCTCGATGGCCTCGCCGGTCATCCGGGCGCGCAGGCCGAACTTCGACCCGCTCTCGACGGCCTTCATGAAGGCGTCGTTGACACGGACGGAGTTGTTGGCGTTCTGGTACTGGACGGAGGTGATGTCGTCGCCGCCCAGGTCCATGTCGAAGCCCGCGTCGCGCAGGGCGCGGATCTTCTCCTCCTCCTTGACCTTGGTCTCGATGAACGCCTCGACGTCGGGGTGGTCCACGTCCAGGACGACCATCTTGGCCGCGCGGCGGGTGGCGCCGCCGGACTTGATCGTCCCGGCGGAGGCGTCGGCGCCGCGCATGAAGGAGACCGGGCCCGAGGCGTTGCCGCCGGAGGAGAGAAGTTCCTTGGAGGAGCGGATGCGCGAGAGGTTCAGGCCCGCGCCGGAACCGCCCTTGAAGATCATCCCCTCTTCCTTGTACCACTCCAGGATCGACTCCATGGAGTCGTCGACGGAGAGGATGAAGCAGGCGGAGACCTGCTGGGGCTGGGCGGTGCCGACGTTGAACCACACCGGGGAGTTGAACGAGAACACCTGGTGGAGCACCGCGTAGGCCAGCTCGTGCTCGAAGATCTCGGCGTCGGCCGGGGAGGCGAAGTAGCCGTGCTTCTCACCGGCGGCGCGGTAGGTCTTCACCACGCGGTCGATGAGCTGCTTGAGGCTGGTCTCGCGCTGGGGCGTGCCGACGGCCCCGCGGAAGTACTTGCTGGTGACGATGTTGACTGCGTTCACCGACCAGAAGTCGGGGAACTCCACGCCGCGCTGCTCGAAGTTGACCGAGCCGTCGCGCCAGTTGGTCATGACGACGTCACGGCGCTCCCAGACCACCTCGTCGTACGGGTGCACCCCGGGGGTGGTGTGGATGCGCTCGATCCGCAGACCCTTGGCGGCCTTGGTCCCCTTGGACCGGGCCCCTCGTGCCGGGTCGCTCGTCGTCTCTGTCATTCCGCCTCCCTGTACAGGCATAACGCCCTGACACACCCCGCGCTTCCCGGGATGTGGTGTTCGTTTCGATGGCCGGAGCGCGACGCGCTCCGGTCCGGTCCGTGCGGGCCGCTCAGTTCCCGGCGGCCAGTGGCGCGGGCGGGGCGGTGGGGCTTTCGCCGCCTCCGCCGTCACGTCCGTCCCCGCCGTCACTTCCGTTTCCGGTACCCCCGGCTCCACCGCGGCTTCCGGCTCCCGCGCCCGTGGTTCTGCCCGGGGCCGTGCCGCCTTCGCCGTCGGCCGAGGCCCGCTCCCCGCGAAGCTCGGCGATCGCGGCCTCGAAGTCCTCCAGTGAGTCGAACGCCTGGTAGACGGAGGCGAAGCGCAGGTACGCCACGAGGTCCAGTTCCCGCAGCGGACCGAGTATGGCCAGCCCGACGTCGTGCGTGGACAGCTCGGCGCTGCCGGTGGCGCGCACCGCCTCCTCGACCCGCTGGCCGAGCTTGGCGAGCGCGTCCTCGGTGACCGGACGCCCCTGGCACGCCTTGCGCACCCCGGCGATCACCTTGTCCCGGCTGAAGGGCTCGGTGACCCCGCTCCGCTTGATGACCATCAACGACGCGTTCTCCACCGTCGTGAAGCGGCGGGAGCAGTGCGGACACTGACGGCGTCGGCGGATAGCGGTGCCGTCGTCGGTGGTGCGGCTGTCGACGACGCGGCTGTCGGGGTGCCGGCAGAAGGGGCAGTGCATCGCTTCCCACCCTCCTTCACCCTCGATGGCGCAGCATGAGCGGCGCGGCAGAACAGCATTGGACACGCGTTCGAGTACCCGGCGGGCGGGCCTCGAAGCGGCCACCAGCATAGGTGATGCCCGCGGCTCTTCAGGACCCGGGGACCACAACTTCTGGGCGGCCGCAGAACATCTAACCACTACATCTGGTGGCTGGTTGACGAACACGCCATGCGTGTCGGAGACGCCGGAACGGCAAACGTACGAGAGGCTACCGTAGCGATCGGAGGCGAATCGCAGCCCATACACCGCCCTCATCGGCACGTCAGCCAATCTGCGAAATTTCACTCGAACGTGTGTTTGGCGCAACCTTTCGAAAGCACATACCGTTGTCCAACCAGGGAGAACCGCTTGAGAGGGGCCGACGTGACCACCACCGCAGAGAGCGCCACCATCACCGCACGGGACCGTTCCCGGGGCCGGGCCGATCATGCACAGGAGGCAAACGCCGCCCCCGGCGCGTCCGACGGCACGGCCGGCGGTGCGGAGGCTCCCAGGCCGACCCGCTCGCTGCCCGGCCGTCCACCGGGGATCCGCGCCGACAGCTCGGGGCTGACGGACCGGCAGCGCCGGGTGATCGAGGTGATCCGCGACTCGGTGCAGCGCCGCGGCTACCCGCCGTCGATGCGGGAGATCGGCCAGGCCGTCGGCCTGTCCTCCACCTCCTCCGTGGCGCACCAGCTGATGGCCCTGGAGCGCAAGGGCTTCCTGCGGCGCGACCCGCACCGCCCCCGCGCCTACGAGGTGCGCGCCTCGGACGCGCCCACCAGCCAGACCACCGACACCACCGGCAAGCCCGCCGCCTCCTACGTCCCCCTGGTCGGACGGATCGCCGCCGGAGGCCCGATCCTCGCCGAGGAGTCGGTGGAGGACGTCTTCCCGCTGCCCCGCCAGCTCGTCGGCGACGGCGAGCTCTTCGTGCTCAAGGTCGTCGGCGACTCCATGGTCGACGCGGCGATCTGCGACGGCGACTGGGTCACGGTGCGCCGCCAGCCGGTCGCCGAGAACGGCGACATCGTCGCCGCCATGCTGGACGGCGAGGCGACCGTCAAGCGCTTCAGGCGTGAGGACGGGCATGTGTGGCTGATCCCCCACAACGCCGCCTACCAGCCGATCCCCGGTGACGAGGCGACCATCCTCGGCAAGGTCGTCGCGGTGGGGGGGGGGGGGGGGGGGCGCCCCGCCCCCCCCCCCCCGCCCCCCCGCCGATGCGTT
>NZ_JBSVCZ010000049.1:0-17387 GCF_054072955.1 Streptomyces sp. SS8
CCCCCCCACCCCCCCCCCCCACCCCCCCACCACCACCCCCCCCCCCCCCCCCGGGCGGGGGGGGGGGGCCCCCCCCCCCCCGCCCCGGCCCCCGGCCGCCCGGCCGCGTCCGCACACGTAACCGCTCCGCACGCGACCAACCCATCCGGTGCACCGCCGCCAGGGGATGACACCCCTAACCAGACCGGAGAAACCATGGACATAGCACCCACCGCCTCCGCAGCGCCGAAGAACCCACCGCCGAAAGGCCCCTCCGGCAAGGACTCCGCCACCCGTCCGGGCGACCGGATCTTCCTCGGCCTCTCCAGGGGCTCCGGTATCGCGCTGCTGGTGATCATGGCCGCCATCGCGGTCTTCCTCACCTGGCGCACCCTGGTCGCCCTCGCCGAGAACGAGGGCAACTTCCTCACCACCTTCGAGTGGAGCGCCAACGCCAACCCGCCGGTCTTCGGCATCGCGGTCCTGGCCTACGGCACGATCGTCAGCTCGATCATCGCGATGGTCCTGGCGGTCCCCGTGGCCGTCGGCATCGCCCTGTTCATCTCGCACTACGCGCCGCGCCGGATCGCCACCCCGATGGCGTACGTGGTGGACCTGCTCGCCGCCGTCCCCAGCATCATCTACGGCCTGTGGGGCGCCCTGTTCCTGGTGCCGCACCTGACCGGCCTGTACGAGTGGCTCGACCAGTTCTTCGGCTGGACCGGCGTCCTCTCCTACGACGGCGGCGCCCCGCGCTCGCTGTTCACCGTCGGCATCCTGCTGGCGATCATGATCCTGCCGATCGTCACCAACGTCAGCCGCGAGGTCTTCAAGCAGTCCCCGAAGATGCAGGAGGAGGCCGCGCTCGCGCTCGGCGCCACCCGGTGGGAGGTCATCAGGATGGCCGTCCTGCCCTTCGGCCGCTCCGGCGTGATCAGCGCCTCGATGCTCGGCCTGGGCCGCGCGCTGGGCGAGACGATGGCGGTCGCCACCGTCCTGTCCCCCAACTTCCTGATCAACGTCAGCCTCCTCAACCCCGGCGGCGGCACCTTCGCCCAGAACATCGCCGCGGGCTTCAAGGAGGCCGGCGACATCGGCCGTGACGCGCTGATCGCGTCCGGTCTCGTCCTGTTCGTCATCACCCTTCTGGTGAACGGCGCGGCCCGGCTGATCATCGCCCGCCGCAAGGAATACTCGGGGGCGAACGCCTGATGAGCAACGCAGTCATGGAGAAGCCCCCGGTCACCGTGCCGCCCTCCGGCAACACCCTCAAGCAGCCCCGCCTGCCGCGCTGGGCCCCCGCCGGCCTCGCCCTGCTCTCCGCGGGCGCCGGTGCCGGCGCCGGCCTGGCGTTCGGCCTGGCCAGCCGCATCCAGTGGGGCCTGATCGCCGCGATCGTCTACATCGTGGCCACCTACGCCCTCACCACGGCCGTCGAGGGCCGCCGCCAGGCCAAGGACAGGCTGGCCACCAGCCTGATCTGGGTCAGCTTCCTGGTCGCCGTCCTCCCGCTGGCCTCCCTGATCTGGGAGACGATCGCGCGCGGCACCAAGGTCCTGGACGGGTACTTCCTCACCCACTCCATGAGCGGTGTGATCACCCTCCAGCCCGGCGGCGGTATCTACCACGCGATCATCGGCACCATCGAACAGGTCGGCATCGCCACCCTGATCGCGGCGCCGATCGGCCTGCTGACCGCGATCTACCTGGTCGAGTACGGGCGCGGCAAGCTCGCCACGGCCGTCACCTTCTTCGTCGACGTCATGACCGGCATCCCCTCGATCGTGGCCGGTCTGTTCGTCCTGTCCTTCTGGATCATCATCCTGGACTTCGGCTACTCCGGCTTCGCCGGCGCCATGGCGCTGGCGATCCTGATGATGCCGATCGTCGTGCGCTCCACCGAGGAGATGCTCAAGCTCGTCCCGAACGAGCTGCGCGAGGCGTCCCTGGCGCTGGGCGTGCCCAAGTGGCGCACCATCCTCAAGGTCGTGCTGCCCACCGCGATCGGCGGCATCACCACGGGCGTCATGCTCGCCGTCGCCCGTATCGCCGGTGAGACCGCGCCGATCCTGCTGCTGGTGTTCGGCGCCCAGTCGATCAACAACAACCCGTTCGAGGGCGCCCAGTCCTCCCTGCCGTACTACGTCTACGAGCAGTGGGCCAACGGCAACGAGGCCTCCTACGACCGCGCCTGGGCGGCGGCCCTCGTACTGATCGCCTTCGTGATGATCCTGAACATGGTGGCCCGCGGCATAGCCCGCTGGAAGGCCCCGAAGACCGGCCGCTGACCGGCCGCACGAGCAGAAGAGAAGTGATTCCCATGGCCAAGCGCATCGACGTCAGCGGCCTCACCGCGTACTACGGCTCCCACAAGGCGATCGAGGACATCTCCATGTCCGTCGAGCCGCGCTCCGTGACCGCCTTCATCGGCCCGTCCGGCTGCGGCAAGTCCACCTTCCTGCGCACCCTCAACCGCATGCACGAGGTCACCCCCGGCGGACGCGTCGAGGGCAAGGTGACGCTCGACAACGAGGACCTGTACGCCGGCGGCGTCGACCCGGTCTCCGTCCGCCGCACCATCGGCATGGTCTTCCAGCGCCCGAACCCGTTCCCCACCATGTCGATCTACGACAACGTGGCGGCGGGCCTGCGGCTCAACGGCTCCTACAAGAAGTCGCAGCTCGACGACGTCGTCGAGAAGTCCCTCAAGGGCGCCAACCTCTGGAACGAGGTCAAGGACCGCCTGAACAAGCCCGGCTCCGGCCTCTCCGGCGGCCAGCAGCAGCGGCTGTGCATCGCCCGCGCCATCGCGGTCGAGCCGCAGGTGCTGCTGATGGACGAGCCGTGCTCCGCGCTCGACCCGATCTCCACCCTCGCCATCGAGGACCTGATCTCCGAGCTCAAGGAGCGCTTCACGATCGTCATCGTGACCCACAACATGCAGCAGGCCGCGCGGGTTTCGGACCGCACCGCCTTCTTCAACCTGGCGGCGGTCGGCCAGCCCGGCAAGCTGATCGAGATCGACGACACCGAGCGCATCTTCTCCAACCCCTCGGTCCAGGCCACCGAGGACTACATCTCGGGCCGCTTCGGCTGACCCGGCCGGCCCCGGCCCGTCCAGGCCGTCTGCGGTGCTGCATGGCGGTGCCACCGCAAGACGAAACGCCCGCCCCCCGGCTCCCGGGGGGCGGGCGTCCCACGTTCGGGCCCGCCGGAACGCGGACTCGGCCCGCCACCGTCCGCACCGCCCAGCCGGTGTCTCCCGGGGACGACCCCCGGACCCCCGGCCGGACACCCCCGCACCACCGGAACGCGGACTCAGCCCGCCACCATCCGCACCGCCCAGTAACTCACCGCCGCCACCAGCGCGGCGGCCGGCATCGTGATGAACCAGCCGAGCACGATGTTCTTCGCCACCCCCCAGCGCACCGCGCTGACCCGCTTGGTGGCGCCCACACCCATGATCGCGGAGGTGATCACATGGGTGGTGGAGATCGGGGCGTGGAACATGAACGAGGCGGTGTACATCACCGAGGCCGCCGTCGTCTCGGCGGCGAAACCCTGCGGCGGGTCCAGTTCGATGATCCGGCGCCCCAGCGTCCGCATGATCCGCCAGCCTCCGGCGTACGTGCCCAGCGACAGCATCAGCGCGCAGGAGACCTTGACCCAGACCGGGATCTGGCCGTGGTCCTGGACGTCCGCGATCACCAGGGCCATCACCACGATGCCCATGGTCTTCTGCGCGTCCTGCAGGCCGTGGCCGAGCGCCATGCCCGCGGCCGAGACCGTCTGGGCCATGCGGAAGCCGCGCTTGGCGCGCTGCGGGTTGGCCCTGCGGAACAGCCACATGATGGCCACCATCACCAGGTAGCCGAGCAGCAGGCCGACCAGCGGCGAGACGAACATCGGGATGACGATCTTCGAGAACACCCCGGACCAGTACACCGCGATGCCGCCCGCCAGCGCCGCGCCCACCATGCCGCCGAACAGAGCGTGCGAGGAGGAGGACGGCAGGCCGAAGTACCAGGTGATCATGTTCCAGGTGATCGCCCCGACCAGCGCCGCGAACAGGATCGCCATCCCGCTCTGGCCGTGCGGGGTCTCGATCAGGCCCTCGCTGACGGTCTTGGCTACGCCGCTGCCCAGGAAGGCGCCCGCCAGGTTCATCACCGCCGCCATCAGCAGCGCGGCCCGGGGGGTGAGCGCGCGGGTGGAGACGGAGGTGGCGATGGCGTTCGCCGAGTCGTGGAAGCCGTTGGTGTAGGTGAAGAAGAGCGCGACCCCGACGGTCAGTACGAGCGCGAAGGTGTCCACGTGGTTCAGGACTCCTTGACGGCGATGGTCTCCACCGTGTTCGCCACGTGCTCGAAGGCGTCGGCCGCCTCCTCCAGGACATCCACGACCTGCTTGAGCTTGAGCACCTCGATCGCGTCGTACTTGCCGTTGAACAGATGGGCCAGCAGCTTGCGGTGGATCTGGTCGGCCTGGTTCTCCAGCCGGTTGACCTCGATCCAGTACTCGGTGAGGTTGGCCATCGTCCGCAGGTTCGGCATCGCCTCGGCGGTCAGCTCGGCCGCCCGGGCCAGGACCTCGATCTGCTGCTCGACGCCCTTGGGCAGTTCCTCGATCTGGTAGAGGACGACGAGGTCGACGGCCTCCTCCATGAAGTCCATGATGTCGTCGAGCGACGACGCGAGCCGGTAGATGTCCTCGCGGTCGAACGGTGTGATGAAAGAGGAGTTCAGCTGGTGGAAGATCGCGTGGGTGGCGTCGTCACCGGCGTGTTCGGCCGCACGCATGCGCTCCGAGATCTCGGCCCGGGCCGAGGCCTCCGCCCCGAGCAGTTCCATCAGGAGCTTCGAGCCCGTGACGATGTTGTCCGCGGAGGCCGCGAACATGTCGTAGAAGCTCGTCTCCCTGGGGGTCAGACGAAAGCGCACTGGGATTCCTCGAGGTGCATCGTTGTCGGTCTCATGATGCTAGGCGCATCATCCGGCCACATCGAACCGGTGTCCTTCAGTGTCACCCATCGGACCACACGCTCCGTACCCGGGGATCCACGCCCCCATCACCGCAGAACGGAAAATTCGGTACCATATACCCAGTGGGGGTATTGATCCTCACGGCGACCACGGGAGGACCGTATGACGACCACCGACGCCCGTCCAGAGACCGCCCACGGTCCGCACGGATACGCCAAGGAGAAGGACGCCCACCTCAAACGGCTGCGGCGCATCGAGGGCCAGATCCGCGGCCTGCAGCGCATGGTCGAGGAGGACGTCTACTGCATCGACATACTCACCCAGGTCTCGGCGTCCACCAAGGCCCTGCAGTCCTTCGCCCTCCAGCTGCTGGAGGAGCACCTGCGCCACTGTGTGGCCCAGGCGGCCACCGAGGGCGGCGAGGAGATCGACGCCAAGGTGGAGGAGGCCACGGCCGCCATCGCCCGGCTGCTGCGCACCTGACGCCCGCCCCGTCCCGTCCCGCCCGGCTCCGGGAGGCCGGTGGACGACCGCCGGGCCGCGGTCAGGCCCGCGGCCGGCTCCGGCCCTTCCGCTCGTGGTCGCGCCCGACCCGCAGCACCTCGTCGATGCGGGCGGGACTGAGCCGGTCCTCGGCCGCGGCCGAAGCCGCGATCATCAGCTCCCCGTAGAGCTCGATCTCGTCGAGGGCCACGTGGTCCTCGGTCAGTGGACCGCCGTTCTCCCCGGACACAACCACCACCACCTCCGGCCTCCCCTCCGACGCAACCGAACTCCAGAGTAGGAAGAAGCGCCTCCCGCGCGCATGGCACGTCCGGACCATTTCGCGCCACCGCTCCCGGCTACGCTCCGGCGCACTCCCTCGCCCCCGCACTCCCTACGGAGCGGCGATCCTCCCGGTGTAGATGTCCTCCGGCTCCGGCAGCTCGACCTCCACCGGCACACCGAAGCCGTACAGCGACGTGGTGGAGACCACCTCGGCGTCCCCTTCCCGGCCCGGGGCGCCCGCCGCCCGCGGGAAGGAGAAGCGGTGCCGGACCTTCCGCAGCCGCCCGCGTTCGTCCAGGTACGCGTCGAAGACCACCGTCCGGTTCGAGAGCCCCTCCGCCGCCGCGGCGAGCTGCCCGCGCGAGCGCGGCTCCGCTTCCCTCGCCGCCACCGCGAGATCCACGGTGCCCCGGTAGTGCCGCACCGTCTCCCCGTGCAGCCGCTCCTCGCCGCGGAACGAAGCCGACCGCACACCGCGCAGCAGCTCGGCGGCGCTGACCGGGTCGGTGGCGCCGCCCGTGACCAGGTTCCCGTCGGGGAGGGCCGCCGTGTCCACACGCACCCACTTGCCGTCGGGCACGCCCGCGCCCCGGTTCCTCATGTACAGCGCGCCCGGCGTGACCAGCTCCACGACCCGGCGGCGTTCGCTCTCGCCGGTGGCCTCGCCCGGCAGCACCACCCTCAGCCGCCCCGTCCGCCTCCCGTAGTCGAAGACGCCCGAGCCCCGGATGGTGACCCGGGTACCGCCGTTGGTCATCTCCACCGCCGTACGCGTCCGGGAGGTGCCCGACCCGGCCAGCGCCTCGGCCGCCTCCCGGACGGTGGCCCGCGCCTCGGCGGCGCTCACGTCGGCGGCGGCGGCGCCCCGCCCGGAACAGCCCGTCGCGGCCAGGACCGCCAGCGCCGTCCCGGCGCAGACCGCGCCGACCGCCGCGGTCCTGCCCTTCGGCCCCCGTTGCACCACCATCGCCTGACGACCCCCAAGCACGCGTATCGGAACCCGTTCCGATTAACGACGCCCCCGCGCCCCCGTCACGGCCGGTACCGTGACCGTGTGCAGCAGGACGACAGCCAGCGGGTGCCGCCCCAGCGACCGGCACCGCCGCAGGAGCATCTGATCTCGACCGTGGAGAAGGGCCCGTTCTGCAGCGCCGCCTGCAGCTGCGGATGGCGTGGTCCGGCCCGGCGGGCCCGGGGGCGCGCCCGCGCGGACGCCGCGGCCCACCAGGAGGCGTGAGGGCCCGTCGGGGGCGTGAGGTTCCGGCGGGTGAAGGGCCCGGAGGACGGCGAACGGCCGCCGGGGCGAGTGCCCCGGCGGCCGTGAACCTCCTCGGACGCCTGCCTCCCGGGCGCCCTCAGGCGACCAGGTCCTGCGGCTGCCGCTCCGCGTCCGGCTCCCCGGCCCGCTCCGCCGGCGCCGGCGAGACGCTCACCAGCCGGCCGATCCGCGGCGAAGCGGCCATCGCGCGCATCAGCGGCGTCAGCAGCGCCAGTGCGAGCGGCGCCAGCAGCAGCGTCACTGCCGTGCCCAGCGCCAGGCCGCCGATCACGTCGGTGGGGTAGTGCACCCCCATGTAGACACGGCAGAGCCCGGCGAACACCGCCACCAGGATGCCGACCAGACCCAGCCGCCGGTTGACCATGAAGATCCCCACGGCCAGCGCCATCGCCAGCGTCGCGTGGTCGCTGACGAACGAGAAGTCCCTCTTCCCGTCCACCAGCACCTCCAGCCCGTCATGGGTCAGAAAGGGTCTGGGCCGCTCCACGAACTCCCGGATCGGTACGTTCACCAGCACCGCCACCCCGGCCGCCAGCGGCGCCCAGATCAACCCGGCCACCGCCGAAACCGCGTCCGGGCGGCGCCGCGCCGTCCACCAGGCCCACAGGCCCAGCACCGCCAGCGCCACGATCGTGCCGTACTCGCCGACGTACTCCATGAGGTGGTCGGCCCAGTCGGGGGCCTGTCTGGCCAATCCGTTGATGTCGTAGAGCAGCTCGACGTCGGGGTTGTCCCATTCGGCCATCGCAATGCTGCCCTTCACTCTTCGCTGCCGACCCCCGTGGTAGCGGAATGCTCGTTCCGGACAAGGAAACGCCTCGCCCCGGCCGTACGTTCCGACCTCCACCGAACGATCACCCGGACGTTATCGGAGGGTGACCCGCCCCCGGGGACCGCGGCCGCGCACCGCGCCACCGGGGCGGCCGCCGCTCCGGAACTCACGATGCCGTGGGCCTCGTCGCCCCGAAGTAGTCGGGGGAGTCGATCGGGTCGAAGCGGATCACCGCGCCCGTGTACGGCGCGTCGATCATATAGCCACCGCCCACGTAGATCCCCACGTGGTGGATCGACCGGGAATCGGTCAAGTCGTGTGCGAAGAAGACCAGATCGCCCGGGAGCAGCTCACCGCGCTTCGGGTGCGGGCCGGCGTTCCACTGGTCGTTGGCGACACGCGGCAGCTCGATGCCCACGCTCGCGTACGCCGCCTTCGTCAGGCCCGAGCAGTCGAACCGCCCGCCGTCCTCCGGCGTGCCGTCCCCGCCCCACAGGTACGGCGTCCCCAGCCTCTTCTGCGCGAAGTCGATCGCCCCGGCGGCCTGCTTCGTCGGCGACAGCCGCCCGGCGGGCGCCGCGAAGCTCTTCTCCAGCTTCCGGATGACCTTCACGTAGTTCTGCGTCTCGCGGTACGGCGGCACCCCGCCGTACTTCATCACCGCGTACGGGCCCGCGTTGTAGGCGGCCAGCATGTTGTCCGTCGGATCGCCGGGCACCCCCCGGACGTTCTTCGCCAGCGTGCAGTCGTACTTGGCCGCCGACGGGATCGCGTCGGCCGGATCCCACACGTCGCGGTCGCCGTCACCGTCGCCGTCGACACCGTGAACCGCCCAGGTGCCGGGGATGAACTGGGCGATCCCCTGCGCCGCGGCGGGGCTGCGCGCCTTCGGGTTCCAGCCGCTCTCCTGGAAGAGCTGGGCGGCCAGCAGCGCCGGGTTGAGCGCCGGACAGTAGTTGCCCCACTTCTGCACCAGCGGCCGGTACTCCGCCGGCACGGCGTTCTTCGCCAGCGCGACCGCACCACCCCGCCCGCCGAACAGGTTCGACGCAGCGGTGTAGGTGCCCACCACGAGCAGTGCCAGCAAGCACATGACGAGCCCGAAACCGACCCCGATCGCCACCCACGCCTTCCGCACCCCTCAACCCTCCCCCATCCGAAAGGAGTTCACTGCCGATTCGGCCGCAACCGTGTCAGAATCCAAGTGAAGCGCAACTTTCGACAACCCTCACCGGGGCGGTGAACACAGCATGTTTCTGGCAGCCGAAAAGGGCGACATCACCACCATCATCGGCGGAATCGCCCCCGACTGGGGCCCGTTCGGATCGCTGGGCAACGAGGCCCGCGTGATGATCGAGGTCGTCATGGCCGTCGCCATCCTCCTCTGCCTCGGCATCGCCATCTGGGGCGCGGCCAAACAGCGCATCGGAGCCACGGCGCTGCGCGACACCTTCAGCGCGGAGCAGGGCAAGGGGCTGATCGTGGCGGGCCTGACCGGGGTCTTCATCATCGGATCCCTCGGCACACTCTTCACGATCGTCTACGGCATGGCCGTGTAACCGCGCCCCGCCCCGCCTGCCCTCCGGCCCCCGGTCCCCGGCTCCCGGACGCGCCCGCGTGCCCGGCGAGCGGACCGGGGTGTCCCGTACACCGCCGACCGACGGTGCACGCCCCGGCCGGTGGGCGCCTGACACCCCGTGAGAACCGTCACGCCCGCGGCCGGGGGCGAAACGGCCCGCGGGGCCGGGCACCCCCGCCCACCGGCACCGCACCGGCGGCCGAAGGCGGACACCGCCGGCGCCGGCCCGGCCGCCCCGAAGGCCGCGGCCGCCGAACCGCTCCCCCCACCAGGAAAAAGAGCACCGCAGCGATGCACCAGCCCAGGATCCGCACCCGCCCCGGCCGGCTCCCCTCCTCCCCCAACGGAACGCGACCGGAGGGCGCGGGGCGGCGATGGCGGGCAGGGTGCGGTGATCCACCGCTCACGGTGCGGAAGCGATCCTGCACACACCGGTCCCACAACCGCCCCGGCGGAGTTAACGTCAAGGACAGGGCACGACGACAACCGGGCGGCGCCCGGGCGACCGAGAGGGCACGCGCACGATGAGCATCGGCGGCGATGGCGGGTACGAGGACGACGTCGTCGACGCGTACGACGAGCCCCGGCGGCAGCCCGTCAGGGTGGGCCGCAGCACGGTGACGGTGGTGGGCGTCGTCGTCCTGCTGATCGCGGCCATCGCCTTCGCCAACAGAGGCGGTGGCGAGACCCCGCCGGACGGCGGCGGCCCGCAGGCCCGTGAGGACGCCCGGCCCACCGCCCCCACCGGTGAACGCCCCGTCACCGAACGGTCGAACGGCGTGCCCTCGGGCTTCCCCCGCACCGAGCAGGGCGCGCAGAGCGCCGCGGCCAACTACGCGGTGGCACTGGGCGGTACGGGCATGTTCGAGGCCGAGCACCGGCACATGCTCGTCGACACCCTCTACACCCCCGAAGCCGCCGCACGCGTCAAGAAGCGGCAGGACAGGGCCTATTCGAAAGCCCTGTTCGAGCGCATAGGGCTCACGCCCGAGGGCGAGGCCCCCGAGGGCACGACCTTCGTCTCACGCACCATCCCCGTCGGCACCAGCGTGACGGAGTACACCGAGGACGGCGCCACCGTCGAGGTCTGGTACACGGGCCTGATCGGCATGGCCGGCGAGGAGTCGACCATCCCCGTGACCACCACCTGGAAGACCTGGACCTTCCGGCTGAGCTGGGCCGGATCCGACTGGAAGATCACCGAGGACTCCCAGAAGGACGGCCCCGCCCCCGTACCGGGCGACCTCCGGGCCTCCACAGCCGAGGACATCAGCAAGGCCGTCGAGGAGTACGGAGGGTTCACCTATGCCCGTTGACCGAGCCGGCCGCCGCGCCACGCGCCGCGCCCTGCCGCTCGCCGGACTCCTGGCGGGCCTGCAGGCCGCCGGAGTCTGGCTGGCCGCCCGCGCGGCAGCCGAGCCCTCGCCGACCGCGAGCCCGGACCCCTGCGAGGAACTCGACACCCCCGCGAGGGAGTTGTGTGACACCGGCGAACCCGGCAGCGGCGGCGCAGACTCCGACCCCCTGTCCACCCTCGACCCCCTCGCCTCCCTCGCCCGGGGCTGCGCCGAGGCCGCCGCCTGGATCGTCGACAAGCTCTCCGAGGCCGTCTCCTCCACCGCCACCGTCGACTTCACCAACCCCGCCTTCCTGCGCCAGTACGCCGTCGTCTTCGCCGCCTCGACGATCCTCACCCTCGTGCTGTGGCTGCTGGCCGTAGCCAAGCGCGCCGTCCGCGGCATCCCCCTCACCGAGGCCCTCACCGAGGCCATCGGCTTCCTGTGGCTGACGGTCCTCGCCTCCGCCTTCACCCCCCTGGTTCTCTACACCCTGGTCACCGCGACCGACGCCGTCACCGACGTGATCGCCGCGGGCACCGGGTCCGACACGGACAAGTTCTTCGGCTCCTTCTCCGAGGCCCTGAAGAAGGGCGACGACATCGGCGGCGGCCCGATCATGCTGATCGTCGTCTCCCTGGTCTCCGTCCTCGCCGCCGGCGTCCTCTGGCTCGAACTCGTCATCCGCGCCGCCCTGCTGTACGTCGGCGCCCTGCTGGGCACGGTCGTCTACGCCGGGCTCGTCGACAGGAACCTGTGGGGCCACGTACGCCGCTGGGCGGGCATCATGATCGCGGTGATCCTCGTCAAACCGGTCATCGTCATCGTCCTCGGCCTCGCCGGGGCGCTCGCCTCCGACGAGGGCCCGAACGCCTTCTCCGCGATCGTCTCCGGTCTGGCGATCATCCTGCTGGCCATCTTCGCCAGCGCCATGATCTACCGCTTCGTCCCCGGCTTCGGCGACGAGATCGTCCGCCAGCGCAACGCAAGCGCCGACCCCGCCTCCCGTACGGCCGCCGCCGTCGTCTCCTCCCCCGCCGCCATGCTCCGCCAGGGCATCACCACCCACAGCGCCCGCGGCGGCGCCGAGGGCGGCAGCGGCGGCGGGCAGTCCGGTGCCGCCCCCCGGCCCGCCAACCCGGTCTCCGGCGGTGTGGCCGCCCACGCCTCGCGCGGCGACCGGACCTCCTCCCGGCCCACCGCGCCGCCCCCGCCCCGCACGGGCAGCGGCGGTGGCACCACCAGCAACCGCACCGGAGGTGATCGCGGATGACGACCCCGTCCCACACCGTCGCTCCGCGCCGCACGTACATGATCGGGCGCGCCCGTCCCAACGCCGTCGTCGGCAGGAACCGGGAGACGGGCGAGATCGCGCTGATCATCGCGGGCGCCTTCCTCGGCATGATGAGCGGGCTCCTGGTCCCCGTCCTGTCGCTGCGCATCGCCCTGCTGGTCGGCTTCCCACTGCTCGCTCTGGCCGCGGTGTACGTCCCCTACAACGGCCGGACGTACTACAAGTGGTTCGAGATCAACCGCAGTTACCGCCGCCTGCTGCGCCGCGGCACCACCTACCGCTCCACCGCCGCCGAGGCCGGCACCCGGCTGGACGGCACCGAGGTGGACATCCCCGCGCCCCCCGGTGTCGGCCGGGTCAACTGGCTGTCCGCGCCCTTCGGGCCCGACGAGATCGCCGTGCTGCTCCACGCCGACCGACGCACCGTCACCGCCGCCATCGAGATCGAGGGACCGGGCGTGGGCCTGCGCGACAGCGAGGACCAGGAGGCCCTCGTCGACCGCTTCGGCACCCTCCTCAAGCACGTGGCCAACGGCGACGGCTTCGTCACCCGCCTCCAGATGCTCGCCCGCACCCTCCCCGCCGACCCCGACGCCCACGCCAAGGACGTCGCGCAGCGCGGCGACGAGCGGGCCGCGCCCTGGCTGCGCGACTCCTACGAGCAGCTGCTGTCGATGGTCTCCACCTCCAGCGAGCAGCACCGCGCCTACCTGGTGGCCTGCATGCACTACACCCGCGACCTGGCCGCCGAGGCCACCGCGATCGCCAAGGCCACCCGCGCCTCCACCGGCCGCCGCCTCACCCGCGACGAGGGCCTGGCCGTCGTCATGGCCCGCGAGCTCACCGACATCTGCGCCCGCCTGGCCGAGGCCGACATCCGGGTGCGGCAGCCGCTGGGCCAGTCCCGCATGGCGTCCCTGATCCACTCCATGTACGACCCGGACCACCCCATCGACCACATCCAGGCCATGAGCCGCCGCAACGCCTGGCCCGCCGAGCTGGACGCCTCCGAGCCCACCCACCTGCAGGCCAAGACCCGCGAGTCCGCCACCCGCGCCCCCTGGTGCCATGCCACCGCCTGGGTCAAGGAGTGGCCGATGACCCCCGTGGGCGTCAACTTCCTCGCCCCGCTGCTGGTCCACACCCCCGACGTGATCCGCACCGTCGCCGTCTGCATGGACCTGGAGCCGACCGAGGTCGCCATCGAGCGCATGCTGACGGAGAAGACCAACGACGCCGCCGAGGCCAGCCGCGCGGCCAAGATGAACCGCACCGTCGACCCGCGCGACGTGGCCGCCCACAGCCGTGTCGACCAGCGCGGCGAGGACCTCGCCTCCGGCGCCGCCGGCGTAAACCTCGTCGGCTACATCACCGTCTCCTCCCGCAACCCCGACGCCCTGGCACGCGACAAGCGCACGATCCGGGCATCGGCCGGAAAGAGCTACTTGAAGCTGGAGTGGTGCGACCGGGAGCATCACCGTGCGTTCGTGAACACCCTGCCGTTCGCGACCGGCATCCGCCGCTGAGGAGGCGCAACACCATGGCCGCGTTCGATCCGCTGACCGCCGTCACCGACGCCTTCACCAGCTTCGTCTTCGGCAAGACCGAGACCACCCGCCTGCCCGTGCGCACCTCCACGGGCCAGGCCCAGGCCGTCTACCTGCCCACCGCCGCTCCCGGACTGGGCGACTCCGGGGTGATCATCGGCCGCGAGGTCTACAGCGGCAAGGGCTACATCTACGACCCCTTCCAGCTCTACGGCCAGCAGCTCCCGGCTCCCCACTGGCTGGTGCTCGGCGAGTCCGGCAACGGCAAGTCGGCGCTGGAGAAGACCTACATCCTGCGCCAGCTGCGCTTCCGCGACCGCCAGGTCGTCGTTCTGGACGCCCAGGGCGAGGACGGCGTCGGCGAGTGGAACCTGATCGCCGAGCAGATGGGCGTCACCCCCATCCGCCTGGACCCGATGGCCGCGCTCGACCAGGGCATCCGCCTCAACCCGCTGGACCCGTCCATCACCACCACCGGCCAGCTCGCCCTGCTGCGCACCATCATCGAGGTCGCCATGGGCCACGGCCTCGACGAGCGCGCCGGCTTCGCGCTGAAGGTCGCGCACTCCTACGTCAACGACACCGTCACCGGACGCCAGCCCGTCCTCACCGACATAGTCGAGCAACTGCGCCACCCGGAGCCGGAGTCGGCCGAGGCGATGAACGTCGCCCTGGAGGACGTGCGCGCCTGGGGGCTGGACGTGGCCCTCGTCCTGGACCGCCTGGTCGACGGCGACCTGCGCGGCATGTTCGACGGCCCGACGACGGTGGGCATCGATCTCGACGCGCCCCTGATCGTCTTCGACCTCTCCCACATCGACCGCAACTCCATCGCCATGCCGATCCTGATGGCCATCGTCGGCGTCTGGCTGGAGCACACCTGGATCCGCCCCGACCGCAAGAAGCGCATCTTCCTGGTCGAGGAGGCGTGGCACATCATCAACAGCCCGTTCGTCGCCCAGCTCTTCCAGCGTCTGCTGAAATTCGGCCGGCGTCTGGGCCTGTCGTTCGTCGCGGTCGTCCACCATCTGTCGGACGTGGTCGACGGAGCGGCGGCCCGGGAGGCGGCCGCCATCCTCAAGATGGCGTCCACCCGCACCATCTACGCCCAGAAGGCCGACGAGGCGCGGGCCACCGGAAAGGTGCTGGGGCTGCCGCGCTGGGCCGTGGAGATCATCCCCACACTCACCCCCGGCATCGCCGTCTGGGACGTCAACGGCAACGTCCAGGTCGTCAAACACCTGATCACCGAGGCCGAGCGCCCGCTGGTGTTCACCGACCGCGCCATGACCGAATCCTCCACGCCGAACCCCCCGTCCGGCTCTCCCTCCGACTCCTCCCCGCGCTCGCCGATGAAGGACGCCCTGGCCGACGAACTCGACGCCGAGACCGAATCCCGGGCCGCCGCGATGGAGCGGCTCGCACGCGCCGACGAGACGGTGGCCTGATGGTGGCCCGGGGCCACGACAGAGCACCGGGGACGCAGGGCGGCGGTACGGGCGCCCCGCCGCAGAGGGGCATCCCGGACGGCCTGCTGCTCGGTCTCATGGGTTTCCTGCTGGGCGTCACAGTCCTGTGCTGGACGGCAGCCGGACTGGCCGGTCTCCTCGCCCACGGAGCATGGCCGCAGGGCGTCGCCTTCGTCCGCACCCCGGCGGCCATGCGCGCGCTCGTCTCCGAACCGGGCGACCTGGCCGCCGCCTGGCCCGGCGCTCAGGCCGAAACCCTGCCGGGTCCGGGCCTGTTCTGGGGGATCCTCATCGGCCAGGCGATGGTCCTGACGGTCCTGGGCTTCTTCGCCGCCGGCGCCGTGGCCCGGCGGCGCGCCCTGCGCGCCGCGCGGCGGGCCGCCCGGCAGGCGGCCCCGTACAAGGGCATCCCGCCCGCGCCCCACGGGACGGCCGCGGCGCCCGTCCCCGCCACCGCAGGCACCCCCGACGCCCAGGAGACCGCGCCCTTCGAGGAGACGGCCCCCGCACCCCCTCAGGAGCCCGTACAGGCCCCCTCGGCCGTACGGGCCCGTCCCGTCCCCGAGGCGTTCTCCGGCCCTCCCGCGGGCATCGAGTACGGCGCCCTCCACACCGTCCGGGCCGCCGACGCCCTGCGCGCCGCTCCCGGAGCCGCCCTCGTCGTGACCGCCGACCCCTCCCTGTGGGCGGAGACCGCGGGAGCCCGCGCCAAGCTCGGTCCCGTCCACGTCTACGACCCGGGGCAGCTCACCGACGCCCCCGTACGGCTGCGCTGGTCGCCCCACCACGGCTGCGACGACCGCCGTACCGCCGCCGCACGGGCCGCGGCCCTGCTCGCCCCCGTACGCAGCCCCGCACAGGCGGACGCCGCCGCCCACGACGCCGCCGAGACGCTCCTGGGCTGCTGGCTCCACGCCGCCGCCGTGGCCGGCGAGCCGTTCCGCCAGGTCCACCGCTGGGCCAACGCCACGACGGGCTCCTCCTCGGAGGCCGTCCGGATCCTGCGTACGCACCCCAAGGCGGCGTCCGGCGCGGCGGGCGAGCTGGAGGCGACGCTGATCGCCCACCCCGAGCGCCGGGACGCCGCCGTCCGCACCGTCCAGAGCGCCCTGTCCTGCCTGTCCCAACTCCACGTCCGCAACGCGTGCACGGCTCCGCGCACGGATTCGGCCGCCCTGGAATCCTTTGCGGCCGAATGGGGAACGCTCTATGTCGTGGGCGAAACCGTCGAGGACCCGCGCCGTGCCCCCGGCACGATGCCACTCCTCACGGCTCTCACCGCAAGCGTGGTCGAGCACGGCCGCCGCATGGCCGCAGGGTCATCCGCCGGCCGGCTCGACCCACCACTCTCCCTGATCCTCCACAACGCCGCGGCGGTCGCCCCCATCCCCCAGCTGCCCGATCTCCTGGTCAACGGCGAGCCGACGGGCATGCCGACCCTGGCCCTGCTGCGTTCACAGGCGCAGGCGCACGCCTGGTGGCCCCGGCTCGGCGAAGCCGGGCCGCCGACGCGCCCCACGCCCTGACCGCCCGGCGGAGCGAGGACACCAATGGAGACGGGTCAACTCCAGGAGACCGTGGAGCTGATCGACGGCGTACTGGGCTCCACGGCAATCGGTGTGTACCTCCACGGCTCCTCCGTGCTCGGAGGCCTCCGGCCGGCCAGCGACCTCGATCTCCTCGTACTGTCCCGGCGAACCATGGACGAACGGGAGCGGCACTCGCTTGCCGAAGGACTACTCGGGATCTCCGCCTCAGTGGATTCAGCGGACGAGTCCCGCCGACCGGTCGAACTCACCGTCGTCGTCCAGGCCGAGATCCGCCCATGGCGATTCCCGCCGACCGGCGACTTCCTGTACGGCGAGTGGCTACGCGACGCGTTCGAGGCCGGCGAGGTGCCTCACCCGGAGCCGGTGCCGGACCTGGCCCTGTTGCTCACCACGGTGTTGGCCGGAGAGCGCCCCCTCATCGGTCCGCCGCCCGCGCGGGTAATCGACCCCGTACCGCACAGGGACCTGATGCGAGCGAGCACCGCGGGCATTCCCGATCTGCTCGAGGAGTTGGAGGAAGACACCCGTAACGTCGTACTGACCCTCGCCCGCATCTGGACCACGCTCGTCACCGGCGGGATCGCACCGAAGGACGCCGCAGCCGACTGGGCTCTCGCCCGGCTCCCGCCGGAACACCGGCCCGTCCTGAGGCACGCCAGGGACCTCTATCTCAACCGCCGCTACTCCGAGGAGACCTGGAGCGACGAACTGCGGGCTCAGGTGCGCCCGCATACGGAGAAAGTCCTCTCCGAGATCAGCCGAATCCAACAACAGAAGGCATGAACGCAAAAAAGCCTCGGTCTTCGAGTCGTAAACTCGAAGACCGAGGCC
>NZ_JBSVCZ010000050.1:0-16098 GCF_054072955.1 Streptomyces sp. SS8
CCCCCACACAACAACCCCTCGGGGGGGGGGGTTCTGTTCCACCCCCGCCCCTCGTCGGCGCGGCCCGGGGGCCCAACAACCCCCCCTATAACCGCCGCTCACCCTCGGGGCCCCCGCGCGGACGCCAGATGGCGTCCGCGCGGGGCCCTTTTGCGTTGTGAGTGCTTACGGCGTAAGCACCCCGAGCCTCCTTCGCGTCCCGAAGAGTCCCCAGGGGTGCTTACGCCGTAAGCACCCCTGAAAGAAACTTGGAAGAGCTAACGTCAGGCCGTGTAGAAACCGACCTCCGGATACCGGCCGCTGGTGATGGACGGCAGTATGCTGCCGTCCATGGCGACTCCGAACCCGGGAGGTGAGCGGGAGAAGCTGGTATCCAAGCTGCCCGCATCCCTCCGACAGGCACTCAAAGTCCGGGCAGCGCAGCTCAACACCGATGTCCAGGACGCCGTCACCGCCGGCATCCAGTCCTGGCAGGCCCGCACTGAACCGCTCCCCACCGTCGACACCTCTGGTGCCGAGTCCTTCGGCACGTGGCTGCCCGAAGGGCTCTACGACTCCTTCAAGCAGGACTGCAGCGCCCGCGGCGTCTCCTACATCCAAGGCCTCGCCCAAGCCATCGCCCTCTGGCTCGACGAGAACCCAGCCGGGGACAAGCAGCCCACGCGGCGCCTCATCGTCTGCAACCAGAAAGGCGGCGTCGGGAAAACCGCCATCTCCGCCGGCCTCGCCCAAGCCCTCGCCGAGGACGGACAGCGAGTCCTCCTCGTCGACTACGACCCACAAGGCCACCTCTCCCACCAGCTCGGCCTCAGAGCCATCCCCGCCGGCCAGGAAAGCCTGGTCACCCACATGCTCAACCGCGACCAGGCCAAGCACTCCCTGCTCGACCTCACCGTCGCCATAGAGGGCAAGCGGTTCGCCGACCGCCTCCACATCCTCCCGGCCGCGTTCGACGCCTTCCTCCTGGACTCCGGCCTCACCATCTTCCGCGGCCCCCGGCACGCCGCCCTCGAACGCGCCCTCTCCCCGCTCGAGGACCACTTCGACGTCATCGTCATCGACTCCCCGCCCAGCCTCGGGCTCGCCATGGACGCCGGCATCTACTACGGACGCCGCCGCGACGGCGAGAAGCCCGGCTCCTCCGGCCTCGTCATCCCCGTGGAAGCCGAAGACACCTCCGCCCAGGCCTACGGCATGCTCATCAACCAGGTCGTCTCCCTGGTCAAGGACTACGACGTCGACGTCGACCAGCTCGGCCTGGTCGTCAACAAGTACGACTCCCGCCGCGGTTTCATCGCCACCTCCTCCCTGGAGAAGTGGAAGGCCCTGGGCACCCCGCCCGTCCTCGCGGTCATCCCCGACCTCAAGGAACAACGCGAAGCAGTCCGGCTGCAGAAGCCACTCCTTGGCTACGCACCTGAATCCGACCAAGCCCACAACATGCGCCAGATCGCCAGGGGGCTCGCATGAGCAAGGCCGACGCCCTCGGCGGATCCGCCACCTTCGACGCGGTCGCCCAGCCCCTCAGCAGCCGAGCCGCCTCCTTCGCCGCGTTCGCCGGCCACAACACCACCAGCACAGACGACACCAGCACCGGCCTGGACACCCCGCGGCTCCGCGTCGACCAGCTCGCCCGCAACCCCTACAACCCGAGGGAAGAACTCAAGGCCATCGAGGAGATGGCCGACAGCCTCACCGGGCGAGGCGTCATCCAACCCCTCACCGTCGTCACCCGCCAGGCCTTCCTCGAAGCCCACCCCGACCACGACGACGCCCTCGACCCTGCCGAGTACGTCGTCGTCGATGGCAACCGCCGCCTCGAGGGCGCCAAACTCGCCGGCCTCGACGACGTCCCCGTCCACATCGACGACTCCCTCGCCGAGAACGCCGACACCCTCCTGGAGACCGCCCTCACCGCGGCCGTCCAGCACGAGAACCTCGACCCGCTCGACGAAGCCAAAGCACTCCAGCGCCTGGTCGAAGTCCACGGCTCCCAGCGCGCCGTCGCCAGAGCCCTCGGCAAGTCCAGCGGGTGGGTCACTCAGCGCCTGGCCCTTCTGAAGCTCATCCCCGACCTGCAGAAGGCCGTCGAAGACAAGAGCCTCCCGGTCGAGGTGGCCCGCCGCGTCGGGCAGCTCCCCGAGCAACAGCAGCACGACGCCGCCCAGGAAGCCCTCACAGAGCGCACGGAGAACAAGAAGCGCCGACGACAGCTCTCCCGTGGTGCTTACGTCGTAAGCACCACCTCCCCTGCGCCAGGCTCGGGCGAGGGGAAGAAGCCGGACGTCACCACGGACGCGTCCTTCTCGCCTCCGCCGGTACAGGAGAAAGACCTGCCAGCTCTGGCAGAGGATCTCCGCAGCCGCCTGACCGCAGACCAGCTGGAGAAGCTGATCGAACTGCTCATGACGTAGCTACTGATCCGAGCCGTCCCGCACCGCGGCCGACGCGACATCGTGGGGGTGCTTACGCCGTAAGCACCCCCACGACGCATGACGGGAGCGAGGACGCCAGCCATGTGACGTGGATCACGCGACTGGCGTCGAGGCGAACAGCCAGCCCGGAGCAGCGATCAGCTGCCGGGAAGCGGCAGGAGAAAACCCGCTGGTCAGAGGGGACAGAAGGGGAGGCACAGACGAAGAGGGCTTTCGCCTGGCATGTGCCGTAACCGGGCGGTCGCTTAACGTATAAAAACCTGGGATGGGGCTTCAACGATCGGGCACCCAAACGGCTTAGCTGGTCACCGAGAGCAAAGAATCTCTCCAGCGCCAGTGCGGGGAACAGGCGCTGCCCAGACCAACGAGAAGGACCTCTCGTGATCGACGACGCTGTCCGCAGCGCGCTGGTGATCGCCATCGCACTGCGCCTGTTCACCCCCGACCTCTGCGCCCTGGCCCGGTGGCTGCTGGGCACCGGAGTCCGAGTCGGCGCCGCCTCACTGGCCGAACAGCACCACCACCGCCGACACGCCAGGACAACCACGCTCCTGCCGCCCCACCCGGCCTCCGACGAGCGGGGGCAGGCGTGAGCTTCGAACCGGAGCCCCTGGCCGACCCGGCCGTCAGCGAACTGACCGTGCAACTGCCCGCCGCGTTCTGGGCCTTCCACCGCCAGTACTACGGCGCCTACCGCGAATACGCCCGCCTCCAGCTCGGCGACGCCCACACCGGCTCCCAACTCGCCCACCGGGTCTTCATGCACCTGGCGATGAACTGGGCCGGCCTGATGGAAGAGGAGAACCCGGCCGCCTGCGCGTGGGCACTCCTCAAAGAGGCCGTCGCCGCGGAACTGGAGCTCCAGGGCCGCCAGGCGGCGATAGGCGACACCGCCGTGCTGACCCGGGTCACCCGCGCGGTCCTGGAGTCCTACCGCCAGCAGTTCGCCGCGATGGAAACCGCCCTGGGCCTGTACAACGCCATCGCCCGCCTCCCCGAGCGGCAGTTCGACGTGGTCATCCTCCAGCACGTACTCGGCTACACCACCGAACGCACCGCCCAGGTCATGGGCGTCAGCGAGGGAACCGTGCGCTCCCACTGCTTCCACGCCCGAAGGAAACTGGCCAAGGAACTCCAGCTCGGCCTCGGCCGGGAACCCGTAGAGCACCGGGGAGACCGCGACGATGAGGAGTGAGGAACCGGTGGACCACAGCATCGACGACCTCCTGTCCTACGCCCAGATCGGCGAACGCGTCACCGAGGAGGACATCGCCGCCTCCCGCCACCAGATCGAACGCGAGATCGCCGCCACCATCTGGCAAGGCGCCCTGTCGTGCGAATCCTCCGCCCACACCGCCAACACCTACCTGGGCCGCACCCCCTCCCCGGACCGGACCCGCCCGCGCACCCACCTGGGCACGGCCCTGCACGCCCAGGCCGCCCAGGACCTGCGCACCATCTCCACCCTGGTCATCCGCGACACCCACGCCGCCCAGCACATCGCCTGGCTCGCCACCGCCGGACGCGTCGAACCCGAAGGCGCCCTCGTCTTCGCCTGCCTGCTCCACCTCGCCCACCGGGACGAAGCCGCCCAGTGGTGGTGGCAGTTCAGCGCCGGAGCCGGCAGCACCACCTCCGCCCTGTGCCTGTACCTGATGCACATGCAACGCGGAGAACTCCGCGACGCCGACCACTGGGCCGCCCAAGCCGCCGAACTCGAACGCCTGGAGATGACCACCGGCCGACCCGCCCACCGCCCCCGGATGCGCCTGCACTCCTGGGAAGGCCGCTGGTCCCGGCCCACCTGGATGGTCTCGCGCACCCTGACCGAACTCCACGACGACACCACCGCCCCCGGCCACACACCACCCGGCACCGGGCTGCTCTCCCGCTCCCTCACCGCCGCCGTACGCCGCCTCAAGGCCGACTGCGACGAAGAGATCGGCGAGTTCCTCCGCCCCGACGCGGAACTGGCAGCCCAACTCCAACACAGCCACTCGTGACACCGCCGGTTGAAGCAGGAAGAAACCCGCGGAAGCACTCCGCACGCCGGGCCCTGCAGGGACATGCTCCGCTGTTCAACTCTGCGGCCCGGCGCCGGTTCACGGCAGGGACTGCTGCAGAACCTGGTGCGCGCCCACCAGGGCGTCACACGGTGCTACTACCTTCACGTGCCCTTCGGGGAGAAGATGCTCCGGCACGCGCCGAAACCAGATGCCGAGTACCTTGCGCACGTCAACTTGCGACGACTCCGAACCTCATTCTGAAATGATCAGTTAGCCGAGCGCTTTGATCTCGTCCGGGGTAAGGGCCTTGTCGAAGACCTGGACTTTCTTGATGCTACCGGGGAAAAAGTCTTTGTACGTGTCGCCGTACTCGCGCGCGAGGCCGGCGCCTCCGATGATCAGTTGGTCTGCTTCTGACTCGGGCACAGCAATGTTCACGCTGTCGTCCGCGCCGACCTGTTTTCCGTCGACGTGAAGAGTCAGCGTGCCTCTGTCGCACACGCCGACAAGGTGCGTCCAGCGATGGGGTATGGCTTCGACGGATGACTGCACGCGAAACGCGTCCTTAGGCCCGGAGAAAGCCCAGCGATTGGGTGTCGCCCAGTACTGCAAGAAGAAAGCGGTCAGGTCCCCTGCGGACTGGCTGACGACGGTGGCGAACTCCGATGCCGGATCCGGTGTGTCGAGCCATGCCCATGCGGAGACGGTGTAGCTGTGGCCCGGGCCGGTCTTGAGTACCGGCCCGGCGGTGGTCACCAGGCTGCTGCGACCGTCGAATAGGGCGGCCCGACTGCTGCCGTTGCCCCAGCCCACCGCTGTCGCAGTGCCGTCGTAGCTGCCTGCGGTGTCCTTCGCGACCTTCGCTTCTCCACGCTCGTTGAGCGGCCACGCGGCAACCGGTTCGGGTGTGCTGTCCCGCGTCAGGTATATGCCGGTGGACACGCTGGCCGCGACGATAGCGGCGACTGCGCCGAGGACAACGGTCCGACGCGTGGGGACCCGTGGAACGTCCTGCCGGATCTCCAGGGAGGCGGCCGGGCCAAGTGACATCGGAGGGACTGCGCCGTCCGGCCGGTCAGCGAGCGGCACCGTGTGCCGGGAGTCGGTCTGCGTATCTCGGGTGACGGGAGCTGTCGGCACGGAGGATGCGCGGTGTGCGTATGCCCTGGCCCATCGGCGGTGCAACTCGCTCAGTTCGGCGGGGGTGGCCTTGCACAGGCGGGCGAAGCGCTCGATGGGAGCGTAGTCGGCGGGCACGCTGGCGCCGCGGCAGTACCGGTGGAGTGTGGAGGGGCTCATCCTCAGCCGCTTGGCAAGGGCGCTGTAGCTGAAGGGAGTGCGCTCCTTCAGCTCCTGGAGAAGCTCCGCCAAGCCACCCACTTCGGTATCCGTCACAACTGCCCCTGTTTATCTGATGTCCGGGATCCGGGCATCTTGCCGTGCTGTGTTGCTTCAGAGGCTATCCCACCGATCCGCATCCCTGCAGGACAACCGGGGTGGAACGTTCTGATATCCCATTCCCCCTCGGACCGCTGGTGATGTGAGGGCCGCTTCGGTCAAGGTGGGATGGCCACCACGGCAAGACCGCCTCCATTTCCGTGCAGCGGTCCGCCGGCTGACGTCTCCCACAGGCGACGACCGATGCGACTTCCACAGTGCGGCAGCGACGAGCACGGACACGTGTTCGGGAATAGCTGCTCCGGAAACAGTGCGGACGGGATGCCTTCTGGTGGAGGTACGAGTAGCGGCGAGTCTTCGGTGCAGCGGTGGAGCAGACGCCGCACTGATCGGGATGGGACGGCCCCGTCCCCGAAGCGAGGGAAAACTGTATGAAAAGAATGAACGTTCGGCGCATGATTGCAGCCGGCGCCTTTGTCATCGTCGCGGCCACGGCAAGCGTTGCTTCGGGGCCTGGCAGTTCGGTGGGACAGGTCAATGCCGAGCCTGGCGTGCCCGCCGCCGAGGAGCGTCACCGAGGTGAGGAACAGGCCGCGACGGACCACGCTTCGTTGTCCGCGCGATCTTCAGCGGTATCCGACACGGGTCTCTCGCGAGCCATCAACACGGACTTCCTGATCGTCGACGCGGCACCAGGGCAGGCAACTGGCATGACCGGTGTATCCGTTCACTGGAGCGGCCCTTCCCACCGCAACCCGTACTCGGAGTGGGACTGGATCGAGATCCTCGAGGGTGGCTCGCGGGTGGCATGGAACTGGGTGTGCCCCAAGAAGGAGAATCACTGCGACGGCGCCTATGGGGCGACGTTCGTCAACACAGGCGACCTGAAACCTGGCAAGAAATTCACCATCAAGTACTGGTCCAAAGGCGGATGGGTCTTCAAGGGCACACTGCGTGCCGAGGCGGAGTTCGTCTCGTGAGCGCCCCGAAAGGAATCACTCGGTTCTGGATTCGCGCCGTGGCCGGAATCACCACGCTGATGCTTTCCACCTCGTGGATCCACCCCGGCTCCGCGGTGGCGGCGACAGAAGCCCCTGCTCGGGTGGCAATGCGCACGACGAGCGTGGAGCAGTCCGACCCCGCACTGGACTTCGCTCTTGAGGTTCAGAGGTTGATCTTCAGGATGCGCGCGAACTTCGCGGATTCCGATCCGACACCGGTCGGGCCTCACGGGTTCACCCATATGCTCATCGGAAGGGGCGGTGTGGGAAATCGGAACTGGGGCTTTGTGGGGGTCGGCCACCTCAACGGCGCCGATGCCGATGACGTTGAGCTCGTGGTGGACCCGGAAGACCTGTACATCCGGGGATTCTATCGGCGGTCCAACAACACTCTTTACCACTTCCGGGGAGCCGGGGTTCCCCCCGGACTCATCCGAAGTGCGCACAACAGAGTTGAGCTCGGCTTTCCCGAGACCTATCGTCGCCTCGAGACAATCACGGTCGATCGAAGCGGAATTCAGGCAGCCGTCGACAACCTGTTGCACAACACCGACACAGGCCGGGGCAGTGCGCTCCAGGGCGCACTGGAGATCATGGCCGTCACACTCGCGGAAACCGCCCGTAACGGGATCGTTAACCGCGAGGTCTACAACGCGCTTCGCCAGGATGGTGCATGGCAGGTTGGCGCACATGCCGAGGTCATCAACAGTTGGAACCACATGGGCGGTGACATCAGGGCCGCACTGGCAGACGGCGACTGGGACCGAGAGCGCGGACAATATGTTCTCGACGGCCAGCATGGCGGGCTCCGTCGGGCTTACCCCGCCGCGTTTCTGCTCGGGGTCGTCCACCTGATCAAGAGGCAGTAGAGCTTCGAGGCGGCGGCCGCACGGTTCGGTTGCGACGAGCCGCCAGCCTCGATCCTTCGTGACGGTCCGCCGGTGTCTTCGGCGGGCCGTTTCGGCTGTTCGTGCTGGTGGTGGCCAGGCTCGGTTGCGACTCAGGGCACGCGGAGGGCACGAAGCCCTGGATACGGTCCGGACAACAAACAAACCCCAGGCCGATGAACTGGGGTTTCTCTGTGGAACGGGTGACGAGATTCGAACTCCCGCTCAGCATGGGAAGCGACGGCGCTCGCGCCGGCTCCATGGCTCCGACCAGCGCATCCTCACCGGCCTGGCCCACCTCGCCGCGGCCGCTGCCCTCACCGCACTTCCCCTGTGAGCCACAAGGCCCCTCGCACGGACGCTCCGGCGCCCGCGCGAGGGGCCTTTCGTGCGTTCGGGGCGCTGCTCTCCGACCGGCCTGCACAGGCCCGTCCGGACTCTGCTGCCCGTACCCCCGGGCGTGGGACGATGCGGGGCGACGCAGCAGACACGACAGGAGAGACGGCCATGCTCGATGACGATGACGTGCCTCCCATCGACTGGGAGGCCCTGGCCAACACCTACGTCGTCGCCAACGGCAAAGGCGGCGTCGGGAAGACCACCCTCGCGTCCAACTGGGCAGCATCTCCCGCCAGTTCCAACTGGTCCGCAAAGCAGTCAACCCCACCTGCGGCTCCTGGGCGTTGTGCTCTTCGGCAGCGGCAGCGCCTCCAAGCAGATCCACCGTCGGGCCCGCACCTGGGTCGCCGAAGAACTCGGTGACGACGCCTACCTGTTCGACACCATCGTCCGCTACTCCGAAGCAGTCGGACAGGACGCGCGCCACCACGGCCGCCTGGTGCACGAATTGGAGGAAGCCGTAGCCAGCAACCCCAAGTTCTGGGATCTGCGCTCCGGCCGCGCCGGCACCGACACCACCGTGGTGTCCGCCACGTCCGTCTCCGTGGCCGAAGACCTGGCTAACCTCGCCCGGGAGATCCTGACTCGCGCCGCTGAAGAGGACGCCGCATGACCGAGACCGAAACCACCGCCGATCGCTTCGGCCTGTCCGCGCCTCCACGCCGCTCCCGCGGCCTGGCGAACCTGGCACGCAAGAAGCCCGCCGCGCAGGAAACCGCCCCGTTCACCCTCGACACCATCCCAGACAGCAGCTCCGAAACCGGCCCCGACCCGGCCGCCCTCACCGAGGCCGAACGCGCGGACCTCACCACCTGCCAGACAGTCCTCCAACAGCACCACGCCTCGTTCTGGCTCACCGGCAAGGCGCTGGAGACCATCAACAAGCGCCGCCTCTACCGCGCGGACCACCCCACCTTCGAAGCGTTCCTCGACACCTGGGACATCACCCCGGCCGACGCCTACCGCATGATGAACGGCTGGCCGCTGGCCCACCGCCTCCTGCACGACGTCCCCAAGCTGACCCGCTCCCACGTCGAAGCGCTCCTGCCCGTCGTGGACCGCTACGGCGTCGAAGCCGCCGCCACCCTCCACGCCCTGCTGCGCGACTCCCTGCCCAGGGTCACCGCCGCCGCCATCACCCAGGTCGTCCGGGAATTGCCCGGCCCCGGCGAGGGAGACGACCCCGCGCAGCAGATCCACCGACAGGCCCAGCGAGTCCTCACCGCCTCCGAAGACGACTCGAACGAGGGGGAGGGAGACAAGAGCACGGGAAAGACCGTGACGCCTGCCGACACCCAACTGCGCCAAGCGGTGAAGCAGCGCGCTCTCCAACTCGCCGACGACCTCAAACGAAGCCGCTTCTCCACCGGGGAACTGAACCGGGCACTGGCAGAAGCGTTCGCCGACCCGGAAGACGACCGTGTCTACCGAGCCGTTCGGCGCTGGATGAAGGACCGCGAGAAGACAGAAGACCAGGCCACAGAGACAGAGAGCTAGTCTTCCAAATTTGGAAGAAACCGTTCGACGGGAATCGAACGATAGGCGACGCTCGCGCCCCGCAGGGGACCCCAGCCGCCGTTGGCGCTCACCTTTCGCTGCCTCCCAGCTCGGCTGTGAATCTGGGAGGCAGCCCGCTTCACCACTTCGCTCGCCGAGCGTCACGCCTGCCTGTCACGCACGCTGACTTGCGGAGACAACACATCTCTCGAAGAGGCGACACAGGAGGTCAGCCCTGCCTCGTACGCTCAGGGCATGACGATGACACCGCAGGATCTTGAGGCCCAGGAGGCGACCCTGGAGCTGATCAATGCTGAGATCGCGGCGCGCATGGTGCGGCAGGCGGAGTCAGGCGCGAAGGTAGACACGAAGGCGATCTTCCTGGTGGGGTTCGCGGCCACAGCCACGCAGTTTCTGGCTTCCCGAAGCTTTGAGTCATACACCGGTATTGCGGCCTTTGCCGCATATGCGGTCGCCGTTGGCTTCGGTATCTCGATCTTCAACCTCGCCGAGTACGAAGACATCGAGCCCCGAAAGGTCCTGGACGATTGTGGACGGTCCTCGAAGGGCGTAGCGCTGATGGCTCTTGCCGCTACGAGAGTGGGCATGTTCGAGAAGAATGGGAAGGTGCACACGCGGAAGACGCGACGGTGGACGGTTAGCCTGGTCGCCGTCGTGATCGGGATCTGCCTCTCAACTGTCGCCATCGTGCTGCACAATGCTGGCCATGACAGACACACAGAACCAGGGAAACCAGTCCCCGCCTCCTCCACCTCCGCCCCCGCCTCCTCCCAGCCTCACTGACACCTTCGCTAATCCGGCGCTCGTGGGTACGGAGAAGAGGGGCGAGACGAAGCCAGCGCGGCGTAAGGCCGCCAGGAGGCGCTCCACCGAACAACGCTGACACGTCGCCTGGGCCAGGATCGTCTCTGCCAGGCAAGGCACTTGCCTGGCAGAGACCCCTACCTCTCTGATCCTGGCAGCGAGCCATGCCCGGTGCTTCCGAGCGCGGCTTCCCTACCTCGTTGAAACTGATCGCGTCAAGAACAGCCTTGCTGTCAGGGGTAGGGGATAACCTACTTGGAGTACACACCCCCTTACAGCATCCCGAGAAGTGAGCGACTGTGACAACCAAGACCATCTTCGTGGCCTTCGCGATGGAGGACGAAGCGTCCCGCAACCTCTTCACCGGTCAGCGAGTGCACCCTGACACTCCGTTTGAGTTCACCGACATGTCAGTGAAGGAGCCGTACCTGACTGAGTGGAAGCAGCGTGTCCTCACCCGGATTCGGCGTTCCGACGGTGTCATCGCGCTCATCAGCAGCAGCACGCCCAAGGCGACCGGCCAACTGTGGGAGATTTCCTGCGCTGTTTCCGAGGGCAAGCCACTCCTTGGGATCTGGCTGGAAGACAACTATCGCGTGAAGCCGGCGCAGATGGGATCGGCGCCGTGTAAGACCTGGACCTGGGACAACGTTTCCAACTTCATCGACTCGGTCTGAGCTATGAAGCGCGCACTTCTGGTTGGTGTCGACCGATACGACAGCTTTCCTCAGCTTGGTGGCTGTGTGAACGACGTATCTGCTCTACACCCGCTGCTAGCCAGAAACGAAGATGACTCTCCAAACTTCGACTGCCGTCTGGCTACGGCACCCCAGGCCGGGCAACCCATCCAGCGCGACGAGCTGCTCGACATGCTCGATAGTCTTCTGGCCCCCGGATCAGACTTTGCGCTGTTTTACTTTGCAGGGCACGGGGCACCGCAGAACGGTGACGTCACTCTAGTGACCTCAGACGGTACCGATGTGACGCCCGGCGTCAGGTTCACCGAGGTTATTGAACGCATCGTTCGCAGCGATGTGAAAGAGACCGTCGTAGTCCTGGACTGTTGTTTCTCCGGCGGTGCAGCGACGATCGCCGCTCTTGGCACCGATCAGTCGTTCCTTCCGAAGGGTACGACAGTGCTGACCGCAAGCAGAAGCGACCAGGTCTCTGTAGAAACAGCAGAGGGACGGGGCCAGTTCTCGAGCTACTTCGAAGGCGCCCTCGAAGGGGGTGCTGCTGATGTCCTCGGGCACGTGAACGTCTCGGGCCTGTACGCCTACCTGGCTGAGTCGTTCGGAGCCTGGGAACAGCGTCCCACGTTTAAGGCGAACATCGACCGACTTCACGACATCCGCGTTTGCAACCCACGGGTTCCGCTGCCAGTGCTTCGAAAGCTCACACAGTGGTTCCCCTATCCTGACTATGTGCTCCCGCTCGATCCCTCATACGAGCCAACCGAAGAGCCGGAACACCCGGAGAATGAGGCCATATTCGCAGGACTGCAGAAGTACCGCGCCTGCCGTCTCATCGACCCTGTTAGAGAGGAGCATCTCTACTACGCAGCTATGAGATCCACAGGGTGCGTCCTCACCCCGCTCGGAAAACACTATTGGCAACTCGTCCAGGCAGGCCGCGTATGACTCGCATCGGTATCACGGGCCACCAGGGGCTACCCAATGCTGCGGTTTCCTTCGCTATAGAGAAGATTCGCGAGCTCCTTGCTGAAGCGGCGTCACCGTTGAATGGATTTGGCAGCCTCGCCGAAGGCGCCGATCAGTTGTTCGCTCGCGAGCTACTTGCTGCGGGGGGATCCTTGCACGTCGTCATCCCAGCAAGCGGATATGAGGACACATTTTCTGAGGATGACAAGAGAACCTACTTTGCCTTGCTCAACCAAGCTGCTGAGGTGACGCGCCTCAACTATTCGAGCCCAAGCGAAGAAGCGTACGACGCAGCTGGCCAGTGGGTCGCAAATCACTGCGAGGTGCTAATTGCGATCTGGGACGGTGAACCATCGCGTGGGCTGGGAGGAACTGCCGACGCAGTGGCTCACGCGCGCAAGCTTGGCCGCGCCGTACATGTGGTTTGGCCTCCGGGAGTACGCAGAGCATGATCTACCAACGAGCAGTATGATCCTCTGCGGCTAGGGGCCACTTGATAAAAGTAGCCCCCAGCCGCGCGACGTATTTAGCGCCAGAGGTCTCGGTGTCTGGTTGTGATTCTTACACCCCCAGCTCCTCCAGCGCGGCGGCGCGTTCGGCGTCCAGCTTGTCTCGCCTCTGGCGTTGGTTGTTGATCCATACTCCGAGCTTGATCGGGTGTCCTTGCCCGGTCTCGTCGTGGATGGCTTCGACCCACTTGCGGGGCACTTTCACGTGTCCTTCCCGTGCCTGGTATTGGCGGAGTGCGGCGAGTGCGCGGTCCCAGGGTGTGGTGTCGGCGGGCACTGTCACTGTTCCTGCTGTTTCCGCTGTCTGGTCTCCGGCGCCGGCTTCACGACCCGGCGCTACCGCGGTCGGATGAACGCCCAGCGCCTCCAGGCGCTCGCGCTGCCCGTCGGCCAGCTGCTGCCATCCGGTGCGTTGCCGGGCCAGCCACAGCCCGACGTCCTCCCCGCCGACGGTGACGCCGGGCCGGATCTCCTCCAGGGTGGCGCCGCCGTCGATGCAGGCCCGCACGGCCGCGTACTGCCGCTGCCAGTCGACCGTCCAGCCCTTCTCCGCGGGATTCCAGTCCGGGTCGATCTGGGCCAGCCGGGCGGCCCGCTGCGCCGCCCGCTCCGGGTCCTTGCCCAGCCCCTGGGGACGGCGGCAGTTGGTGAGCCACTGACCGATGGGCCGGCCTTCGGCCACCGCCGTCCGGGGCGCGCACAGCGTGCCGTGGACGGCGAAGTAGGCCCGTGCCGCGGCGAGGTTCTCCTCGAACGCCGCGTCCGGCACCGACCACACCATCCCGGCCTCCTCCAGCAACTCCACCCGCCATTTCGCCAGCGTTCCGGCCCGGTAGGCACGCCGCTGTTCGCTGATCCATGCCCCGAGGGGGAAGGTGCCGACGCGGGCGTCCAGCGGCACCGCTACCGGCCTGGCCGCACGCCCCACACCACCGCCCTGCTCCTGGCCCTCGTGCTCACCGCCGCGCTCCTCGAACTCGTGCCCCTGGTCCCCGTCCTCGTCTCCGTTCTGTTGCTGGTGCCAGGTGCGCAGGGCGTTGAGGCCGGCGAGCCAGACCTGGGATTCGGGCCGGATGACACGGGTGCGCACGAACTGCGCGACCAGCTGCGGGTCGCGGGGCGTGGAGAACCGCAGCAGCGGCACCTCCTCCAGTGCTCCCTCATCCCCACCCTCGCCACCACCACCGCCGCGGGCGGGGTCGAGGTCGGCCACCGACGCGGGCCGACCGCGACTGGGCGCGGACGCAACCGCCAGCTGCTCCACGACCGCCTCCGAGTGACTGCGCAGCCCCTGCAGAACAGCCACCAACGGCTTGTACGAGGCGGAGGCCAGCATGTCGTCCGGCGCCTCACCCGGCTCCAAGAACACCGGCACCACCAACCGCGCGACCTTGCCCTGGCCGGGCTTCTGGCGCAGCGCCCGGCCGACGGCCTGGACGATGTCGACGGCCGATCCGCGCACGTCCGCGAAGAGGACACCGTCGACACCACGTCGGCCGGTGATGTCGACGCCCTCGCCTAGGACGCGCACGTTCGCCAGCACCGCCAGCTCGGTCTCCCACCCCTGCTCATCAACCCCGTCGGCGAACCGGCCCAGCACCGCCCGGCGGTGGGCGGGCTCATGCTCCCCGCACAGCCAGTCGGCCCATACCCGCCGCGGATAGGTCGCCGGATCCTCCTCGTGCAGCCGGGCCGCGGTGCCCGGCAGGGCCCGCGCGAAAGACATCGCTTCCACCGTGCGGTGGTGGAAGCTGATCAGCGACCGCACTCCCGTCTCAGCGGCGTGCTTGACCAGCGCGGCCTGCAAGGCGGCCAGGCGCCGGCCCCGCCGTTCCTCCTCGCTCCCGCCGTCGCCCAGGTCCGGTGGGCGGATCTCGAGGACGTCGATCTCGAACCGGGCCAGGATGCCCCGGTCGATGGCCTCGGTGAGGGAGAACGTGAAGACATGTGGCCCGTACAGGCGCTCGTCGTCCATGCTCGCGACCAACTGCCCGGGGACAGCCGCAACGGCCTCCGAGGCGCCCTCTGCTGCCTTACTGGTGCCTCTCGGGGCTGTGGTCTCCTGAGTCCCGCCCCGGTTCTCTGTGGCTTCCTGGGCCCTGTTCCCGCCCTCTGTGGTCTCTGTCTCGCCCGAGCGTCCGGCAGGCTCCCAGATGCGTGGTGTGGCGGTGAGGTACAGCCGTCGCGCTGCCGGGATCCGTGCTTGGTCGTGGATGGCGGCCCAGGGCTTGGCCAGATCTCCACTGGTTCGGTGCGCCTCATCGACCACCGCCAGCCCGAACGGTGCCAGTTGCTGCCCGTAGGCGCCCTGGAGGGCGGCCTCCAGCGGTCCGGGCACCTGGACCGGCTCCCCGCCGGGATCGTCCGGGCTGGGGTCCTGGCGGGGCGCGAGAGAGGCGTAGGTGGCGAACACGACCGCCGGCCCGGTCCCTGCCCACAGTGCCAACCGGATCGGGTTGGTGGTGCACCGCACCCCCAACGCCTCCAGCGCCTTGTCTCCTTCCAGGGAGCACACCGCGACCGCCGGGCCGGTGTGGCCGGCCATCCGCCACGCCTGGACCGTCTGGGTGAGCAGGTCCAGGGTGGGCACCATGACCAGCACCCGACCCCGCGGTTCCAGGCGGCGCGCGGCCTCGGCGGCGATCAGGGTCTTGCCCGCTCCGGTGGCGGCTACCGCCGTGGCCCGCAACCCCTCCGCCGGCACTTCGCGTCCTGCGCGGTATTCCAGCGCCCGGACAATCGCGTCGACCGCTTCCACTTGATGCGGCCGAAGCCTGATACCCGCCACGAAGATCCCTCCCGTCCTTTTCCTTTTCCTCTTGATGCGGTCTGCGCTTTTTCGTGTCCGGAAGTCGATGCGAATGCGTTCCGCAGAAGAACAGGCTTGAATTCCTGTCAGGTCACCTCTCGGTGTCACTCGCGGCGAACGGTGTCACCTCGATCAGTCCTTCGCTGGTGGTGCGGGCGCGCTCGGCGAGCAGGCCGACCAGGCGCTGCGGGGTGACGCCCTGAGTGGCGGCATAGGTCCGCAGTTGCCGGGAGGTCTCCGCATCCAGCGGGAAATCCAGCACCAGCTCACCGGCGCGATCCTGCCGGGCCTGCGCCCGGCGCTCCCGCACGGCCTCCTCCCCTCGAGCCCGCTCCAGGCGAGCGGCCTGCCCCTCGCGCGCCCACCGCACCGCCGTGGGATCACGCTCCGGCTCGTAAGTCCCCAGGCCCTCTTCCTCCATCACGTATCCGATGCGGCGCCATTCGGTGTGCTCGGCCACCGCGATACCGATAGCGCGGGCATCCTCGTCACTCTCGCAGACCTTCGAGCGAATCCGCTCCCGCATGCACGCCTCGTCCGTGGCCTTCTGGACCTGCTCCACCGTCAGGCCCGTCGCCGTGTGCCGCACCGCTGCGCGTGCGCGAATTTTCGGTCCCTCCCACTCGTCGTGCACGGGCCGGTTCCTCGCCTTCCGGGGGTGGTGTGTTTTT
>NZ_JBSVCZ010000051.1:0-10099 GCF_054072955.1 Streptomyces sp. SS8
TGCGCCTTCCTCGTGGTGCTTGGTGGCGGCAGCTTCGGTGGTGCCGTGGGGTTCGTCCGCGGTGCCGGACGCGGTGCCGGTGGACATCGCGCGGAGCGCGTCCAGCCAGGCGGCGTGCTCGGCGGCGCGGTCGGAGCGGAAGCCGGAGTCCAGCAGGCGGTCGCCGTGCTCCCAGGTGATCACCAGCAGGCCGTCCTCGGTGAGGACCTTGCCGGCGATGCCCTTGTCGAGGCGGGCGCCGCGCAGCCTGCCGGCCGGGATGAAGAAGTCGTTCGCCCCGGGCCGCACCACGTGCACACCCCGCTCGGTGAGGGTGAGCTCGGCGCGGCTGCGGGCGCCCAGGCCGTGGGCGACGATCCGCTCCAGCCACTGCCCGGCCGCGGTGGAGCCGTGGTAGCGGCCGGTCATGGTCAGCCCCGGTTCGCCGGGGCCGGCGGGTGCCTGGGGCAGTTCGGGGAGGTCGGACTGGAGCACCGAGCGCCACTTCCAGCCCTCCCTCATCAGCCAGTACACCAGGGCGACGACCAGCAGAAGGCCGATCACCCAGGCGATCCGGGGTGCCCAGTCGGTGACCTGCTGCGACTCGGGTGCCGCGGCGTGGCGGATGGCGGTTGGTACCGGTGAGAGGTTCATACGAGCTTTCCGTCCATGACTGTCGCCCTGCCCCGCAGGAACGTGTGTGTGACACGGCCCGGCAGCTCGCGTCCCTGGTAGGGGGTGTTGCGGCTGCGGGAGGCGAAACGTGCGGAATCCACCGTTCCACGGTATGCCGGGTCGACCAGGGTGAGGTTGGCGGGCTCACCAGCCGAGACGGGCCGCCCCTGGCCGGCCAGGCGCCCGATGGCCGCGGGCCGGAAGGACATGCGGTCGGCGACGCCGGCCCAGTCCAGCAGACCGGTCTCCACCATCGTGTGCTGGACGACGGACAGCGCGGTCTCCAGGCCGACCATGCCCATGGCGGCCGCGCCCCACTCGCAGTCCTTGTCCTCGTGGGGGTGGGGGGCGTGGTCGGTGGCGACGCAGTCGATGGTGCCGTCGGCCAGCGCCTCGCGCAGGGCCCTCACGTCCGCCTCGGTGCGCAGCGGCGGGTTGACCTTGTAGACCGGGTCGTAGGAGCGCACCAGCTCGTCGGTGAGGAGCAGGTGGTGCGGGGTGACCTCGGCGGTGACGTTCCAGCCCTTGGACTTGGCCCAGCGCACGATCTCCACGGATCCGGCGGTGGACAGGTGGCAGATGTGCAGCCGGGAGCCGACGTGCGCGGCCAGCAGCACGTCGCGGGCGATGATCGACTCCTCGGCGACGGCCGGCCAGCCGCCCAGGCCCAGCTCGGCGGAGACCGCGCCCTCGTTCATCTGGGCGCCCTCGGTCAGGCGGGGCTCCTGGGCGTGCTGGGCGATGACGCCGTCGAAGGCTTTGACGTACTCCAGTGCCCGGCGCATGATCACCGCGTCGTCCACGCACTTGCCGTCGTCGGAGAAGACCCGCACCGAGGCGGCCGACTCGTGCATCGCGCCCAGCTCGGCGAGCTGCTTGCCCTCCAGGCCGACGGTGACGGCGCCGACCGGCTGCACGTCGCAGTAGCCGGACTCCCGTCCCAGCCGCCAGACCTGCTCGACGACGCCGGCGGTGTCGGCGACGGGGAAGGTGTTGGCCATGGCGTGCACGGCGGTGTAGCCGCCGGACGCCGCGGCCCGGGTGCCGGTCAGCACGGTCTCGGAGTCCTCGCGGCCCGGCTCGCGCAGATGCGTGTGCAGGTCCACCAGGCCCGGCAGCAGGATCTGCCCGTCGGCCTCGACCACACGGGCGCCACCGGCGTCCAGACCGGTGCCGACGGCGGCGACGGTCCCGCCGTCGATCAGGACGTCCAGCGCCTGGCCGCCCAGCACCTTCGCGCCGCGGATCAGGGTCTTGCTCATGGGTGTCACTTCTCCTCGGTACGGGCGGTGGTGTCGGCGGTGCCGGTAGTGGTGGCGTTGGTGCCGGCGTGCTCGGATCCGCCGAGCAGCAGGTACAGGACGGCCATGCGGATCGAGACTCCGTTGGCGACCTGCTCGGTGACGGTGCAGCGGCCGGAGTCGGCGACCTCGGCGGTGATCTCCATGCCCCGGACCATCGGGCCGGGGTGCATCACGACGGCGTGCTCGGGCATCCGCTCCATGCGCTGCACGTCGAGGCCGTAGCGGCGGGAGTACTCGCGCTCGGTGGGGAAGAAGGCGGCGTTCATCCGCTCGCGCTGGACCCGCAGCATCATCACGGCGTCGGACTTCGGCAGGACGGCGTCCAGGTCGTAGGAGACCTCGCAGGGCCAGCCCTCGACACCGACCGGCAGCAGGGTGGGCGGCGCCACCAGGGTGACCTGGGCGCCCAGGGTGTTCAGCAGGTCGACGTTGGAGCGCGCGACCCGGCTGTGCAGGATGTCGCCGACGATCGTGATCCGCCGGCCGGCCAGGTCCCGGCCGAGTCCGGCGTCCGGGCCGATCAGGCGGCGGCGCATGGTGAACGCGTCGAGCAGCGCCTGGGTGGGGTGCTGGTGGGTGCCGTCGCCGGCGTTGACGACGGCTGCGTCGATCCATCCGGAGGTGGCCAGGCGGTAGGGGGCGCCGGAGGCTCCGTGCCGGATGACGACGGCGTCCACGCCCATCGCCTCCAGGGTCTGGGCGGTGTCCTTGAGGGACTCGCCCTTGGAGACCGAGGACCCCTTGGCCGCGAAGTTGATGACGTCGGCGGACAGCCGCTTCTCCGCGGCCTCGAACGAGATGCGGGTGCGGGTGGAGTCCTCGAAGAAGAGGTTGACGATCGTGCGGCCGCGCAGCGCGGGCAGCTTCTTGATCGGGCGGTCGGCCAGGCGCGCCATCTCCTCGGCGGTGTCGAGGATGCGCACGGCGTCGTCGCGGGTGAGGTCGGCGGCCGAGATCAGGTGACCGGAAGTCCGGGGGTTGCCCCCGGGGAAGAGCGGCATCTGGATGTGCTCCGGTGTGTGGAGGTTTCAAGGCATGCGGGCGCGCGGGCACGGCCGCGTGGGGCCGCTGGGCCAGGGAGGGCGGGAGCGGCGGAGGGGCGCGAGGGGTACGGGGAGCGGGGACGCTACCGCTCGCCGGACGGGGCGGCCCCCGCCTCGCGGCGCTCGCCCAGGAGCACGCCGTCGCGGCCGTCCTCCTCGGCGAGCCGGACCTTGACCGTCTCCCGCAGCGACGTGGGGAGGTTCTTGCCGACGTAGTCGGCGCGGATCGGCAGTTCGCGGTGGCCGCGGTCGACCAGGACCGCCAGCTGCACGGCGCGGGGCCGGCCGATGTCGCCGAGCGCGTCGAGCGCGGCCCGGATGGTGCGGCCGGAGAAGAGCACGTCGTCGACCAGGACGACCAGGCGCCCGTCGACGCCCTCGGCCGGGATCTCGGTGCGGGCCAGGGCGCGGGCGGGGCGCATCCGCAGATCGTCGCGGTACATGGTGATGTCGAGCGAGCCGACCGGCAGCGGACGGCCGGTGATCTCCTCCAGCTTGGCCCCCAGCCGCCTGGCCAGGTGCGCGCCGCGGGTGGGGATGCCCAGGAGGACCACGTCGTCGGCGCCCTTGGCACGCTCGACGATCTCGTGGGCGATGCGGGTGAGGACCCGCGCGATGTCCGGTGCCTCCAGCACCGGGCGGACCGGGCCGGGAGCGTTGCCGTCCAGTTCTCCCATGGATGTGTCCACGGTAAACGGACCTCCTTCCCCGCCTCACGGGACGGGCCTTAAAGGACGTCGGATGGTGCGCCGTCAACGGTACCAGCCCGTCCGGACGGGCTGTCCGGGGCGTCCGCTCCGGGCGCCCGCCGGGGCTGTCCCCCGCCCGGGCGCGCGGGCCCGCGACCCCTGTGCACCCCCGGTATGGACCGGCTCGGCTTGACGCCGTACATTACGCTGCGTAACATCACAGTGAGTTACGAAGACGTCCTCCGGGGAGCCATATGTCCAGCGAATACGCCAAACAGCTCGGGGCCAAGCTCCGCGCCATCCGCACCCAGCAGGGGCTCTCCCTCCACGGTGTCGAGGAGAAGTCCCAGGGCCGCTGGAAGGCGGTCGTGGTCGGCTCGTACGAGCGCGGCGACCGTGCCGTGACCGTGCAGCGGCTGGCCGAGCTGGCGGACTTCTACGGCGTCCCGGTGCAGGAGCTGCTGCCGGGCAGCACGCCGGGCGGAGCCGCCGAGCCGCCGCCGAAGCTCGTTCTGGACCTGGAGCGGCTGGCCCACGTGCCCTCCGAGAAGGCGGGCCCGTTGCAGCGGTACGCCGCGACGATCCAGAGCCAGCGCGGCGACTACAACGGCAAGGTGCTGTCGATCCGCCAGGACGACCTGCGCACCCTCGCCGTCATCTACGACCAGTCGCCCTCGGTGCTGACCGAGCAGCTCATCGGCTGGGGTGTGCTGGACGCCGACGCCCGTCGCGCCGTCCAGCACGAGGAGGCCTGAGGCACTCCCCCGCAGTGGTCGCCGGCGCCGCCACCGGGCGGGCCCCGTGAGGGGGTTCCGCTCCCGGTGGCGGTCGCGCTCGACGCCGCTGCCCGGGGACCCTTGACGGCGAGTGGCCCGGGACGCCCGTCGGGCGTCCCGGGCCACTCGCCGCTTCCCGGATGCGGCGGCCCCGGCCCGGATCACCCGGACCGGTCCGCTCAGGCGCGCTTCAGCGTCGGCTTGAGTTCCTTCAGCCGGCCCAGCAGACCGTTGACGAAGGTCGGGGAGTCGTCGGTGGAGAACTCCTTGGCGAGCTGTACCGCCTCGTCGATCACCACCGCGTCGGGTACGTCGTCCTCCCAGATCAGCTCGTACGCGCCGAGTCGCAGGAGGTTGCGGTCCACCGACGGCATCCTGTCCAGCGTCCAGCCGACGGCGTAGGTGGCGATCAGCTCGTCGATCCGGTCCGCGTGCTCCGCGTACCCCTCGACGAGCTGCATCGTGTACTCGCCGACCGGCGGCTGCCGCTCGTCGGTCCGCGCGTGCCGGATCCAGTCCGCCAGCACGGCCGTCACGGCGCTGTCGCGCTGGTCGGCCTCGAACAGGATCTGGAAGGCCCGTTTACGTGCCTTGGTGCGGGCTGCCACGGTTAGCTGTTCACCCGGCCGAGGTACTCGCCGGAACGGGTGTCGACCTTGATCTTCTCACCGGTGGTGATGAAGAGGGGCACACCGATCTCGTAGCCGGTCTCCAGGCGGGCGGGCTTGGTGCCGCCGGTGGAGCGGTCGCCCTGGACACCCGGCTCGGTGTACTCGATGACCAGCTCGACGGCGGCGGGCAGTTCGATGAACAGCGGGTTGCCCTCGTACACGGCGACCGTGCACTCCTGGCCCTCCAGCAGGTAGTTGGCGGCGTCGCCGACGACCTCGGGGGTGATGGGCATCTGGTCGTAGGTCTGGGTGTCCATGAAGACGAAGTCGGCGCCGTCCTTGTAGGAGAACTGCATGCCGCGCCTGTCCACGGTGGCCGTCTCGACCTTGGTGCCGGCGTTGAAGGTCTTGTCGACCACCTTGCCGGAGAGCACGTTCTTGAGCTTGGTGCGGACGAAGGCACCGCCCTTGCCTGGTTTGACGTGCTGGAACTCGACAACGGACCAGAGCTGGCCCCCTTCGAGCTTGAGCACCATGCCGTTCTTGAGGTCGTTCGTGGTGGCCACGGTCGCGGAATCTCCTGAGACTGCTGCTGCGGAAGACCGAAGGACCACGCCCCCGTGTCACAGGGCGAGCAGTTCCTTGGTCGTGATGGTGAGTAGCTCCGGTCCGCCGTCCGCCTGCGGGCGGACGACGAGCGTGTCATCGATCCGGACGCCGCCCCGTCCCGGGAGGTGGACCCCCGGTTCGACGGTGACCGGCACACAAGCGTCCAGTTTACCCATGGCCCCGGGCGACAGCCGAGGGTCCTCGCCGATTTCCAGCCCCACGCCGTGCCCGGTGCCCGCTTCCAGGAAGTCACCGTACCCGGCCGCCTCCAGCGGCTGGCGGGCGGCCCGGTCGACCTCACGGTACTCCGTCCCAGGCAGCAGTGCCTCGCGCCCGGCGCGCTGGGCCGCGAAGACCAGCTCGTACAACTCGATCTGCCAGTCGGCGGGGGCCGGGCCGATGACGAAGGTGCGGCCGACCTGGCAGCGGTAGCCGCGGTAGCGGGCGCCCAGCCGCACGCTCAGGAAGTCGCCCTCCTCCACCCGCCGGTCCCCGGGCCGGTGGCCGGGCAGACCGGAGTTGCGGCCGGTGCCGACGCAAGTGGGGAAGGCGGGGCCGTCGGCGCCGTGGTCCATCAGGCGCCTCTCCAGCTCCAGCGCCAGATGGCGCTCGGTGCGGCCCACCAGGATGGACTCCAGCAGCTCGCCGAGCGCGTGGTCGGTGATCTCCGCGGCGACGCGCAGGGCCGCCAGCTCCTCCTCGTCCTTGACCAGGCGCTGCTGCTCCACGGCGCGGCCCAGGTCGGCCAGGCGCAGCCGGGGCGCGGCCGCGGCCAGGGCCCGGTGCCGGGCCACGGTGAGGTCGTGCTCCTCCACCGCCAGCAGCTCGGTCCCGGGCCCGGACGCCGCCAGTTCGGCGGCGGCGACGGCCGGGTCGGGCACGTCCCCGGGCAGGACGGTGCGGCGCAGGCCGCCCGTGGCGCACGGCGGCCCGGTGCGTCCGTCGGCGGCGGGCACGGCCGGGCTCAGCAGGGTGTCGCGGCCGTCCGCCCCGAGCAGCAGGACCGCTCCGGGGACGGACCAGCCGGTCAGATAGCGGACGTTGGCGGGCCGGGAGACCAGGGCGGCCTCACCGCCCCCCGCCGTCCAGCGGTCGCGCAGTCGGCTGCGGCGGGCCACGTACACCTCGGACATGCCCCTGAGCGTACGCAGCGTGACGCCCGGTGGCGTCCCGACACGTCCGGACGGCCCGCCGTACGGACGCCCCGTCGCACCCGCCGCCGACCCGGACCGGCCCGGCCGTATGCGCTACCAGCTCGGCGGGCTGGTGAGCGCGCGGGCCACGGCCTCGTCCAGCAGACGAGCGGTGGTGGCCACGTCCTGCCGGGAGTTGTCGATGATCGGCAGGCCGGAGCCGTACCAGCCGGCCATCCGCCCGTGGATGCGGGCGACCTCCTCGTCCGACAGCCGGCGGTTGCCGGTGCGCTCGGCGTTGCGCTCCAGGACGACCTCCAGGCCGGGCAGCAGCACCACCGGGATCAGGCCGGGGCCGACGTGCCGCTTCCAGCCGCCGAGGCCGACGACGGGCCGGTCGGGGAAGACGGCGTCGTCCAGGATGCAGGAGATGCCGTTGGCCAGGAAGTTCCGGGCGGCGAAGCCGCAGGTGCGGCGGGCGAGGCGGTACTGCGCCTCGGAGTGCTCGTTCCAGCCGGACTGGGGGTCGGCGAAGCCGGAGCGCACCCATTCGCGGACGTCGTCCAGGCTGATGTGCGCGGTGGGCACGCGGCGGGTGTCCGCCCAGTACCGGGCCACGGTGGTCTTGCCGGCGCCGGCCGGGCCTATCAGCAGGACGGCGACGGCGGCGGTGTGCGCGGCCTCCACCGTGACGGGGCCGGCGGCCGGGTCGGCCGTGCCCGATATCTGCACCGGCGCGCCGGGCGGCAGCCGGAGGTGGCCGGTGGCGTCCGGGGCCTGGGGCGGAGGAGCGGGGGTGGGTGCGGAGGCCGGGGGCGGCCCGGGCGGAGGCGCCGCGGGCGGGGCCGCCGGCGGTGCGGCGGGCGGAGCCGGGTGCGCGGGGGGCGGGGGAGGCGGGTGGGGAGTGTTCCAGCCGGAGTGGGCCGCGGAACGCGGGTGCGCGTGGAGGTGTGGCGGTTGTCCCTGCGGGTGTCCTTGGGGGCGGCCCTGGGGTGAGCCCGAGGGCGGGACGGGCCGCTGCGTCCCGTACTGCTGCATCCGGTCCCAACTCCGTTTCCGTCCGGTGCGCCGGCCGGGCGCGGTGGGCCCGGCCGGACGTCACCTCGTCCGTCCGGCACCGAACGGTACCTTCCCCCGGCCGGTGCCGTGTCAACGGTCGGCGGTTCGAAGTGGTGCCCGCGGCCCGTCCAGGCCCCCTTCAGCCGCGTGGCCGGTCGTCCGCCAGGGCGCGCAGGGCCAGCTCGTAGGAGCCGATGCCGAAGCCGGCGATGGTGCCGGAGGCCACGGCCGACACGACCGAGGTGTGGCGGAACTCCTCGCGGGCGTGGGGGTTGGAGATGTGCACCTCGATCAGCGGAGCGGTGCGCTGGGCGGCGGCGTCACGCATCCCGTACGAGTAGTGGGTGAACGCGGCGGGGTTGAGGACGACCGGGAGGGAGGCGTCGGCGGCCTCGTGGAGCCAGCGGATCATCTCGCCCTCGTCGTTGGTCTCGCGGACCTCGACCTCCAGTCCCAGTTCCCCGCCCAGCCGCGTGCACCGCTCGACGAGCCCGGCATAGGAGGTGGAGCCGTAGACGTCGGGCTCGCGGGAGCCCAGACGGCCGAGGTTGGGCCCGTTGAGGACGAGGACCCTCCGGGGCGCGGCGCCGCTCACGCGGCGATCTCCGCGTGGGCGGCGAGCAGCATCGCCGGGTCCGGCCCCTCCAGCACGGCGGGCCGGGCCAGCCCGTCCAGGACGATGAAGCGCAGCCGGTCGCCACGGGTCTTCTTGTCGACCTTCATCGTCTGAAGCAGCTTGGGCCACTGGTCGCCCCGGTAGGTGACGGGCAGCCCGACGGCGGTGAGGACCGCCCGGTGCCGGTCGGCGGTGGCGTCGTCCAGCCGGCCCGCGATGCGGCCCAGTTCGGCGGCGAAGACCATGCCGACGGCGACGGCCGCGCCGTGCCGCCAGTTGTAGCGCTCGTTCTTCTCGATGGCGTGGGCCAGGGTGTGTCCGTAGTTGAGGATCTCCCGCAGGCCCGACTCCTTCAGGTCGGAGGAGACCACCTCGGCCTTGACCCGGATGGAGCGCTCGATCAGCTCGCGGGTGTGCGGGCCCGCGGGGGTGCGGGCGGCCTCGGGGTCGGACTCGATCAGGTCCAGGATGGCCGGGTCGGCGATGAAGCCCGCCTTGATGATCTCGGCCAGGCCGCTGACGTAGTCGTGGACCGGCAGCGACTCCAGCGCAGCCAGGTCGCACAGCACCCCGGCCGGCGGGTGGAAGGCGCCCACCAGATTCTTGCCCTCGGCGGTGTTGATGCCGGTCTTGCCGCCGACGGCCGCGTCCACCATGCCCAGCACCGTGGTGGGCACCGCGATCCAGCGCACCCCGCGCAGCCAGGTCGCCGCGACGAAGCCCGCCAGGTCGGTGGTCGCCCCCCCGCCGACGCCCACGACGACGTCGGTGCGGGTGAAGCCGGACTGTCCCAGCGCCTTCCAGCAGTACGCGGCGACCTCGGCGGTCTTGGCCTCCTCGGCGTTGGGCACCTGGATGGCGATGGCCTCGTACCCCTGGCCCGCCAGGTCCTCGCGCAGCACCTCGCCGGTCTCGGTCAGCGCCTCGGGGTGGATCACGGCCACCCGGCGGGCGTCGGGGCCGATCAGGTGCGGCAGTTCGTCCAGGAGCCGCTGTCCGACGAGGACGTCGTAGGGCGCGGTGCCCGCGGTGCCGCCGACGGTGATGCGGGTGGGGGGTGTGGTGGTCATGTGTCCTTCAGCTCGAGTGCGTCCAGGACCGCCTGGGCGGTCTCCTCCGGGTTGCGGCCGGCGGTGTCGACGACCGCGCGGGCCACCTCGGTGTACAGCGGGCGGCGCTGCTCCATCAGCGTGCGCCACTGCTTGCGGGGGTTGACCGCCAGCAGGGGGCGCGGGGCGTCCAGCCCGACGCGTTTGACGGCGTCGGCCAGGGCCACGTCCAGGAAGACCACGGGGAGTCCGGCGAGCAGTTCGCGGGTGCCGGGGTCCATGACGGCGCCGCCGCCGAGCGAGACCACCCCGTCGTGCCCGGCCAGGGCCGCGCGTACCGCCTCCCGCTCCAGTTCGCGGAAGCGCGGCTCCCCGTCGTCGACGAAGATCTCGGCGATGGCCTTGCCCGCAGCGGCCTCGATGTCGGCGTCGGTGTCGCGCAGCGACACCCCCAGCCTGCGGGCCAGCACCGCGCCCACGGTGGTCTTGCCCGCGCCGGGCGGGCCCACCAGGACCACGGCCGGGCCGGCGCCGGCCTCCCGCGGCCCGGCGGCGC
>NZ_JBSVCZ010000052.1:0-9681 GCF_054072955.1 Streptomyces sp. SS8
CCCCCCCCCCCCCCCCCCGGCGGGGGGGGGCCCCCCCCCGGTGGCCCCCCCCCCCCCCCCCCCCCCCCCCCGCCCCGCCGGGGCCCGCACGCCGGTGATCGGTCGTACGGTTGGCTGCGCCCGGCCCTGCCGGGCCGGGTCGTCCGCGGTGAGCGCGCCGCTCAGACGGCCAGCGCCTGGGCGCGCCGCTTCACCTCGGTGCCGCGATTCTCCCGCAGGGCCTGCGCCGGGGTGCCGGGCAGGGTGTCATCGGGCGTGAACAGCCACTCCAGCATCTCCTCGTCACTGAAGCCGTCGTCCCTGAGCAGCGTGATGGTCCCGGTCAGGCCCTTCACCACCCGGCCCTCGCCGATGAAGTCGGCGGGCACCTGGAGCACCCGGTTCTCACCGCGGCGCACCGCGATGAGCTGGCCCTCCCTGACCAGCTGCCGCACACGCGTCACCTCGACGCCGAGCCTGTCGGCGACATCGGGGAGGGTGAGCCAGGCCGGGACGAGAGCATCGGTCTTCGCGTCAATCTCGTTCACGGGAACCAGCCTGCCATCTGCCACCGACAGTCACTAGCGGGCCGCGCTCTTCAGGGGGACGGACGGGTCTGCGGTCCGCAGCGGATCCAGGGCCGTGCCGCGCTCGATCAGCTTCCGCCCCTGGGTCAGGTCGCGCGGGCGGCCCACGGCCAGCAGGGCGCGCAGCACACCGTCGCGCAGCCAGCACACCGACCAGGCGGCGTCCGCCGGATCGCCGCGCCACAGCATCTCGTCGTCACCGGTGTGGTGGCCCGCGTACTGGACGAAGCGGCCGAACTGCTCGGACCAGAAGTACGGCACCGGGTCGTACACCGGCGTCTCGGCCTCTCCGGCGACCAGGACCGAGGCGACCGTGCGCGGCCCCTGGAGCGCGTTGTCCCAGTGGTGGACCAGCAGCCGGCGGCCGTAGCGGGCCGACGGGTAGGAGGCGCAGTCCCCCACGGCGTGGACGCCGGGGACGGAGGCGCGCAGGTACTCGTCGGCCAGGACCGAGCCGTCCTCGCCCAGGGCCACGCCGGAGCCCGCCAGCCAGCCGGTGGCCGGGCGCGCGCCGATCCCGGTGACGACCGCGCCCGCGGTCAGCACCGAGCCGTCGGACAGCTCCACCTCACACACCGGGTCGTCCGGTGTGCCGGCCGCGGCGACGCCCGTGACGGCGCACCCGGTGCGCAGCTCGGCGCCCGCCTCCTCGTACCAGGCGCGCATCCGGGCAGCGACGGACGGCGGCAGCGCCCCGGCCAGCGGCTGGTCCGCGGCCTCCACCACCGTCACCCGGCAGCCGGCCTCGCGGGCCGCGGTGGCGAACTCGGCGCCGATCCAGCCCGCTCCGACGACCACCACCTCCCGGCGCCCGGCGAGCACCGGCCGCAGCCGCTCGGCGTCGTCGAGGGTGCGCAGCAGGTACACCCCGGGGACACCCCCGGCGCCGGGCAGGGGGATCGGCCCGGCGCCGGTGGCGAGGACCAGATGGTCGTAGGGCAGCGCTCCGGCGTCCGTGTCCGCCTCCCGGTCGCCGGTGCGCAGCCCGGTGGCGGCCGTGCCCAGGCGCAGGTCCACCTCCAGGGCCCCGAAGTCGACGTCGAAGGCGGACCCGGGTGCCCTGCCCAGCAGCACCGCCTTGGACAGCGGCGGCCGGTCGTACGGCCGGTGGGGCTCGGCGCCGACCAGGGCGATCCGCCCCGGCCAGCCCTGCTCACGCAGCTGTACGGCGGTCTGCACCCCGGCCATCCCGGCGCCGACGACGAGGACCCGCTGCCTGCTCTGCTGCTCGGTTCGCACGCTCACGCGATCACTGTAGGAGGTCGGACCCCGCCGCCGGGCGGCCCGGCGGCGGGGTCCGGTGAGAGCCCCGCCACAGCCGCCGGGGCCGAAGGGGGACCGGGGCCCGGCTCCCCTTCAGCCCCGGCGGGCGCGCGGATAGGGTGGTCGGCGTCCGGGGGCGGGAGGCCCCCGGGGCGAACCGGCGAACGACGAAGCGCGGGAGCCCGGCGCACCGGGCTGAGAGGGAGGCTTGCGCGGCCTCCGACCGTACGAACCTGATCCGGGTCATTCCGGCGAAGGGAGGAGCACCGCACCCATGCACGTGCTGATCATCGGCGGTGGCGTCATCGGGCTGGTCACGGCCTGGCGGACCGCGCAGCGGGGGGCGCGGGTCACGGTCGTCGACCCGGCGCCGGGCGGCGGCGCCGCCGAGGTGGCGGCCGGGATGCTGGCGGCCGTCACCGAGCTGCACTACGGCGAGGAGTCCCTGCTCGCCCTCAACCTGGCCTCGGCGCGCCGCTATCCGGACTTCACGGCCGAGCTGGAGGAGACGTCGGGCCTGGGGACCGGCTACCGCGCCTGCGGCACACTGGCCGTCGCGCTGGACGCCGACGACCGGGCCCATCTGCGGGAACTGCACGCGCTGCACCGGCGCTGCGGGCTGGAGTCGGCATGGTTGACCGGCCGCGAGTGCCGCCGTCTGGAGCCGATGCTCGCCCCGGGGGTGCGCGGCGGACTGCGCGTGGACGGCGACCACCAGACCGATCCGCGCCGGCTGACGGCCGCCCTGCTGGCCGCCTGCGAGCGGGCCGGGGTCCGCTTCGTGCGGCAGCGGGCCGGACGGCTGTCCCTGTCCGGCGACCGGGCGGCCGGGGCGGAGCTGGCCGACGGCACCGCGGTCGGGGCCGATCTGGTGGTGCTGGCGGCCGGCAGCGACAGCGGCCGGCTGGCGGGGGTGCCCGAGGAGGTCCTGCCGCCGGTGCGCCCGGTCAAGGGCCAGATCCTGCGGCTGCGGATCCCCCGCGCGTACGCCCCGTTCCTCTCGCGCACCGTGCGGGCCCTGGTGCGCGGCGGCCATGTCTATCTGGTGCCGCGGGCCGACGGCGAGCTGGTGCTGGGCGCGACCAGCGAGGAGCAGGGCTGGGACACCACCGTGACGGCCGGCGGCGTCTACGAGCTGCTGCGCGACGCGCACGAGCTGGTGCCCGGCATCACCGAGCTGCCGCTGGTGGAGACCCGCGCGGGCCTGCGCCCCGGCTCCCCCGACAACGCCCCGCTGCTCGGCCCGACCGCCCTGCCCGGCCTGCATCTGGCCACCGGTCACCACCGCAACGGGGTGCTGCTCGCCCCGGTCACCGGCGACGCCCTGGCCCAGGTCCTGACCACCGGCGAACTCCCCGAGGAGGCACGCCCGTTCACCCCCCGGCGCTTCGACCGCACGCTTCAGGAGAGTCCTCTGTGAACACCGGCACGGCCCGTACCGCCGCAACCGTCACCGTCCATGTCAACGGCGAGCCGCGCGAGATCGCGGCCGGCCTCGCCCTCGACGCGGTCGTGGCGTCCCTGACCACCGCCCCGGCCGGCGTCGCCGCGGCCGTCAACGAGAGTGTCGTGCCGCGCGGCCAGTGGCCGGCGACGAAGCTGTGCGACGGCGACCGGGTCGAGGTCCTGACCGCGGTGCAGGGGGGCTGACGGCGGCCATGGCTGACGACACCCTCACCATCGGCGGCACCGCCTTCACCTCCCGCCTCATCATGGGCACGGGCGGCGCGCCCAGCCTGGAGGTGCTGGAGCGGGCGCTGCTGGCCTCGGGCACCGAGCTGACCACCGTCGCCATGCGGCGCCTGGACCCGACCGTCTCCGGCTCGGTGCTGTCGGTGCTGAAGCGCAACGGCATCCGCGTACTGCCCAACACCGCCGGCTGCTTCACCGCCGGGGAGGCCGTGCTCACCGCCCGGCTGGCCCGCGAGGCGCTGGGCACCGACTGGATCAAGCTGGAGGTCGTCGCCGACGAGCGCACCCTGCTGCCCGACCCGGTGGAGCTGCTGGAGGCCGCCGAGACGCTGGTCGACGACGGCTTCACCGTCCTGCCGTACACCAGTGACGATCCGGTGCTGGCACGGCGGCTGGAGGACGTGGGCTGCGCGGCGATCATGCCGCTGGGCTCGCCCATCGGCTCGGGCCTGGGCATCCGCAACCCGCACAACTTCCGGCTGATCACCGAGCGGGCGTCCGTACCGGTCATCCTGGACGCGGGTGCGGGCACCGCCTCGGACGCCGCCCTCGCCATGGAGCTGGGCTGCGCGGCGGTGATGCTCGCCTCCGCCGTCACCCGCGCCCAGGAGCCGGTGCTGATGGCCGAGGCGATGCGGCACGCGGTGGAGGCGGGGCGGCTGGCGTACCGGGCGGGCCGGATCCCGCGCCGGCACTTCGCGCTGGCCTCCTCCCCGGCGGAGGGGATGGCGGACCTCGACCCGGAGCGGCCGGCCTTCGGGTGAGCGGGCTCCGGGCGGGACGCCCACGGGTCGGCCGGCCGCGGTTCCCCTCCCGACGTCGCGGGGCGGCGGCGGTTTCGTCACCGTTGTGCCGCACTCCGGTGCGCCTGCGCCGGTGCGGTCGGCCGTGTCCGCGGCGGCTCGTAGACTCTGCGCCGTGGACACGACCCTTCGGGACCCGTTGATCGGGCACGTGCTCGACGGCCGGTACCGCGTGGAGGCGCGGATCGCCGTCGGCGGCATGGCCACGGTCTACCGGGCGATGGACACCCGGCTGGACCGGGAGCTCGCCCTGAAGGTGATGCACCCCTCCCTCGCGGCCGACGCCTCGTTCGTCGACCGGTTCATCCGGGAGGCCAAGTCCGCGGCCCGCCTGTCCCACCAGAACGTGGTGGGGGTCTTCGACCAGGGCGAGGACGGCGGCTACGTCTACCTCGCCATGGAGTACGTCCGGGGCTGCACGCTGCGCGACGTGCTGCGCGAGCGCGGGGCGCTGCGGCCGCGCGCCGCGCTGGACGTCCTGGAGCCCGTGCTCGCCGCGCTGGGCGCCGCCCATCTGGCCGGCCTGGTGCACCGCGACGTGAAGCCGGAGAACGTCCTGATAGGGGACGACGGGCGGGTCAAGGTCGCCGACTTCGGCCTGGTGCGGGCCGTGGGCTCCCAGACGTCCGCCTCCACCGGCTCGGTGCTGGGCACCGTCTCCTACCTGGCCCCCGAGCAGATCGAGCACGGCACCGCCGACGCCCGCGCGGACGTCTACGCCTGCGGCGTGGTGCTGTACGAGATGCTGACCGGCTCCAAGCCGCACGCCGGCGGCACCCCGGCCCAGGTGCTCTACCAGCATCTCCACCAGGACGTCCCGGCCCCCTCGGCCCTCGTGCCCACTCTCGCCCCCGCCCTGGACGAACTGGTGGCCCGTACCGCCGCCCGCGACCCCGGGCGGCGGCCGGCCGACGCCGTGGAGCTGCTCGCCGAGGTCGGGGCCGTGAAGGAGGCGCTGACCAGCGAGGAACTGGACGCGCCGCCTCCGGCCGCCGCGGGCGGGGACGGCTCCCCCGTCCCCGCCGGCTCCGAGGACCGCACCACCGTCCTTCCGCGCGGCGGCGCGCCCGAGGCCTGCGCCGGCGGCGCCGGCCCGGAGGGGGGCGGGGAGTCCGGGGAGGCCCTGAACCGCACGTCCGTCCTGCCCCGGCCGGACTCCGTGCGCACGCCTTCCCGGGAGCCGGGCCCGTCCGGGCCGGGCGCGCCCCGGCGGCGGTGGGCCGGCCTCGGGTCCCGGCGTTCGCTGCCGGCGCTGGTCACCGCCGTCCTGCTGGTCCTCGGCACGGCGCTGGGCCTGTGGTACATCAACTCCGGGCAGTTCACCAGGACCCCCGGGGTGCTCGACATGACCGAGGACCGGGCCAAGCGGACGGTCGAGGAGGCCGGGCTGGCGTGGCGGATCGTCCGGGACTACAGCGACACCGTGGAGCGGGGCCATGTCATCGGCACCGATCCGGGCCGCGGTGAGCGCATCCGCGGCAACGGCACGGTGACCATCACCGTCTCCCAGGGACCGGAACGGGTCGAGGTCCCCGATGTGACGGGCGACACCCCGGATGAGGCCCGCCGGAAGATCAAGGCCGCCGGGCTGGAGCCCGGCATGGTGACCAGGGAGTTCTCGGGGAAGGCGGAGCGGGGCTCGGTGGCCCGCACCGAGCCCGGGGCGGGCAGCGTGCGCCGTCCGGGCACGGCCGTGGCGCTCGTGCTCTCCAAGGGCGCGCGGGTCGAGGTGCCCGGTGTCGTCGGCGAGGACGAGGGGACGGCCCGGCAGCGGCTGGAGGAGGCCGGGCTGAAGGTGCGCACCGCCCCGGAGCGGGTCTTCTCCGAGGAGGACGAGGGCACGGTCGCCCGGCAGTCGCCCCGCGAGGGCGCGGTCGCCGCCGAGGGCGACACCGTGACGCTGACCGTCTCCAAGGGCCCGGAGATGATCGAGGTCCCGGACGTGGAGGGGCTGGAGGAGAGCGAGGCCCGGCAGGCCCTCGAGGAGGCGGGTTTCGAGGTGAGGGTCCGCAGGGTCTTCTTCACCGGCACCGTCTTCGACCAGTCGGTCGCGGCCGGCGAGCGGGCCCCGCGCGGCTCGGAGATCACCGTCTGGGTGCGCTGACCGGAACGCACCGGCCCGGCCGGGCCGCCGGCCCGTGTGTCACCGCGCGGGCACGGAGGGTTGCTTGAGCGGGCAGCCGTTGTGAAGCGCCCCATAGGACCCAGATCACCTACGAACCCGCCTAGTAGGCACCGCGGCGGCCCGGTCGGCCCCGAGCGGCCCGGACCGGCACTCGAAGGCCCGTTGCGCCGGATATCAACGAATCCGGGTAGTACATCACACTTTTGTCCTCATAAGTTCCGGCCGCTAACAATGCAACAGTCGCCAGCGCCGAGGAGAGGAACCCGGCGCAACCCCGCTCGGCCCCATGGCCGGCCCGGCTGATCCGGCTCTGCGACGCAAGCGATCGGAAGAGGTTCTCCTCCCCCATGTCTGTGTTCCGCGTTCTCGACCAGTTCCGCGTGTCCGGCACCACCCGAATGACCGGCACCCACAAGTTCTCCGCCATCGGCGTCGTCGCGGCCACCGGCGCCGCCACCCTGGCGCTCGGCCTCGCCCCGGCGGGTGCCGAGCAGGCCGCCCCCTCGGCCGGGCCGAAGCCCGCTTCCGCACCGGTCTCGCTCCCGGTGGAGCCGGCCGCCCAGGCCGAGGACGTCACCGCCGGGCAGGGCGGCCTGCGGGCGCAGTTCTCCGGCTCCTACCAGCAGGCCCAGGCCGACGCCCGCGAGGCCGCCGCCGAGGAGAAGCGCGAGGCCGAGAAGACCCGGAAGGACCAGAAGGCCGAGAAGGACCGGAAGAACGCCGAGCGCGAGGCCGCCACCGACCGCGACTCCACCCGCGAGAAGGCCGCCGACCGCTCGCACGACCGCGGCGGCTGGGGCAGCGGCGGCAACTGGGGCGAGCGCGACGAGGAGTCCCTGGAGCGGGCCTACGAGCGCGAGCGGAGTGCGGCCGCCTCCTACCCGGACAACCTCGACGGGTGGATCCGCGAGGCCCTGGCCATCATGGAGCGCGAGGGCATCCCCGGCACCTACGAGGGCATCCACCGCAACATCATGCGCGAGTCCAGCGGCGACCCGCGGGCCGTCAACGACTGGGACGTCAACGCCCGCAACGGCATACCCTCCAAGGGGCTGCTCCAGGTGATCCAGCCCACCTTCGACGCCTACCACGTCGAGGGCACCAAGTACGACCTGTACGACCCGGTGGCCAACATCGTCGCCGCCTGCAACTACGCCGCCGACCGGTACGGCTCCATGGACAACGTCGACTCGGCCTACTGACCGGCCGGAAGACCCCTTCCGCACGGCCCGGCGGCCCGCTCACCACGAGCGGGCCGCCGGGCCGTGCGCCGTGCGGGCCTGGCACCCTCGATGTGTGAGCACCGCACCTTCCCCGTACGACGCCCCGCCCCCCTCCCCCGCGGACGCGGGCGGGACGGCCGCCCCCTCCCCCCGCCGCGTCCGCAACCCCGTCGGCAGCCATGTCGCCGTCGCAGGCGGGCTCGCCGCCAAGGGCCTGGCGTACGCCCGCGAGATCGGCGCCGAGGCCGTGCAGGTCTTCGTCGCCAACCCGCGCGGCTGGGCCACCCCGGCGGGCGACCCGAGGCAGGACGAGGCCTTCCGCACGGCCTGTACGGAGGAAGGGATCCCGGCCTACGTCCACGCGCCCTACCTGATCAACTTCGGTTCGCACACCGAGGCCACGGCCGAGCTGTCCGTGGCCTCCCTGCGCCACTCGCTGCGGCGCGCCCGTCACATCGGCGCCCTGGGTGTGGTCGTCCACACCGGCTCGGCCACCGGCGGGCGCGACCGCGCCACGGCGCTGGCCCAGGTGCGCGAGCGGATGCTGCCGCTGCTGGAGGAGCTGGACCCCGGCGAGGGTTCACAGGATCCGTGGCTGCTGCTGGAGCCGACGGCCGGCCAGGGCGCCTCGCTGTGCTCGCGGGCCGCGGACCTGGGCCCCTACCTCGACGCCCTGGAGCGGCACCCCCGGCTCGGGATCTGCCTGGACACCTGCCACGCCTTCGCCGCCGGGCACGACATGACGGCCGGGGGCGGCATGAAGGCGCTGCTGGACGAGGTGGTGGCGGTGGCCGGAGAGGGAAGGCTGCGACTGGTCCACGCCAACGACTCCAAGGACGTCGCCGGCGCCCGCAAGGACCGCCACGCCAACATCGGCGCGGGCCACATCGGCGCCGAGCCGTTCCGCGAGCTGCTGCGCCATCCGGCGGCCGAGGGCGTGCCCCTGGTCATCGAGACCCCTGGCGGCAGGGAGGGACACGCGGCGGATGTGGCCCGGCTGAAGGAGCTCAGGGGCTGACGCGGCCCCCGGACGGCGGGAAGGACCGTACGTGGGGCCCCACGAGGGGTCCCACGCGGGGCCCCACGCGGGGGCCGCCCGAGCGGGCCGCGGGCCGGCCGGGCACGGTCACAGTCCGGGGCCGTCGCCCGGCTCCTCCTGGTACGAGTAGCGCTGCTCGTGCCAGGGGTCGCCGATGTTGTGGTAGCCCCGTTCCTCCCAGAAGCCCCGGCGGTCGGCGGTCATGTACTCCACGCCCCGCACCCACTTGGGTCCCTTCCAGGCGTACAGATGGGGTACGACCAGCCGCACCGGGAAGCCGTGCTCGGCCGTGAGCGGCTCGCCGGCGCGGTGGGTGGCGAAGAGCGTGTGGTCGGCGGTGAAGTCCGCCAGCCGCAGGTTGGCGCTGTAGCCGTACTCGGCCCACACCATCACATGGGTGACCTCAGGGGCGGGCGGCACGAGTTCGAGGAGGGTACGGGTGCGCACCCCGCCCCACTCGACGCCCAGCATGCTGAACTTGGTGACGCAGTGCAGGTCGGCGACCACGGTCTCGTGGGGCAGCGCCGAGAACTCCTCGTGCCTCCAGCGGTGCGTGTCCCCGTCGGCGGTGGCCCCGAAGACGCGGAACTCCCAGCGTTCGGGCCGGAACCTGGGCACCGGACCGTAGTGCGTCACCGGCCAGCCGCGCTGGAGCCGCTGCCCCGGCGGAAGCTGCAGGCGCTCCCCTTCGCGGCTTTCCGGCTGAACCATGCCTCCATGGTGACAGACCACCGGCCGTGCCCGTGACCGCGCCCCGGGCCGCATGGTGAGCGGCCCGGGGACGCGGACGGGGGCCGGGGGGGGGGGGGGCGGGGGGGGGGGGGCCCCCCCCCCCCGGGGGGGGCGGGGGGGGGGGGGGGCCCGGGGGGGGGCCCCCCCCCGCCGGGGGGGGGGCCCGGGGGGCGCGCCCCCCCCGCGGGCCCCCCCCCCCGGGCCGGGGGGCCCCCCGGGGGGGGGGGGGGCCGGGGGG
>NZ_JBSVCZ010000053.1:0-5379 GCF_054072955.1 Streptomyces sp. SS8
CGCCCGCGGGAAGTGACCAGGGGTGAGGGGGACGCCGGCAGCGGCGTCCCCCTCACCGCGAGAGCGCCCCGCCACCGGATCCCGTACCGCCCCGCCGCACGGAAGACCCGTATGTACCCTCTGCTGTTCCGCCTGATCCTCAAACGCCTGGACCCCGAGCGGGCGCACCACCTGGCGTTCGCCCTGATCCGGCTGGCCGCCCGAGTCCCCGGCCTGCGCGCCCTCGTCGCGGCCGTCGCGGCCCCGGGCCGGACGCAGGCCCGCGCCCTGGCCACCGAGGCCTTCGGCCTGCGGATGCGCGGCCCCTTCGGGCTGGCCGCCGGATTCGACAAGAACGCGGTCGGCATCGACGGGCTCACCATGCTCGGCTTCGACCACGTCGAGACCGGCACCGTCACCGCCCATCCCCAGCCCGGCAACCCCGCACCCCGGCTGTTCCGCCTGGTCGCCGACCGGGCCCTGGTCAACCGCATGGGCTTCAACAACGACGGCTCCGCCGCCGTGGCCGCCCGCCTGGCGGGGCGCCGGGCCGTCTTCCCCGCCACCGTCGGCGTCAACATCGGCAAGACCAAGGTCACTCCTGAGAGCGAGGCCGCCGACGACTACGCGCTCTCCGCCTCCCGGCTGGCCCCGCACGCCGACTACCTCGTCGTCAACGTCTCCTCGCCCAACACCCCCGGCCTGCGGAACCTCCAGGCCACCGAGCACCTGCGCCCGCTGCTGGAGGCCGTGCGCTCCGCCGCCGACGCCGCGGTGCCCGGCCGGCGCGTCCCCCTGCTGGTCAAGATCGCCCCCGACCTGGCGGACGAGGACGTCGACGCGGTCGCCGACCTCGCCGTGGAGCTGGGCCTGGACGGCATCATCGCCACCAACACCACCATCGCCCGCGACGGCCTGGGCCTGGCCACCGGCCGCGCCGAGATCGAGGCCGTCGGCGCGGGCGGGCTGTCCGGCGCGCCGCTGAAGGACCGCTCCCTGGCCGTGCTGCGCCGTCTGTACGCCCGCGTCGGCGACCGCGTCACACTCGTCGGCGTCGGCGGGGTGCGGACCGCCGACGACGTCTGGGAGCGCATCCTGGCCGGGGCCACCCTCGTCCAGGGCTACAGCGCCTTCGTCTACGAGGGGCCGCTGTGGTGCCGCCGCGTCCACCGGGGCCTGGCCGCGCGCCTGGCCGCCAGTCCGTACGCCACCCTCGCCGAGGCCGTCGGCGCCGACACCCGGAAGGTGACCTCCCGATGACCGTTCCGCAAGCCCCGCAGCCCCCCGGAGCCCCGCAGGCCCCCGGCGCCCCCGAGCCGTTCGGCGCCCGGCTGCGCCGCGCCCTGGACGACCGGGGCCCGCTGTGCGTCGGCATCGACCCGCACGCCTCGCTGCTGGCGGCCTGGGACCTGGACGACGACGTGGCGGGCCTGGAACGGTTCACCCGTACGGTGGTGGAGGCCCTCGCCGACCGGGTCGCCGTCCTCAAGCCGCAGTCCGCCTTCTTCGAGCGCTTCGGTTCGCGCGGCATCGCCGTCCTGGAGAGGGCGATCGCCGACGCGCGCTCGGCCGGCGCCCTGGTGCTCACCGACGCCAAGCGCGGCGACATCGGCTCCACCATGGCCGCCTACGCCGCCGCCTACCTGGACCCGGGCAGCCCGCTGTTCTCCGACGCCGTCACCGTCAGTCCCTATCTGGGCTTCGGTTCGCTGCGTCCCGCCCTGGACGCGGCGCGGGCGGCGGGTTCGGGCGTCTTCGTCCTCGCCCTGACCTCCAACCCGGAGGGCGCCGAGGTGCAGCGGGCCACCGCCGGGGGCGGTGCGTCGGTCGCCCAGACGGTGCTGGACCACATCGCGCGGGAGAACGCCGGGGCCGATCCGCTCGGCCCGGTCGGCGCGGTGGTCGGCGCGACGCTGGAGGAGGCCGGCGCGGACCTGGCGGTCAACGGCCCGCTGCTGGCGCCGGGGCTGGGAGCCCAGGGCGCCACCGCGGCCGACCTGCCGAGGGTCTTCGGCGGCGCGGTGCGCAACGTGGTGCCGAGCATCAGCCGGGGAGTCCTGGGCCGAGGGCCCTCGCCGCAGGCCCTGCGGGAGGCCGCGGCCAGGGAGGCCGACGCCCTGCGGGAGGTCCTGGGCTGATCGGCCGGGGCAGAACCGGAGAGTCCGGAAAAACCGGGGCACCCCGCGGAATCGACCCTTCAACCGTTCCCTTTTGCCAGGGAATGCCCGAGTCGGCTCAAGTCTGACCTGGACTTTTCCCCCGTTCTCGCTGACTCAGGCGCGATGGGCCGCTAGTCTCCGACGAGAGCACCGCGAATTCCGGGGTCCTCGCAGGTCCGGAGGGCGCCGGGGGACGTGTTGCTCATTGCTCCGCAGGTGCGGGGCCACTAGGTTCCTCACCGACCAATATCCGACCAGTTCGACATCCGAGGTGACGTAGGCGTGGCTCTTCCGCCCCTTACCCCTGAACAGCGCGCAGCCGCGCTCGAGAAGGCCGCCGCGGCTCGCCGGGAGCGCGCCGAGGTCAAGAACCGACTGAAGCACTCCGGCGCCTCGCTCCACGAGGTCATCAAGCAGGGCCAGGAGAACGACGTCATCGGCAAGATGAAGGTCTCCGCCCTCCTGGAGTCCCTGCCCGGCGTCGGCAAGGTCCGGGCCCGCCAGATCATGGAGCGGCTCGGCATCTCCGAGAGCCGCCGGGTGCGCGGTCTGGGATCCAACCAGATCGCCTCCCTGGAGCGTGAGTTCGGCGGCGGTTCCGCCTGACGTTTCCGGGCCCGCCCGGGAACCGGGATAATCGCCGTATGAGTGAACGTCCGCGACTGACCGTGCTCTCCGGCCCCTCCGGGGTCGGCAAGAGCACGGTCGTCGCTCATCTGCGCAAGGTCCATCCGGAGATCTGGCTCTCGGTGTCCGCCACCACCCGCAGGCCGCGCCCCGGCGAGCAGCACGGAGTCCAGTACTTCTTCGTGGACGACGAGGAGTTCGACAAGCTGGTCGCCAACGGCGAACTGCTGGAGTGGGCCGAGTTCGCGGGCAACCGCTACGGCACCCCGCGGCGGGCCGTGCTGGAGCGGCTGGAGGCGGGCGAGCCGGTGCTCCTGGAGATCGACCTCCAGGGCGCGCGGCTGGTTCGCGAGTCGATGCCCGAGGCACAGCTCGTCTTCCTGGCCCCGCCGAGCTGGGACGAGCTGGTCCGCCGCCTCACCGGCCGCGGCACCGAGTCCCCCGAGGTCGTCGAGCGGCGGCTGGCCGCGGCCAGGATCGAGCTGGCCGCCGAGTCGGAGTTCGACGTGACCCTGGTCAACACCTCCGTCGAGGACGTCAGCCGCGAGCTGCTAGCCTTGATGAAGGTTTCGTGATCGTCGCCGGAGGGCCGGGCAGGACAGCCGCCGGAGTCCGGGACACCGGCGGGAGGCCTCCCGTACCGAGGTCCGGCCGGATCACCGCCCGTCTTATCCACCGCAGCGGAAGGTAGAGCGTGTCCTCTTCCATCAACACGCCCGAGGGCATCATCAACCCGCCGATCGATGAGCTGCTCGAAGCCACCGACTCGAAGTACAGCCTGGTGATCTACGCCGCCAAGCGTGCGCGCCAGATCAACGCCTACTACTCGCAGCTCGGCGAGGGCCTGCTGGAGTACGTCGGCCCGCTGGTGGACACCCACGTCCACGAGAAGCCGCTGTCGATCGCGCTCCGCGAGATCAACGCGGGTCTGCTGACCTCCGAGGCCGTGGACAACCCGACGCAGTGAGGCCCCGGCCGCCCACGGCGGCCGGCCGCACGAACGGCATCACCACCACCACGGGCCCGGCAGCGCGGCTGCCGGGCCCGTGGTGTGTCATGGGTACCGGCGGAAGCGTCCCCGACGCGCCCGCCGCCGACGCGCGACAGCGAGCGAGTGAGCGGCCGACGGGCCGCCGAGCCGGGGAGAGGCGAGGGATGGACAGGTCCGACAAGCCCAGGGTGGTTCTGGGGGTCAGCGGCGGCATCGCCGCCTACAAGGCGTGCGAGCTGCTGCGGAGGCTGACGGAGTCCGGCCACGACGTACGGGTGGTGCCGACCGGGTCGGCGCTGAGGTTCGTCGGCGAGCCCACCTGGGCGGCGCTGTCGGGCAACCCCGTGACCACGGGGGTGTGGGAGGACGTCCACGAGGTCCCGCACGTGCGCATCGGGCAGGAGGCCGATCTGGTCGTCGTCGCACCCGCCACCGCCGACACCCTCGCCCGGGCCGCCCACGGCCTCGCCGACGACCTGCTGACCAACACCCTGCTCACCGCCCGCTGCCCGGTGGTCTTCGCGCCCGCCATGCACACCGAGATGTGGGAGCACCCCGCCACCGCCGAGAACGTGGCCACCCTGCGCCGCCGCGGCGCGGTCGTCATCGAGCCCGCGGTCGGACGGCTGACCGGCAAGGACACCGGCAAGGGGCGCCTGCCCGACCCCGGCGAGATCTTCGAGGTCTGCCGCCGGCTCCTGGCCCGCGGTGCCGCGCCCGGGCGCGACCTGGCCGGACGGCACGTCGTGGTCAGCGCGGGCGGCACCCGCGAACCGCTGGACCCGGTCCGCTTCCTGGGCAACCGCTCCTCGGGCCGGCAGGGGTACGCCCTGGCCCGCACCGCGGTGGCGCGCGGCGCACGGGTGACCCTGGTGGCCGCCAACACCTCCCTGCCCGATCCCGCGGGCGCGGACGTGGTGCCGGTGGGCACCGCCGTGCAGCTGCGGGAGGCCGTGCTGAAGGCCGCCGGGGACGCGGACGCGGTGGTCATGGCCGCGGCGGTGGCCGACTTCCGGCCCGCGGGCTACGAGCAGCGGAAGATCAAGAAGCGGGAGGGGCGGGAACCGGAGCCGGTCGCCCTGGTGCGCAACCCCGACATCCTCGCCGAACTCTCGGCCGCCCGCCCCCGCCCCGGGCAGGTGGTCGTCGGCTTCGCGGCCGAGACCGACGACGTCCTGGCCAACGGCCGGGCCAAGCTCGCCCGCAAGGGATGCGATCTGCTGGTCGTCAACGAGGTGGGGGAGGACAAGACCTTCGGCGCGGAGGAGAACGAGGCGGTCGTCCTGGGCTCGGACGGCAGCGAGACACCCGTGCCGCACGGCCCCAAGGAGGACCTCGCCGACACGGTGTGGGACAAGGTCGTCCGCATGCTGAACGCCGGGTGAGACCGGGGGCGGCAGGGCCGCATGGCCGTGCCACCAGGGACGCGGTCCCCCGCCCGGCACGGCCCCTCCCCTTCGCGGGAGCCGTGTGGCACGTTGGTCGTGTGTCGGAGTGCGAGACGTCCTGGCGGATCCGCGATGAGCTGCGGATAAACTGACGGCGGACCGCGCTCGGGCCAGCCCGACGACCGGATCCGCACACCAAGTCAGCCAGCAGCCGCTGCAAACCCAGGGAGCGATG
>NZ_JBSVCZ010000054.1:0-5223 GCF_054072955.1 Streptomyces sp. SS8
TCGTGGTCTCAGAACCCACACAGTGGACGCGAACATCTACGGTCAAGCCCTCGGCCTATTAGTACCGGTCAACTCCACCCCTCACGGAGCTTCCATCTCCGGCCTATCAACCCGGTCGTCTCCCGGGAGCCTTACCCCCTCAAGGGGGTGGGAGCCCTCATCTCGAAGCAGGCTTCCCGCTTAGATGCTTTCAGCGGTTATCCCTCCCGAACGTAGCCAACCAGCCATGCCCTTGGCAGAACAACTGGCACACCAGAGGTTCGTCCGTCCCGGTCCTCTCGTACTAGGGACAGCCCTTCTCAAGACTCCTACGCGCACAGCGGATAGGGACCGAACTGTCTCACGACGTTCTAAACCCAGCTCGCGTACCGCTTTAATGGGCGAACAGCCCAACCCTTGGGACCGACTCCAGCCCCAGGATGCGACGAGCCGACATCGAGGTGCCAAACCATCCCGTCGATATGGACTCTTGGGGAAGATCAGCCTGTTATCCCCGGGGTACCTTTTATCCGTTGAGCGACGGCGCTTCCACAAGCCACCGCCGGATCACTAGTCCCGACTTTCGTCCCTGCTCGACCCGTCAGTCTCACAGTCAAGCTCCCTTGTGCACTTACACTCACCACCTGATGACCAACCAGGCTGAGGGAACCTTTGGGCGCCTCCGTTACCCTTTGGGAGGCAACCGCCCCAGTTAAACTACCCACCAGACACTGTCCCCGATCCGGATCACGGACCCGGGTTAGACATCCAGCACGACCAGAGTGGTATTTCAACAACGCCTCCACACACACTGGCGTGCATGCTTCACCGGCTCCCACCTATCCTACACAAGCCGAACCGAACACCAATATCAAGCTGTAGTAAAGGTCCCGGGGTCTTTCCGTCCTGCTGCGCGAAACGAGCATCTTTACTCGTAGTGCAATTTCACCGGGCCTATGGTTGAGACAGTCGAGAAGTCGTTACGCCATTCGTGCAGGTCGGAACTTACCCGACAAGGAATTTCGCTACCTTAGGATGGTTATAGTTACCACCGCCGTTTACTGGCGCTTAAGTTCTCAGCTTCGCCGCCCCGAAGAGCGACTAACCGGTCCCCTTAACGTTCCAGCACCGGGCAGGCGTCAGTCCGTATACCTCGCCTTACGGCTTCGCACGGACCTGTGTTTTTAGTAAACAGTCGCTTCTCGCTGGTCTCTGCGGCCACCCCCAGCTCACCGTGCAAGACGGATCACCGGATGTGGCCCCCCTTCTCCCGAAGTTACGGGGGCATTTTGCCGAGTTCCTTAACCATAGTTCACCCGAACGCCTCGGTATTCTCTACCAGACCACCTGAGTCGGTTTGGGGTACGGGCCGCCGTGCAACTCGCTAGAGGCTTTTCTCGACAGCATAGGATCATCCACTTCACCGTCATCGGCTCGGCATCAGGTCTCACCCTTGAAGTGTTGCGCGGATTTACCTGCACAACGGGCTACACCCTTACCCCGGGACAACCACCGCCCGGGCTGGACTACCTTCCTGCGTCACCCCATCACTCACCTACTACCGGATCGGGCCGTCGGCTCCACCAGCACCGCACCCCGAAGGACACGGGCGGCTTCACGGACTTAGCATCACCGGGCTCGGCCCTTGCGCTCCACAGCGGGTACCGGAATATCAACCGGTTATCCATCGACTACGCCTGTCGGCCTCGCCTTAGGCCCCGACTTACCCTGGGCAGATCAGCTTGACCCAGGAACCCTTGGTCAATCGGCGCAGGAGTTTCCCACTCCTGTATCGCTACTCATGCCTGCATTCTCACTCGTGTACCGTCCACCCCTGCCTTCCGGCGCGGCTTCACCCGGCACACGACGCTCCCCTACCCATCGACACCCCCGTTAGAGGTTGATGTGCCGATGACACGACGTCGGCGGTGTGCTTGAGCCCCGCTACATTGTCGGCGCAGAATCACTTGACCAGTGAGCTATTACGCACTCTTTCAAGGATGGCTGCTTCTAAGCCAACCTCCTGGTTGTCTCTGCGACTCCACATCCTTTCCCACTTAGCACACGCTTGGGGGCCTTAGTCGATGCTCTGGGCTGTTTCCCTCTCGACCATGGAGCTTATCCCCCACAGTCTCACTGCCGCGCTTACCACTTACCGGCATTCGGAGTTTGGCTAAGGTCAGTAACCCGGTAGGGCCCATCGCCTATCCAGTGCTCTACCTCCGGCAAGCAACACGCGACGCTGCACCTAAATGCATTTCGGGGAGAACCAGCTATCACGGAGTTTGATTGGCCTTTCACCCCTAACCACAGGTCATCCCCCAGGTTTTCAACCCTGGTGGGTTCGGGCCTCCACGACCTCTTACAGCCGCTTCACCCTGCCCATGGCTAGATCACTCCGCTTCGGGTCTTGGGCACGCTACTGAAACCGCCCTGTTCGGACTCGCTTTCGCTACGGCTTCCCCACACGGGTTAACCTCGCAACGCACCGCAAACTCGCAGGCTCATTCTTCAAAAGGCACGCAGTCACGACCGCAAGTGACAAGCACTCACGGCGACGCTCCCACGGCTTGTAGGCACACGGTTTCAGGTACTATTTCACTCCGCTCCCGCGGTACTTTTCACCATTCCCTCACGGTACTATCCGCTATCGGTCACCAGGGAATATTTAGGCTTGGCGGGTGGTCCCGCCGGATTCACACGGGATTTCTCGGGCCCCGTGCTACTTGGGTGGTCCTCCAACGAGCCGCACAGATTTCGGCTACGGGGGTCTTACCCTCTACGCCGGGCCTTTCGCATGCCCTTCGCCTATCCATACGGTTTCTGACTCGTCCAGCCGCCGGCAGACGACTGCAGAGAACTCCCACAACCCCGACCACGCAACCCCTGCCGGGTCTCACACGTGACCGGTTTGGCCTCATCCGGTTTCGCTCGCCACTACTCCCGGAATCACGGTTGTCTTCTCTTCCTGCGGGTACTGAGATGTTTCACTTCCCCGCGTTCCCTCCACACTGCCTATGTGTTCAGCAGCGGGTGACAGCCCATGACGACTGCCGGGTTTCCCCATTCGGACACCCCCGGATCACAGCTCGGTTGACAGCTCCCCGGGGCCTATCGCGGCCTCCCACGTCCTTCATCGGTTCCTGGTGCCAAGGCATCCACCGTGCGCCCTTAAAAACTTGGCCTATAGATGCTCGCGTCCACTGTGCAGTTCTCAAACAACGACCAGCCACCCGCCACCCCCACCATCACGGCGGAGTTCACCGGGGCCGGCACCCAAGGACCACCAGCCTCACGGCCGTGCCCTCAGACACCCAACAGCGCGCCCGACCCGGACCATCCACGGAGAGCCACGGTCCACGCCCCACCCCACACGAGGGGGAGGCAGTACTGGTGTCCTCCGCCGGACCATCCCGGCCGACTAGTCAACGTTCCACCCATGAGCAACCACCGCCGAACACGCGTCGGCGTAATGGCCCTGTGCCCACCGGGCCGATCAGGCCCGATGACCAAAGATGCTCCTTAGAAAGGAGGTGATCCAGCCGCACCTTCCGGTACGGCTACCTTGTTACGACTTCGTCCCAATCGCCAGTCCCACCTTCGACGATTCCCTCCCCGCAAGGGGGTTGGGCCACCGGCTTCGGGTGTTACCGACTTTCGTGACGTGACGGGCGGTGTGTACAAGGCCCGGGAACGTATTCACCGCAGCAGTGCTGATCTGCGATTACTAGCGACTCCGACTTCATGGGGTCGAGTTGCAGACCCCAATCCGAACTGAGACCGGCTTTTTGAGATTCGCTCCACCTCACGGCATCGCAGCTCATTGTACCGGCCATTGTAGCACGTGTGCAGCCCAAGACATAAGGGGCATGATGACTTGACGTCGTCCCCACCTTCCTCCGAGTTGACCCCGGCAGTCTCCTGTGAGTCCCCGTCACCCCGAAGGGCACGCTGGCAACACAGAACAAGGGTTGCGCTCGTTGCGGGACTTAACCCAACATCTCACGACACGAGCTGACGACAGCCATGCACCACCTGTACACCGACCACAAGGGGGCGACCATCTCTGGCCGTTTCCGGTGTATGTCAAGCCTTGGTAAGGTTCTTCGCGTTGCGTCGAATTAAGCCACATGCTCCGCCGCTTGTGCGGGCCCCCGTCAATTCCTTTGAGTTTTAGCCTTGCGGCCGTACTCCCCAGGCGGGGCACTTAATGCGTTAGCTGCGGCACGGACGACGTGGAATGCCGCCCACACCTAGTGCCCAACGTTTACGGCGTGGACTACCAGGGTATCTAATCCTGTTCGCTCCCCACGCTTTCGCTCCTCAGCGTCAGTATCGGCCCAGAGATCCGCCTTCGCCACCGGTGTTCCTCCTGATATCTGCGCATTTCACCGCTACACCAGGAATTCCGATCTCCCCTACCGAACTCTAGCCTGCCCGTATCGAATGCAGACCCGGGGTTAAGCCCCGGGCTTTCACATCCGACGCGACAGGCCGCCTACGAGCTCTTTACGCCCAATAATTCCGGACAACGCTCGCACCCTACGTATTACCGCGGCTGCTGGCACGTAGTTAGCCGGTGCTTCTTCTGCAGGTACCGTCACTTGCGCTTCTTCCCTGCTGAAAGAGGTTTACAACCCGAAGGCCGTCATCCCTCACGCGGCGTCGCTGCATCAGGCTTGCGCCCATTGTGCAATATTCCCCACTGCTGCCTCCCGTAGGAGTCTGGGCCGTGTCTCAGTCCCAGTGTGGCCGGTCGCCCTCTCAGGCCGGCTACCCGTCGTCGCCTTGGTGGGCCGTTACCCCACCAACCAGCTGATAGGCCGCGGGCTCATCCTGCACCGCCGGAGCTTTCCACCGCCGCGGATGCCCGCGGCGGTCGTATCCGGTATTAGCTCCGGTTTCCCGGAGTTATCCCAGAGTGCAGGGCAGATTGCCCACGTGTTACTCACCCGTTCGCCACTCTTCCCCACCCGAAGGTGGTTCATCGTTCGACTTGCATGTGTTAAGCACGCCGCCAGCGTTCGTCCTGAGCCAGGATCAAACTCTCCGTGAATGTCTGCCCCGGTGTCGGGGTCTCACATCCGCGCAGAGCGGCACCGGCGGGAAGGAATGATTCCCGCGGTGCGCAGCGTCCTCGCTGTGTGATTTCAAAGGAACCTCATCCCCCGGCCGCATCGGCCCGGGAACGGGGTATCAACATATCTGGCGTTGACTTTTGGCACGCTGTTGAGTTCTCAAGGA
>NZ_JBSVCZ010000055.1:0-3627 GCF_054072955.1 Streptomyces sp. SS8
ACTCCTGGCACGCCTGCGCTGATCCGGGCACCGGCTCCCGCGCATGCGCACGGTGGCCGCCCGGATCGCCCAGGTCGCCGACGGCGACATCGGGTCATGGATCAGTAGCCGGGACGGACCGGGCCTCGTGCCCGGTCCGTCCCGGTCTTCATAACGTTTCGACAGAGAATTGCGGGGTGGATGCCACTCGCCGCGAGCGTCTCGTTCCCCAGCGCGCACAGAATTTCAGTCTTTCGTCAACCTGTGGGTCATATGCCCTTTTCCTCCCGGGCGTCCGCGTGTGATTCGCCACTGGTCCAGGTGTTTGGAAAGCTTCTGCCCACCGTGCTGAAATTCGCTGAACTCAGCAGTAGTTACGGTTTCATCGAAGACGATGGGCTGAAGCCGAGAGGTTTGGTCGAGTGAGGCGAAGCAATCCGAGCTCCCCGCCCGGGGAGCCGCGTGGCAACTTCACGCCGCCGCAGCGCGCCGTGGAGGCGCACTCCGACCTGCCCGGGAACGGCGGGGAGTCGGGCAGCGGTGGCCGTTTCGCGGTACGCAACTGGCGCGTGGCCACCAGACTGAACGCCATCCTCCTCATCCCCGTGCTCGTCGCCCTGGTCTTCGGCGGCTTCCGGGTGCAGAACTCCCTGGAGACGCTGAACGAGGCGGAGGACGCCAACCGCACCGCGGAACTGGTCCGCGCCGCCGCCGCGTACGCCCACGCCGTGATCGACGAGCGCGACCGCACCGCCGCGCCGCTGCTGCAGGGCAAGACGGAGGACCCGGTGATCGCCGAGGTGCGCGGGGTCACCGACGCCGCGCGCGAGGAGTTCGACCGCCGCGTCGAGCAGATGCCCGACCAGCAGAACCTCAAGCGCCGCCTCGCCGCCTTCAGGCAGGTCGAGCCGGAGCTGGAGGAGTTGCGCCAGGCCGCCTACACCGACCGGCTCAAGGGCGTTGAGACCGAGGAGGGCTACGTCCGGATCCAGCACCCGCTGATGGAGTTCGCCAACGAACTGGGCCTGGGCACCGGCAACATCACCTCCTACGGCCGCAGCGTCTACGCGGTCTCGCTCGCCAAGGCCGCCGAGTCCCTGCAGCGCTCGATCGGCACCCACCTGCTGATCAAGCCCGGCCCGGGCGCGGCGGACAAGCAGCGCCAGGTCACCGCCTTCAGCTCATACGCGTACCTGGAGAACATCGCCGTCGAGGAGTACCGCGGTGGCTCCTCCCCGGAGGACTGGGAGCTGCTGCAGGAGGAGAAGGCCAAGGCGGACGAGGACGCCCGGGAGCGGCTCGCCGAGGCCGGGGACGAGGCGGAGGCCGCCGGACGGGACTTCGCCGCTCCGCCCGCGACCGACAAGATGATCCAGGCCATCGCCTCCGGGACCTCCCCCCAGAAGCTGCGGGCCGGCGGCGTCACGGCCGAGAACTGGTACACCGCGGCCACCGCCAACTTCAACGCCTACCGCGAGGTGGAGAAGGACCTCACCGACCGGGCGGTGAACGAGACGGCCAAGATCGCCTCGGACGCCAAGCGGGACGCCGTCGTCAACTCCGTCATCGTGCTCGCCGCCCTGGTGATCGCCTTCGTGATCGCCGGAATGATGGCCCGCTCGATGAGCAACAACATGCGCCGGCTGCGCACCGCCGCCTTCGATGTCGCCCAGCAGCGGCTGCCGATGCTGGTGGACCAGCTCTCCCGCACCGACCCGGGCAAGGTCGACACCCGCGTACAGCCCATCCCGATCAACAGCCGCGACGAGATCGGCGAGGTCGCCCGCGCCTTCGACCAGGTCCACCGCGAGGCCGTCCGGCTCGCCGCCGAGCAGGCACTGCTGCGGGGGAACGTCAACGCGATCTTCACCAACCTCTCGCGCCGCAACCAGGGCCTCATCGAGGGCCAGCTCGCCCTCATCACGGACCTGGAGAACAACGAGGCCGACCCGGACCAGCTGGAGAACCTCTTCAAGCTGGACCACCTGGCGACCCGTATGCGCCGCAACGGCGAGAACCTGCTGGTCCTCGCGGGCGAGGAGCCCGGCCGCCGCTGGACCCAGCCGGTGCCGCTGGTGGACGTGCTGCGTGCCGCCTCCTCCGAGGTGGAGGACTACGAGCGCATCGAGCTGTCCGGAGTCCCCGACAGCGAGATCCACGGCGCCGTCGTCACCGACCTGGTGCACCTGCTGGCCGAGCTGCTGGAGAACGCCACCTCGTTCTCCTCGCCGCAGACCAAGGTCAGGGTCACCGCGACCAGGCTGCCCGACGGCCGGGTGATGATCGAGATCCACGACAAGGGCATCGGCCTGACCCCCGAGGACTTCGCCGACATCAACCACAAGCTGGCCAACCCCCCGACGGTGGACGCGGCCATCTCCCAGCGCATGGGCCTGTTCGTGGTCGGCCGCCTGTCCAGCCAGCACGGCATCCGCGTCCAGCTGCGCCCCTCCGGCGAGCAGGCGGGCACCACCTCGCTGGTCATGCTTCCGGAGGAGATCACGCACGGCGGTGGCGGCCAGGAGGAGGCCGAGGAGGACTTCACCGTCTCCCGGATCGTCCCGGAGCAGCCGGACGCGGCCCAGCCCGCGCCCCAGAACCGCCAGCTGTCCGCCGCCGACCTGGGCTTCGACGACTCCCGCTACGGCTCCCAGGCCGAGGAGCAGGAGAACTCCCCCCGGCTCGACCCGCTCGGACGCTCGCTGATGCGCGAGGAGCGGCGCGCGGCGCTGGAGTCCCAGCAGCCCCCGTACCAGCAGCAGGACGACGGCTACGACGGCTACGGGGACGGGAACAACGCCCACGCCCAGGAGCAGTACGCCCCCCAGGCCCCCCAGCAGACCTCCTACGACCCCGGGCAGACCGGTCAGTACGGCTCGCAGGCCGGCTTCCCGGAGGGCGTCGGCTACGGACAGGAGACGGGCTACGGCCAGGGGTACCAGGACGGTTACCAGCCGCAGTACCAGCAGCAGCCCCAGCAGCAGGGGGGCGGATACGACGGCGGTTACGGCGGTTTCGGCGGTTACGCTCAGGAGCCCCGGGGCGAGTACCGGCCGGACTACGGGACCGGGTACGGGGAGAACGGCTACGACGCCGGGCAGGAGCCCGTCCGGAATACGGAAGCGGAATCCTTCCCCAGCGCTCCCGAAGACGGCCCGGAACGCGTAGGCTTCGATCGACCGGGTCAGGCTTCGGACGCTTCCACCACCGTGACCGGCGCGGGACTCCCGCGCCGGGAGTCGCGGAGGCAGCAGCCCGAGGAGGACTCGGCCCCGCGGTACCAGCCGCAAGCGGAATCCCCGGAAGTGCCCCGGCAGGCGGATCGCTCCGACGATTCCGGCCGGCGCACGGAGAACGACGAGCGCTGGCAGCGGGCGGAGGGACTCCGTGACCCCAAGGCCGGCGGAGTCACCCCCTCCGGTCTGCCCCGCCGCGTACCCAAGGCCAACCTGGTCGAGGGCACCGCGGAGCAGACGCCCCAGGCCGGGGCCCAGGTCTCCCGCAACCCGGAGGACGTCCGGGGCAGGTTGAGCAACCTGCACCGCGGCGTCCGGCGGGGACGCACCGCGGGCGGCTCCGACAACACCCAGAATGACCGACCGGGCTTCGGCCCCGGCAGCACCTACGATCAGGAGCGTTAGTGTGAGC
>NZ_JBSVCZ010000056.1:0-1921 GCF_054072955.1 Streptomyces sp. SS8
GCGGTGAGGTGTTCCGCGTGTTCCTGGAGGGAGCGGACTCCGACCTCTCCGCGGGAGGTGGCCTCGATGCCCTGGACGGCGGCGGCCAGCGCCTGGACGGTGGTCAGGCAGGGCACGGCGCGGGCGACCGCGGCGGTGCGGATGTCGTAGCCGTCCAGCCGGCTCCCGGTGCCGTAGGGGGTGTTGACGATGAGGTCGACCTCGCCGTCGTGGATGAGCTGGACGATGGTCCGCTCCCCGTTCGGCCCCTGGCCCTCGCTGTGCTTGCGCACCACGGTGGCGTCGATGCCGTTGCGCTTGAGGACCTCGGCGGTGCCGGAGGTGGCCAGCAGCTCGAAGCCGTGCGCGACCAGCTCCCGGGCGGGGAAGATCATCGAGCGTTTGTCGCGGTTGGCGACCGAGACGAAGGCGCGGCCCTTGGTGGGCAGCGCGCCGTAGGCGCCGGCCTGGGACTTGGCGTAGGCGGTGCCGAAGACGGAGTCGATGCCCATGACCTCGCCGGTGGAGCGCATCTCCGGGCCGAGGACGGTGTCCACGCCGCGGCCGTGGACGTCGCGGAAGCGGTTCCAGGGCAGCACGGCCTCCTTCACCGAGATCGGCGCGTCCAGCGGCAGGGTGCCGCCGTCGCCGCTGGCCGGGAGCAGGCCCTCGGCCCGCAGCTGGGCGATGGTGGCGCCCAGCGAGATCCGGGCGGCGGCCTTGGCCAGGGGGGTGGCGGTGGCCTTGGAGGTGAAGGGGACGGTGCGCGAGGCGCGCGGGTTGGCCTCCAGCACGTAGAGGATGTCTCCGGCCAGCGCGAACTGGATGTTGATCAGGCCGCGCACCCCGACGCCGCGGGCGATGGCCTCGGTGGAGGCGCGCAGCCGCTTGATGTCGTGGCCGCCCAGGGTGATCGGGGGCAGGGCGCAGGCGGAGTCGCCGGAGTGGATGCCGGCCTCCTCGATGTGCTCCATCACGCCGCCGAGGTAGAGCTCGGTGCCGTCGTAGAGGGCGTCGACGTCGATCTCGATGGCGTCGTCGAGGAAGCGGTCGATCAGCACCGGGTGCTCGGAGATCAGGCCGGCGTGGCGGGTGAGGTAGTCCCCCAGCGAGGCCTCGTCGTAGACGATCTCCATGCCGCGTCCGCCCAGCACGTAGGAGGGGCGGACCATGACCGGGTAGCCGATCCCGGCGGCGATCTCCTTGGCCTCGGCGAAGGAGAAGGCGGTGCCGTACTTGGGCGCGGGCAGCCCGGCCTCGGCCAGCACCCGGCCGAAGGAGCCGCGGTCCTCGGCCAGGTGGATGGCCTCCGGGGAGGTGCCCACGATCGGCACCCCGTTGTCCTTGAGCGCCTGGGCCAGCCCCAGCGGGGTCTGGCCGCCGAGCTGGACGAGGACCCCGGCGACGGGGCCGGCCTGCCGCTCGGCGTGGACGATCTCCAGCACGTCCTCCAGGGTGAGCGGCTCGAAGTACAGCCGGTCGGAGGTGTCGTAGTCGGTGGAGACGGTCTCGGGGTTGCAGTTGACCATCACGGTCTCAAAGCCCGCCTCGCGCAGCGCGAAGCAGGCGTGGACGCAGGAGTAGTCGAACTCGATGCCCTGCCCGATGCGGTTGGGGCCCGAGCCGAGGATGATCACCGCGGGCCTGGTGCGCGGGGCGACCTCGCTCTCCTGGTCGTAGGAGGAGTAGAAGTAGGGGGTCTTCGCGGCGAACTCGGCGGCGCAGGTGTCGACCGTCTTGTAGACCGGGCGGATGCCGAGGGTGTGGCGGACCTCGCGCACGACGTCCTCGCGCAGGCCCCGGACCGCGGCGATCTGGGCGTCGGAGAAGCCGTACCGCTTGGCCTCGGCCAGCAGCCCGGGGTCCAGCCGGCCGGCCGCGGCCAGCTCGTCGGCGATCTCCTTGACCAGGAAGAGCTGGTCGGTGAACCAGGGGTCGATCC
>NZ_JBSVCZ010000057.1:0-1200 GCF_054072955.1 Streptomyces sp. SS8
CGGCGGCGGCGCGCAGGGCGTCGGTGCGGTCGGTGCGCTCCCAGGTGAAGTCGTCCAGCTCCCGGCCGAAGTGGCCGTAGGCCGCGGTCGCCGCGTAGATCGGGCGCAGCAGGTCCAGATCGCGGATGATGGCGGCCGGCCGCAGATCGAAGACCTCGGAGATGGCCTGCTCGATCCGGTCGGGGTCGACGGTGGCCGTGCCGAAGGTCTCCACGAACAGCCCCACCGGCTCGGCCTTGCCGATGGCGTAGGCCACCTGCACCTCGCACCGCGCGGCCAGCCCCGCGGCCACCACGTTCTTGGCCACCCACCGCATCGCGTAGGCGGCCGAGCGGTCCACCTTGGAGGGGTCCTTGCCGGAGAACGCGCCACCGCCGTGCCGGGCCATGCCGCCATAGGTGTCGATGATGATCTTCCGGCCGGTCAGGCCCGCGTCCCCCATCGGCCCGCCGATCTCGAACCGGCCCGTGGGGTTGACCAGCAGCCGGTAGTTGGCGGTGTCCAGCTTGATCCCGTCGGCCACCAGCTCGCCCAGCACGTGCTCGACGACGAACTCGCGGATGTCGGGGGCCAGCAGCGAGTCCAGATCGATGTCGGAGGCGTGCTGGGAGGAGACCACCACGGTGTCCAGCCGCACCGCCTTGTCGCCGTCGTACTCGATGGTCACCTGCGTCTTGCCGTCCGGGCGCAGGTAGGGGATGGTGCCGTTCTTGCGCACCTCGCTCAGGCGGCGGGAGAGCCGGTGGGCCAGGTGGATCGGCAGCGGCATCAGCTCGGGCGTCTCGTCGCAGGCGTAGCCGAACATCAGGCCCTGGTCGCCGGCGCCCTGCCGGTCCAGCTCGTCCTCATCGCCCTCGACCCGGGTCTCGTAGGCGGTGTCCACGCCCTGGGCGATGTCGGGGGACTGCGCCCCGATGGAGACCGACACCCCGCAGGAGGCCCCGTCGAAGCCCTTCTTGGACGAGTCGTAGCCGATGGCCAGGATCTTGTTGCGCACCAGGGTGGGGATGTCGGCGTACGCGGCGGTGGTGACCTCCCCGGCCACGTGCACCAGACCGGTGGTGATCAGCGTCTCCACCGCCACCCGGGAGGTGGGGTCCTGCTCCAGCAGGGCGTCGAGGATGGTGTCGCTGATCTGGTCGGCGATCTTGTCGGGGTGGCCCTCGGTCACGGACTCCGAGGTGAACAGGCGGCGGGACA
>NZ_JBSVCZ010000058.1:0-1188 GCF_054072955.1 Streptomyces sp. SS8
CCGTTGAGCAGGTTGCGCTGGCTGACCGCGGGGGAGTCGCACGGCCCCGCACTGGTGGCGACGCTGGAGGGGCTGCCCTACGGCGTGCCGGTCACCACGGAGATGGTGGCGGACGAGCTGGCGCGGCGGCGGCTGGGCTACGGTCGCGGCGCGCGGATGAAGTTCGAGCGGGACGAGGTCACCTTCCTGGGCGGGGTGCGGCACGGGCTGACCCTGGGCTCCCCGGTCGCGGTCATGATCGGCAACACCGAGTGGCCCAAGTGGGAGAAGGTCATGGCGGCCGACCCGGTCGACGAGGCGGAGCTGGCCGAGCTGGCCCGCAACGCGCCGCTGACCCGGCCCCGCCCCGGCCACGCCGACCTGGCCGGGATGCAGAAGTACGGCGTGGGCGACGCCCGGCCGATCCTGGAGCGGGCCTCGGCGCGGGAGACGGCCGCCCGGGTGGCGCTGGGCACGGTCGCCCGGTCGTACCTGAGGCAGACGGCCGGCATCGAGATCGTCTCCCACGTGGTGGCGCTGGGCGGCGCCGAGGCCCCGGCCGGGGTGCTGCCGGAGCCGGGGGACGTGGCGCGGCTGGACGCCGACCCGGTGCGCTGCCTGGATCCGGAGGCGAGCCGGGCGATGGTGGAGGTGATCGACGCCGCGCACAAGGACGGTGACACCCTCGGCGGCGTCGTCGAGGTCGTCGCCCACGGGGTGCCGGTCGGGCTGGGCTCCCATGTGCACTGGGACCGGCGGCTGGACGCCCGGCTGGCCGGGGCGCTGATGGGCATCCAGGCCATCAAGGGCGTGGAGGTCGGCGACGGTTTCGAGCTGGCCCGGGTGCCCGGCTCGAAGGCGCACGACGAGATCGTGCCGACCGGGGAGGGGGTGCGCCGTTCCTCGGGGCGGTCGGGCGGCACCGAGGGCGGGCTGTCCACCGGCGAGGTGCTGCGGGTGCGGGCGGCGATGAAGCCGATCGCCACCGTGCCGCGGGCGCTGGCCACCGTGGACGTGACCACCGGGGAGGCCACCCGCGCCCATCACCAGCGCTCGGACGTGTGCGCGGTCCCGGCCGCCGGGATCGTCGCCGAGGCGATGGTGGCGCTGGTGCTGGCCGACGCGGTCGCCGAGAAGTTCGGCGGCGACTCGGTCGCCGAGACCCGCCGCAACGTGACCGGCTTCCTCGACAACCTGGAGATCCGGTGA
>NZ_JBSVCZ010000059.1:0-1143 GCF_054072955.1 Streptomyces sp. SS8
TCATCGCCGACTGCCCGCCCGGAGTACTCCGTTGAGGTCTTACACCAGCTCCACAGACAGACGCCGTCAGCCCGACGGCCAGGATATTCTTCGCCGCGTTCACGTCCCGGTCGTGGGTCGTCCCGCAGTCGCACGTCCAGGTGCGGACGTTCAGCGGCATCTTGTCCTGCAAGGTGCCGCAGGTCGAGCACAGCTTGGAGGAGGGGAACCATCGGTCGATCGCGATCACTTCGCGGCCGTACCACTGGGCCTTGTACTCCAGCATGCTCCGGAATTCCGACCAGGCCGCGTCGCTGATGGCGCGGGCCAGGCTCCGGTTCTTCACCATGTTCCGGACGGTGAGGTCCTCGATCACGATCGTTTGGTTTTCACGAACGAGCCGAGTGGTGAGCTTGTGCAGGTGGTCACGCCTGCGGTCGGTGATGCGGGCGTGGACCTCGGCAGCCTTCCGGCGTGCCTTTGCCCGGTTCGCTCCGTCACCCCCGGCCTTGCGGGCAAGCTGCCGCTGCGCCTTGGCGAGGCGGGTACGGTCGCGCCGCTCGTGGCGGGGGTTGGCGATCTTCTCCCCGGTCGAGAGGGTCAGCAGGTGGTCGAGCCCGACGTCGATGCCGACGGCCGCGCCGGTGGCGGGGAGCGGCTTGACGGACGGGTCCTCGCACAGCAGGGACACGAACCAGCGTCCGGCCGCGTCCTGGGACACGGTCACCGTGGACGGCGACGCACCCTCCGGGAGGGGACGGGACCACACGATGTCGAGCGGCTCCGCCATCTTCGCCAGGGTGAGGCTGCCGTCGCGGAACCGGAACGCGCTGGTGGTGTACTCCGCGGACTTGCGGGACTTCTTCCGCGACTTGAAGCGCGGGTACTTCGCCCGCCTGCCGAAGAAGTTCGTGAACGCCGTCTGAAGGTGCCGCAGGGCCTGCTGGAGCGGGACGGAGGACACCTCGTTGAGGTAGGCGAGTTCCTCGGTCTTCTTCCAGGCCGTCAGCATCGCCGACGTCTGGTTGTAGTTCACCCGCTCCTGCCGCGTCCACGCTTCGGTGCGCGCGGCCAGGGCGAGGTTGTAGACCTTCCGCACGCAGCCGAACGTGCGCGACAGCTCAGCTGCCTGCGCATCGGTCGGACAGAAGCGGTACTTGAAAG
>NZ_JBSVCZ010000060.1:0-940 GCF_054072955.1 Streptomyces sp. SS8
ACCCGCGCTTCAAGGGCGCCGGGCACTTCGACACCGTCGCCTTCCCCCGGGACGGCGACGGCTGCCGCTGGAACTCCACCCCGCACGCTGCGCAGACCCGCCTCCGCCTCCAGGGTGTCGGGCATGTGCGCGTGCACCAGCACCGGCCCGTACAGGGACGGGTCAAGACGATCAGTGTGAAGCGCGAGGGGCGGCGCTGGTACGCCGTCCTGGTCTGCGACCAGGTGCCCGCCCAGGAGTTGCCGCCCACCGGAAGAAGCGTCGGCGTCGACCTGGGCGTCACGCACTTCCTGACCACCTCCGAGGGCGAGCACGAGGCGAATCCGCGCTTCCTCGCCTCCGTGGCCGAGGAGCTGGCCGCGGCCCAGCGGCACCTCGCGACGTTCCCCCGGCGCACCCGGCAGCGCACCAAGCGCCACCGCGCCGCCGCCCGGAGGGTCGCCAAGCCGCACGCCAAGATCCGCAGGCAGCGCGCCGACTTCCACCACAAGACCGCCCGCGCACTCATCACCGACCACGACGTGATCGCGCACGAGCGGCTGAACACCGCCGGGATGACCAGACGCCCGGCACCCCGGCCCGACTCGGAGAGCGACGGCGCGTTCCTGCCGAACGGCGCCGCCGCCAAGGCCGGGCTGAACAAGAGCATCCTCGACGCGGGCTGGGCGCGGTTCCTGGGAATCCTGGCGAACAAGGCTGAGAGTGCCGGCCGCCGCGTGATCCCGGTGGACCCCCGCAGCACCTCGGTCACCTGCCCGCCCAGCCTCGGCGGCTGCGGGCACGTGGACAAGAGCAACCGCGTCACCCAGGCGGCGTTCCGGTGCACGGCGTGCGGTTTCGCCGCCAACGCGGATCACGTCGGCGCGGCGAACGTCCTCGACAGGGCCGGGCTGGTCCTCTGCGCGGCGGCCTAGCCACCGACGCAGGAAGCCCGCGCGGT
>NZ_JBSVCZ010000061.1:0-902 GCF_054072955.1 Streptomyces sp. SS8
TTCATCTCGATGACGATGACCCGGCCGTCGGCCGGATTGACCGCGAACTGGATGTTGCAGCCGCCGGTGTCCACCCCGACCTCGCGGATGACGGCGATACCGACATCCCGCAGCACCTGATACTCGCGGTCGGTCAGCGTCATCGCCGGGGCCACGGTGATGGAGTCGCCGGTGTGCACCCCCATCGGATCGAAGTTCTCGATCGAGCAGACCACCACCACGTTGTCGTGGCGGTCGCGCATCAGCTCCAGCTCGTACTCCTTCCACCCCAGGATGGACTCCTCCAGGAGCACCTCGGTGGTCGGGGAGAGCGCCAGCCCCTGGCCGGCGATGCGGCGCAGCTCGGCCTCGTCGTGGGCGAAACCGGAGCCGGCGCCGCCCATGGTGAACGACGGCCGCACCACCACCGGATAGCCGCCCAGCTCCTCCACCCCGGCCAGCACCTCCTCCATGGAGTGGCAGATGACCGAGCGGGCGGACTCGCCGTGCCCGATCTTGCCCCGGACCGCCGCCACGACCTCCTTGAACTGGTCGCGGTCCTCGCCCTTGCGGATGGCCTCGACGTTGGCGCCGATCAGCTCCACCCCGTACTTGTCCAGGGTGCCCGCCTCGTGCAGGGAGATGGCGGTGTTGAGCGCGGTCTGGCCGCCCAGGGTGGGCAGCAGGGCGTCGGGCCGCTCCTTGGCGATGATCTTCTCGACGAACTCCGGGGTGATCGGCTCCACATAGGTGGCATCCGCGATCTCCGGATCGGTCATGATCGTGGCCGGGTTGGAGTTGACCAGCACCACCCGCAACCCCTCGGCCTTCAGCACCCGGCACGCCTGGGTGCCGGAGTAGTCGAACTCGGCGGCCTGCCCGATCACGATCGGACCCGAGCCGATCACCAGGACGCAACGGAT
>NZ_JBSVCZ010000062.1:0-869 GCF_054072955.1 Streptomyces sp. SS8
CCGATGCCGAGCTTCTCCTTGATCTTCTTCTCGATCTCGTCGGCCAGATCCGGGTTGTCCCGCAGGAAGTTACGGGCGTTCTCCTTGCCCTGCCCCAGCTGATCGCCCTCATAGGTGTACCAGGCACCCGACTTGCGGATGAAGCCGTGCTCCACCCCCATGTCGATCAGCCCGCCCTCCCGGCTGATCCCCACCCCGTACAGGATGTCGAACTCCGCCTGCTTGAACGGCGGCGCCACCTTGTTCTTGACCACCTTCACCCGGGTGCGGTTGCCCACCGCATCGGTGCCGTCCTTGAGCGTCTCGATCCGGCGGATGTCCAGCCGCACCGAGGCATAGAACTTCAGCGCCCGCCCGCCGGTGGTCGTCTCCGGCGACCCGAACATCACGCCGACCTTCTCGCGGAGCTGGTTGATGAAGATGGCCGTCGTCTTGGACTGGCTGAGCGCGCCGGTGATCTTGCGCAGCGCCTGGCTCATCAGCCGCGCCTGCAGACCCACGTGCGAGTCGCCCATCTCCCCCTCGATCTCCGCGCGCGGCACCAGCGCCGCCACCGAGTCGATCACGATCAGGTCCAGCGCCCCGGAGCGGATGAGCATGTCGGTGATCTCCAGCGCCTGCTCGCCGTTGTCGGGCTGGGACAGGATCAGCGAGTCCACGTCCACCCCCAGCCGCTTGGCGTACTCCGGGTCCAGCGCGTGCTCGGCGTCGACGAAGGCCACCGTGCCGCCCATCCGCTGGGCGTTGGCCACCGCGTGCAGGGTCAGGGTGGTCTTGCCGGAGGACTCCGGCCCGTAGACCTCCACCACCCGGCCGCGCGGCAGGCCGCCCACTCCCAGCGCCACGTCCAGAGCGGTCGACCCGGTCGG
>NZ_JBSVCZ010000063.1:0-858 GCF_054072955.1 Streptomyces sp. SS8
CGCCGGGGGAGGCGCACGGTGCTGCGCGCGGAGAAGGTGGTGATCGCCGCCGGCACCTACGGCACCCAGACGCTGCTGCACCGGATGCGCGACGAGGGCGTCCTGCCGCGCATCTCCCCGAGACTGGGCGAGCTGACCCGCACCAACTCCGAGGCCCTGGTCGGCGCCCTGACCTCCCCGCGCCGCTACCGGAAGAAGCACGGCCCGGACGCGGAACTGGACTTCACCAGGGGGGTGGCCATCACCTCCTCCATCCACCCCAACGACAACACCCACATCGAGCCGGTCCGCTACGGCAAGGGCTCCAACGCCATGGGCGCCCTCTCCGTCCTCCAGGTGCCCTACGGCCGCGCGCCGAGGCCGCTGGCCTTCCTGGCGCACTGCCTGCGCCACCCCGTGCAGGCCGCGCGGACGCTGTCCAACTACCGCTGGTCGGAGCGGACGATCATCGGCCTGGTGATGCAGTCCCTGGACAACTCCCTGACCACCTACCGCAAGACCAAGGGGCTGGGCAGGGGCCTGCTGACGGCGAAGCAGGGCCACGGCGCGCCCAACCCCGACCACATCCCCGAGGGCGCCGAGGCGGTCAGACTGCTGGCGGAGGAGATAGGCGGCTTCCCGGGCACGAACGTCGGCGAGCTGATGGGCACCCCGCTGACGGCGCACTTCCTGGGCGGCTGCCCGATCGGCGCCTCCCTCGAGGAGGGCGTCATCGACCCCTACCACCGGCTCTACGGCCACCCGGGCATCTCGGTGGTGGACGGCGCGGCCGTCTCCGCCAACCTCGGCGTCAACCCGTCGCTGACCATCACCGCCCAGGCCGAGCGGGCGATGTCCCTGTGGCCCAACAAGGGCGAG
>NZ_JBSVCZ010000064.1:0-770 GCF_054072955.1 Streptomyces sp. SS8
TCGTCCGCGCCGGCCTTGGCACCGGCGCCGGTCTCGGCGCCGCCCGCGGCCTGCTGGCCCTGGGCGTCGGCGTACAGGGCCTGGCCCAGCTTCTGGCTGGTGGCCGCCACCTTCTCCGAGGCCTCGCGGATGGCGGCGGTGTCCTCGCCCTTGAGCTTCTCCTTCAGGTCCGCCACCGACGCCTCGACCTCGGACTTCACATCCCCGGGCACCTTGTCGGCGTTGTCCGCCAGGAACTTCTCCGTGGTGTAGACGAGCTGCTCGGCCTGGTTGCGGGTCTCGGCCGCCTCCCGGCGCCGGTGGTCCTCCTCCGCGTACTGCTCGGCCTCGCGCATCATCCGCTCGATGTCGTCCTTGGGCAGCGCCGAACCGCCGGTGACGGTCATCCGCTGCTCCTTGCCGGTGCCCAGGTCCTTGGCGGAGACGTGCATGATGCCGTTGGCGTCGATGTCGAAGGTGACCTCGATCTGCGGCACCCCGCGCGGCGCCGGCGGCAGCCCGGTCAGCTCGAACATGCCCAGCTTCTTGTTGTACGCGGCGATCTCCCGCTCGCCCTGGTACACCTGGATCTGCACGCTGGGCTGGTTGTCCTCGGCGGTGGTGAAGATCTCCGAGCGCTTGGTCGGGATCGTGGTGTTGCGCTCGATCAGCTTGGTCATGATGCCGCCCTTGGTCTCGATGCCCAGGGACAGCGGGGTGACGTCCAGCAGCAGGACGTCCTTGACCTCGCCCTTGAGGACACCGGCCTGCAGCGAGGCGCCGATGGCCAC
>NZ_JBSVCZ010000065.1:0-733 GCF_054072955.1 Streptomyces sp. SS8
TCGGCGGCGGCCGGGTCGCCGGGGCCGTTGGAGAAGAACACCCCGTCCGGCTCCACCGCGTAGACCTCCTCCAGCGTGGCCGTGGCCGGCAGCACCCGGACCTCGACGCCCCGCTCGGCCATCCGGCGCGGCGTCATCCCCTTGATCCCCAGATCCACGGCCGCGACCGTGAAGCGCTTCTCGCCGACCGCCGGAACGGTGTACGCCTCGGTGGTGGCGACCTCGGCGGCCAGGTCGGCGCCGGTCATCTCGGGGGCGGCCTTGACCCTGGCCAGCATCGCGGCCTCGTCGGCGATGGCGTCGCCGGAGAAGATGCCGACCCGCATCGCACCCCGCTCACGCAGATGGCGGGTGAGCGCCCGGGTGTCCACCCCGCTGATGCCGACCACCCCCTGGGCGGTCAGCTCCTCGTCCAGGGTGCGCACCGCACGCCAGCTGGAGGGCACCCGGGCCGGATCACGCACCACATAGCCGGCCACCCAGATCCGCCCCGACTCCGGATCCTCGTCGTTGACACCGGTGTTACCGATGTGCGGAGCGGTCATCACCACCACCTGCCGGTGGTAGGACGGATCGGTCAGGGTCTCCTGGTAGCCGGTCATGCCGGTGGAGAACACCGCCTCACCCAGGGTCTCGCCCACGGCCCCGTAGGCGCGGCCGCGGAAGGTGCGGCCGTCCTCCAGGACCAGTACGGCGGGCACCCTGGAGGCTGTGCGGGCAGAGATCGTCATCG
>NZ_JBSVCZ010000066.1:0-731 GCF_054072955.1 Streptomyces sp. SS8
AGCGGGTTGCACCGCTAGAGCTTGCGAAGTCCACTGAGCACCCTTTCGAGCAGTGTCACATCTGGCTGGCCGCCGGGCTCGCTGCTGCTGCCCGGCTGATGGATGGCGACGAGGCCGGCCTCGGCCAGGTCGGCCACGAGGATACGGGCGACGCCCAAGGGAATGGAGAGAAGTGCGGAGATCTCGGCAACCGATTTGATCTCGTAACACAGATGGCAGATCCGCTGGTGCTCCGGGAGCTGGCCCTGGAGGCGAGCGGGCTGCGCGGTGGTGTGCACCAGCGCCTCGATGGCGAGCTGATAGCGCGGCCGGGTACGGCCCCCGGTCATGGCGTACGGCCGCACCAGCGGCGACGATCCGCCGCGGTCTTCGGCCGCGGGCCGGGAACGGCGGGGCCTGGGGGGTTCCTCGGCCTGCCTCGGGCGGGGAGGCTGCTGAGCGTGGGGCTGCTGAGGCTGCTGGTACTGGGGGTAGTCCTGCGGCCCTGGCTGGGAGGGGGGCTCCTGCCACTGCTGACCGCTCGGCGCGGAGGGGAAGTTGTAGCGCTTCATGGACGGGTCGTGCTGCGGCTGAGACCGGTGCTCACCGCCGTAAGGACCGCCTGGGGGCGTTGCCACGTCTCCTCCTCCACTGCCTGACGTCACTGGGCCGTCTTCTTCGTGTGCCGCTAGCCCACCGCGTCCCCGCACCTTATGGCGCGGAGACGCGATACGCACGGCCTGTATTGCTAG
>NZ_JBSVCZ010000067.1:0-661 GCF_054072955.1 Streptomyces sp. SS8
ATTTGAAGGACCCTTGGTCCCAGCGTACATGCTGGGACCAAGGGTCCTTTTTCTGTTTGTACGCAAGATCGAACGTGTATCACCCCAAGACAGGAGCCACACCAATGTCCAATTCCTCGGAGGAGCAGTCGGGCCGGCCCGAGCACTCGGACAGGCCGCGTCGCCACAGCGGCGACGAGAGGCGGGGTGGTTTCCGTCGTGATGACCGGCCGCGTGGCCCGCGCCGGGACGACGACCGTGGTGAGCGTCGGGACGAGCGGCCTCGTGGTCCGCGTCGCGATGATGACCGCGGGCGCGGCTTCCGCCGCGACGACCGGCCGTCGTATCGGCGCGATGACCGCCGTGACGACGGACCGCGTGGCCCGCGCCGGGACGACGAGCGTGGTGACCGTGGTGGTTTCCGTCGCGATGATCGGCCGTCGTTCCGTCGGGATGACCGGGATCAGAGGGGCGGTGACCGGCGCGACGACCGGGGCGGTTTCCGTCGCGATGATCGGCCGTCGTATCGGCGTGATGACCGCCGTGATGACCGGCCGCGTGGCCCGCGCCGGGACGACGACCGTGGTGAGCGTCGGGACGAGCGGCCTCGTGGTCCGCGTCGCGATGACGACCGCGGGCGCGGCTTCCGTCGCGACGACCGGCCGTCGTATCGGCGTGATGA
>NZ_JBSVCZ010000068.1:0-523 GCF_054072955.1 Streptomyces sp. SS8
CCACCACCTCCGCGAAGATCGTGGTGGCGGGCGGGTTCGGCGTGGGCAAGACGACCTTCGTGGGCGCCGTGTCGGAGATCAACCCGCTGCGCACCGAAGCCGTGATGACCGCCGCGTCCGCCGGGATCGACGACCTGACGCACACCGGTGGCAAGACCACCACGACGGTGGCGATGGACTTCGGCCGTATCACGCTGGACCAGGACCTGATCCTGTACCTGTTCGGTACGCCGGGCCAGGACCGGTTCTGGTTCATGTGGGACGACCTGGTGCGCGGTGCGATCGGTGCGGTGGTGCTGGTGGACACGCGCCGGCTGGCGGACTGCTTCCCGGCGGTGGACTACTTCGAGAACTCGGGTCTGCCGTTCGTGATCGCGCTGAACGGGTTCGACGGGCATCAGCCGTACACGCCGGACGAGGTGCGTGAGGCGCTGCAGATCGGTCCGGACGCGCCGATCATCACCACGGACGCGCGGCACCGGGCGGAGGCGAAGAGTGCGCTGATCACGCTGGTCGAGCACGC
>NZ_JBSVCZ010000069.1:0-519 GCF_054072955.1 Streptomyces sp. SS8
CACGCTGCGAGGAGGCCCCGTAGGCGGCCTGCGGGCTAGAGCTTGCGAAGTCCACTGAGCACCCTTTCGAGCAGTGTCACATCCGGTGCGCCGCCGGGCTCGCTGCTGCTGCCCGGCTGATGGATGGCCACCATCCCGGCCTCGGCCAGGTCGGCCACGAGAATACGGGCCACGCCCAGGGGTATGGCGAGCAGCGCGGAGATCTCCGCCACTGACTTGACCTCCTGGCACAGGTGGCAGATCCGCTGGTGCTCCGGAAGCAGGCCCATGAGCTGTGCCGGATCTGCGGTGGTGCTCACCAGCGCCTCGATGGCGAGCTGGTAGCGCGGCCGGGTACGGCCCCCGGTCATGGCGTACGGCCGCACCAGCGGCTGGTCGCCCTCACCGCCGTACGGCGCGTGGTCGTTCAGGCCACCGTACGGATTGGGTGAGGCGGGCGGCGGGGTCATGGCTCCTCCGAGCGAGGCATGTGGTCGACGATGCGGACTGTAGTGCTCGTGTGGGGGGAGCGTGGACTAA
>NZ_JBSVCZ010000070.1:0-455 GCF_054072955.1 Streptomyces sp. SS8
TCCGCGGGTGTCGCGTTCCTCGGCGCTGGCGTCCAAGGCCACCGGTTTCCCGATCGCCAAGATCGCCGCCAGGCTGGCCGTGGGCTACACCCTCGACGAGATCCCCAACGACATCACCGAGCAGACCCCGGCCTCCTTCGAGCCCACGCTCGACTATGTGGTGGTCAAGGTCCCGCGCTTCGCGTTCGAGAAGTTCCCGGCCGCCGACTCCACCCTCACCACCACGATGAAGTCGGTGGGTGAGGCGATGGCCATCGGCCGCAACTTCCCCGAGGCTCTTCAGAAGGCGCTGCGGTCGCTGGAGAAGACCGGCAGCCAGTTCGACTTCACCGGCGAGCCGGGCGACAAGGGCGAGCTGCTGCGTGAGGCGGCCCGTCCCACCGACGGCCGGATCAACACGGTCATGGCCGCCATCCGGGCCGGCGCCACCCCCGAGGAGGTCTTCGCCGCCACCA
>NZ_JBSVCZ010000071.1:0-455 GCF_054072955.1 Streptomyces sp. SS8
CGGTGGCGGCGAAGACCTCCTCGGGGGTGGCGCCGGCCCGGATGGCGGCCATGACCGTGTTGATCCGGCCGTCGGTGGGACGGGCCGCCTCACGCAGCAGCTCCTCCTTCTCCCCCACCGGGGTGGTGAAGTCGAACTGGCTGCCGGTCTTCTCCAGCGACCGCAGCGCCTTCTGAAGAGCCTCGGGGAAGTTGCGGCCGATGGCCATCGCCTCACCCACCGACTTCATCGTGGTGGTGAGCGTGGCATCGGCGGCCGGGAACTTCTCGAACGCGAACCGCGGGACCTTGACCACCACATAGTCCAGCGTCGGCTCGAAGGACGCCGGCGTCTGCTCGGTGATGTCGTTGGGAATCTCATCCAGGGTGTAGCCCACGGCCAGCCTGGCGGCGATCTTGGCGATCGGGAAACCGGTGGCCTTGGACGCCAGCGCCGAGGAACGCGACACCCGCGGG
>NZ_JBSVCZ010000072.1:0-454 GCF_054072955.1 Streptomyces sp. SS8
GCCCCGGCGTCTGCCCGGCCTTCACCCGCTTGAAGAACGCGGCGAACGCCTGGTCCAGCCGGCGCAGGGTCGCCTGCTGGGAGGAGAACGACCAGCGGCCCTGCCGCTCGGGGTCGAAGGCGCGGATGTCCTTGAGCTGCGCGGACTGGTCGCCGTAGCGCACCGTGGTCTTCGAGGCGTGCCGCCAGGCGTCCCGCCGCTCCTGCAACGCTCCGTCGTACAGGGAGCGGTGGTCGGCCAGCATCTCGCCGAGCGCGAGGGTCTGGCCGGCGGTGGGGCGCAGGAGGAACTCGTACGCGCGGATCACGAGCCGTCCCCCTTCTTCCGCGGGCGTTCCCACTGGGTGTCGATGTACTTCTCGACGGTGTCCGCCGAGACGGCGCCGGCCGACGCGGCGAAGTACGACGACGACCACAGCGTGGGCATCCGCGACCTCAGGTGCGGGAACTCCTCC
>NZ_JBSVCZ010000073.1:0-422 GCF_054072955.1 Streptomyces sp. SS8
CCATCCGGTCTCCCTCATGCGGGGGGTGCTGGAGCGGGGCACGCCGCTGTTCGGCATCTGCTTCGGCAACCAGATCCTCGGCCGGGCGCTGGGGTTCGGCACCTACAAGCTCAAGTACGGCCACCGCGGCATCAACCAGCCCGTGCGGGACCGGGCCACCGGCCGGGTGGAGGTGACCGCGCACAATCACGGCTTCGCCGTGGACGCGCCCCTGGACGCGCCCGGCGACACCCCCTACGGGCGCGCCGAGGTCTCCCACGTCTGCCTCAACGACGGGGTGGTGGAGGGCCTGCGGCTGCTGGACCGGCCGGCGTTCAGTGTCCAGTACCACCCCGAGGCGGCGGCCGGGCCGCACGACGCCGCGTACCTGTTCGACCGCTTCGTCTCCCTGATGGAGGGCCAGCGTGCCTAAGCGCACCGAC
>NZ_JBSVCZ010000074.1:0-422 GCF_054072955.1 Streptomyces sp. SS8
TCATCCGGTGGCGCTGGTGCGGGGGGTGCTGGAGCGGGGCACGCCGCTGTTCGGCATCTGCTTCGGCAACCAGATCCTGGGCCGGGCGCTGGGGTTTGGCACCTACAAGCTCAAGTACGGCCACCGCGGCATCAACCAGCCGGTGCGGGACCGGGCCACCGGCCGGGTGGAGGTGACCGCGCACAATCACGGCTTCGCCGTGGACGCGCCCCTGGACGCGCCCAGCGACACCCCCTACGGGCGTGCGGAGGTCTCCCATGTCTGTCTCAACGACGGGGTGGTGGAGGGCCTGCGGCTGCTGGACCGGCCGGCGTTCAGTGTCCAGTACCACCCCGAGGCGGCGGCCGGGCCGCATGACGCCGCGTACCTGTTCGACCGCTTCGTCTCCCTGATGGAGGGCCAGCGTGCCTAAGCGCACCGAT
>NZ_JBSVCZ010000075.1:0-413 GCF_054072955.1 Streptomyces sp. SS8
TTGAGCAGACTTCCCTGCAGTTCGGCGCGGAGGTCCGGCGTCAGCACCGTACCCGCACGGTCCACCAACAGGGCCATCTCGTACCCGACCAGACCGATGTCCGCATCCGGATGCGCCAGCACCGCCAGCGAGGAACCGTCGGAGATCGACATGATGAAGAGGAACCCCCGCTCCATCTCCACCACCGTCTGATTCACCGCACCCCCCTCGAAGATGCGCGACGCACCAGCGGTCAGCGAGGTCAGCCCCGACGCGACCGCCGCCAACTGATCGGCACGATCCCGCGGAAACCCCTCGGACATGGCCAGAAGGAGGCCGTCGGCGGAGACCACCACCGTGTGCGACACCCCCGGGGTGTTGTCCACGAAGTTGGTGATCAACCAGTTCAGGTTCTGCGCCGCCTGGCTCATCGG
>NZ_JBSVCZ010000076.1:0-388 GCF_054072955.1 Streptomyces sp. SS8
GGTGCGCACCAACCCCACCAGGACCGCGGCCGACACCCATCTGGAGAACGTCGCCCGGCGGATGGGCGTGGGCCACACCTTCCGGCTCACCCCGGTGGGCGTCTTCTTCGGCGACGGCGAGGACGCGGGAGGAGAGGTCAGGGCCGCCCCGGGCGCGGAGGTGCCCGACCCCTACTTCGGCGGCGCGGGACCGGCCCGCACCACCTGCCTGGGGTGCGGATCCTGCATGACCGGCTGCCGGCACGGCGCCAAGAACTCCCTCACCGAGAACTACCTGTACCTCGCCGAGAGGGCCGGTGCGGTCATCCACCCGATGACCACCGTCACCGAGGTGGCCGAGGACGGCGCCGGGGGTTTCACCGTCACCACCGTCCCCACCGCCAGGCGC
>NZ_JBSVCZ010000077.1:0-385 GCF_054072955.1 Streptomyces sp. SS8
CTTCCCGGTGCGCACCGTGGTCACCCGGAAGCCTCCGGCGCCGTCCTCGGCCACCTCGGTGACGGTGGTCATCGGGTGGATGACCGCACCGGCCCTCTCGGCGAGGTACAGGTAGTTCTCGGTGAGGGTGTTCTTGGCGCCGTGCCGGCAGCCGGTCATGCACTCGCCGCACTCGGTGCACGCCCGGCGGGCCGGTCCCGCGCCGCCGAAGTAGGGGTCGGGCACCTCCGTGCCCGGGGCGGCCCTGACCTCTCCTCCCGCGTCCTCGCCGTCGCCGAAGAAGACGCCCACCGGCGCCAGGTGGAAGGTGTCGCCCACGCCCATCTTCCCGGCCGCGGCCTTCAGATGGACGTCCGACGGCGTCACCGTGGGGTTCAGCCGTACG
>NZ_JBSVCZ010000078.1:0-376 GCF_054072955.1 Streptomyces sp. SS8
CCCAGCATCCGCCTGGCCTGGTCGTAGTACGGCTTCAGCTCCTCCTGCCAGTCGGTGATGTGCCCCCACTGGCGGTCGGCGAAGAACGCCGGCGGCGGCACGTAGAGGGTGTTGGCGTAGTTCAGCGAACCCCCGCCCACCCCGGCCCCGGCCAGGATCATCACCTTGTCCATCAGATGGATGCGCTGGATGCCGTACAGGCCCAGCGCCGGGGCCCACAGGTAGTTCCGCAGGTCCCAGGAGTTCCTCGGCAGCGTCTGGCGGGTGAAGCGCCGCCCCGCCTCCAGCACCCCGACCCGGTAGCCCTTCTCCGTCAGCCGCAGCGCGGACACCGAACCGCCGAAACCGGAGCCGACCACGATCACGTCGTAGTCGT